>NZ_JBHWHX010000010.1:43067-229093 GCF_042732315.1 Streptomyces sp. NPDC059787
GCCCTTTAGTTGTGGTGTGTTGTGTTATTTTTTTACGCCAACGCGGCGGGCGGCCGTTTTTCCCCGGGGCCCCGTCGTCGTACGTCACAGGCGTCAGTGGCTGCTGCCCGCCGTGGCCGGCGGAAGCTCCACCTGGACACCGGGGTCGCCCGCGTCCGCCGTGTAGTCCTGCGGCTTGGTCTCGTCGATGCCCTCGGGCGCCTTGACGGCCCGCATGACGAAGGTCAGGACGACCGTGACCAGGACGTTGAGCACGAACGCGGTGAGGCCGATGTAGCCGATCTCCCCGATGCCCGGGATCTCCTCCGACGACCCGCCGAAGTGCTTCTGTGTCGGCGAGGCCACCCCGTACGCGGCGGCCGTGCCGTAGATCATGCCGACCGCCCAGCCGCCGATCAGCGCCCAGCGGTGGAACCAGCGGGTGAACAGGCCGCCCACCAGCGCCGGGAAGGTCTGCAGGATCCAGATGCCGCCGAGGAGCTGGAAGTTGATCGCGACCGTCTTGTCCATGGTCAGGACGAAGACCAGCGCGCCCACCTTCACCAGCAGGGACACGATCTTGGAGACCTGGGTCTCCTGCTTCGGCGTCGCGTCCGGCTTGATGAAGTCCTTGTAGATGTTGCGGGTGAACAGGTTCGCCGCCGCGATCGACATGATCGCCGCCGGCACCAGCGCGCCGATGCCGATGGCCGCGAAGGCCACGCCCGCGAACCAGTCCGGGAACATGTCCTCGAACAGCTGCGGGATCGCCAGCTGCCCGTTGCTGACCTTGACCCCGGCCGCGATCGCCATGAAGCCGAGCAGCGCCAGCAGGCCCAGCATCAGGGAGTACAGCGGCAGGATCGTGGTGTTGCGGCGGATCACCTCACGGCTGCGCGAGGACAGCGTCGCCGTGATCGAGTGCGGGTACATGAACAGCGCGAGCGCCGAGCCGAGCGCCAGCGTGGCGTACGTCCACTGGCCCGCCTCGCCCGGCACCAGCGCACCGCGTGGCGCGCCCGTGGCCGGGTTGGTCTGGCTGTACGCCTCGCTCGCCTTGGCGAAGATCTCGTCGAAGCCGCCCAGCTTGATCGGGATGTAGATGATCGCCACCGCGATCACGATGTAGATCAGCGTGTCCTTGACGAACGCGATCAGCGCGGGGGCCCGCAGACCCGACGAGTACGTGTACGCCGCCAGCACGCCGAAGGCGATCAGCAGCGGCAGGTCCTTGACGAACCAGTTGGTGTCCTCGCCGCCGCCGACACCCATCACGTCCAGCACGGCCTGGATGCCGACCAGCTGGAGCGCGATGTACGGCATCGTGGCCAGGATGCCGGTGACCGCGACGGCCAGCGACAGCCCCTTCGAGCCGAACCGGCCGCGCACGAAGTCGGACGTCGTGACGTAGCCGTGCTTGTGCGACACCGACCACAGCCGGGGCAGGAAGGTGAAGATCAGCGGGTACACCAGGATCGTGTACGGCACCGCGAAGAAGCCGGCCGCGCCCGCCGCGTAGATCGCCGCCGGTACGGCCACGAACGTGTACGCGGTGTACAGGTCGCCGCCGAGCAGGAACCAGGTGACCCAGGTGCCGAACGACCGTCCGCCCAGGCCCCACTCGTCGAGGCTGTGCTCGTTCTCGGCCTTGCGCCAGCGCGCGGCCATGAACCCCATGGCCGTGACCAGCAGGAAGAAGAAGATGAAGACGGCGAGTGCCACGCCGTTCACGCCGTCGTTCACTGCGACGCACCGCCCTTCGAGGCCGAGCGGGCGCGCTGGTCACGCTGCCAGAGCTTGTACGCGATCATCGTCAGGGCGGTGGAGACCAGCACCCACAGCATCTGGTACCAGTAGAAGAACGGGATGCCGATGAACGTCGGGTCGGTCTTCGCGTAGGACCCGACCCACAACATGGCAACGAACGGTGCGACGAGACAGAGGGCGATGACGACGCGCACGGGCGTCACCACCGGCCCTCCTGTGGTTTCTGGGGCTTGTGACATCAGACGGTTCCCGTCCCCTCACTGATCACCGGCATCAATGCGCGGAAATGTAGGTCAGGGCGTAGCACGGTCGTAACCCCTCGTCCGCATAGCGGTATCCAGGCGCCGCTCAACCGAGAGGCAACAGCAACGAAAACCTTGTCAACCGCCCGCTTCGTCGGGTTTTGCGAGCCGGCTCAGGGCCCGGTCCGAGCCTGCTGCGGGCTCAGTCCTGGGGGCGCTTCAGGCGCGCGACGAACTTGTACCGGTCGCCCCGGTACACCGACCGCACCCACTCCACCGGCTGTCCGTCCCGGTCCCGCGAGTGCCGGGACAGCATCAGCATCGGCAGACCGACGTCGGTGCCGAGCAGGCCGGCCTCGCGCGGGGTGGCCAGGGACGTCTCGATGGTCTCCTCGGCCTCCGCGAGATGGACGTCGTACACCTCGGCGAGGGCGGTGTAGAGGGAGGTGTACTTCGTCAGGCTGCGGCGCAGCGCGGGGAAGCGCTTGGCGCTCAGATGGGTGGTCTCGATGGCCATCGGCTCGCCGTTGGCCATGCGCAGCCGCTCGATGCGCAGCACCCGCCCGCCGGCCGTGATGTCGAGCAGCCCGGCGAGCCGGTCGTCGGCGGTGATGTAGCCGAGGTCCAGCAGCTGCGAGGTGGGCTCCAGACCCTGGGCTCGCATGTCCTCGGTGTACGACGTGAGCTGGAGCGCCTGGGAGACCTTGGGCTTGGCGACGAAGGTCCCCTTGCCCTGGATGCGTTCGAGGCGCCCCTCGACGACCAGCTCCGAGAGCGCCTGGCGCACGGTGGTGCGCGAGGTGTCGAACTCCGCCGCCAGGGTGCGCTCGGGCGGGACCGGAGTGCCGGGCGGCGCCGTCTCGGTCATGTCGAGCAGGTGCTTCTTCAGCCGGTAGTACTTGGGCACACGCGCGGTACGGACCGTGGTCCCACCCTCGTTCTCCGCACTGCTGACGTCGGTGCTCATGCTCTGCCTTCCCGGCTCCGGGTGCCGAAACGACCGACATCCCCATCGGCCGCGGCTGACATCGTGGCACGGCTCGGGACGGGGGTGTGCCCCGCACGCTCCGTGATCCCCTTTGTATACCCCTGGGGCGGGGGCTGGTCCAGACCATGGAGGGCGGTCAGATCCCCTGCCACTCCGGCTTGTTGGCGTAGGTGTGCCGGAAGTAGTCGGCGAGCTTCAGCTCGGCGGCGGCGGCCTCGTCGACGACCACCGTGGCGTGCGGGTGCAGCTGGAGCGCGGACGCGGGGCACACCGCCGCCACCGGACCCTCGACGGTCGCGGCGACCGCGTCCGCCTTGCCCTCTCCGGTGGCGAGCAGGACCAGGTGACGGGCCTCCAGGATGGTGCCGATGCCCTGGGTGATGACGTGGTGCGGGACCTGGTCGATGTCGCCGTCGAAGAAGCGGGCGTTGTCCACCCGGGTCTGCTCGGTCAGCGTCTTGATCCGGGTGCGGGAGGCGAGCGAGGAGCACGGCTCGTTGAACCCGATGTGCCCGTCCGTGCCGATCCCGAGCAGCTGGAGGTCCACGCCGCCGGCCCCGGCCAGCTCCCTGTCGTACGCCTCGCACGCGCCCTGTACGTCCTCGGCGGTGCCGTCGGGGCCCATGAAGGCGTCCATCCCGATCCCGAGCGGCTCCAGCACCTCGCGCCGCAGCACCGAGCGGTAGGACTCGGGGTGGTCGGCGGGCAGTCCCACGTACTCGTCGAGCTGGGCGATCCGCGCCCGGGAGGCGTCCACGGCGCCGGAGTCCACCTGGGCCGCCAGCGCCTGGTAGACGGGCAGCGGCGTCGAACCGGTCGCCACGCCCAGCAGGGCGTCGGGCTTGCGTCGCAGGAGCTGTGCCATGGCCCCGGCGATGAGCTCGCCGCCCGCCTTGGCGTCCGCAACGATGACAACTTCCACGGTGGGCCTGCCGATCTTGAGGAGGACTCGACTGGGGCCGGATCCGTGAGCACGGATCCGTGCGGTGGTGCAATGTGGTTTAGACCAATCTCAATCTAACAGAGCGGGCGCGGTGGCCGCGCGCCGAAATTGCCATGTCCGACCGGCCCCGTGGGGGAATCCCAGGGGTTAGGCTGCGTGACGGACGCCCGCGCGGCACCGATGGGACGAACGGCGTCCGACGCATTTACAGGGACAGTGGTCTAGTCCACAATGCGTAGTAGGGCACACCAAGCCTGCCTTCCCCGCACAGGAAGGCGGAACCGAGGAACCGGAGCTCTCTGCCCTGACTGCCCCGGCTCCTCGTCCCTCGGCCGACCGGGACCGCACACCCCACGGCCGATGTTGCTCCGGGCTGCGGTGCCGGGAGGGTTGAGGGTCCCTCTCAGGCGCCGCGGCCCGCGGGTGTTTCAGGCCCCCGCGGACCGCCGGGTACGCTCGCTGACGTGCCCTCCATGAACGAACTCGTACGCCAGCACACCGCCCTCGACGACACCGATCTCGAGTGGCTCCACCTGCTGGTCTCGGAGTGGCAGCTGCTCTCCGACCTCTCCTTCGCCGACCTGGTCCTGTGGGTTCCCACCCGCGACGGCACCCGCTATGTCTCCGTCGCCCAGATGCGGCCCAACACCGGCCCGACCTCCTACCAGGACGACATGGTCGGCCACCTCGTCCCGCGCGGACGCCGCCCGATGCTGGACGCGGCCCTGGACGAGGGCCGGATCGTGCGCGAGGGGGACCCGGAGTGGCGCGAGGAGGTTCCCGTACGGGTCGAGTCCATCCCCGTACGGCGTGAGGGGCGCGTCCTCGGGGTCATCGCGCGCAACACCAACCTGCTCACCGTGCGCACCCCGAGCCGGCTGGAGCTCACCTACCTCCAGAGCGCCTCGGACCTCGCACAGATGATCGCGGCCGGCTCCTTCCCGTTCGCGAACCAGCAGCTGGAGATGGACGCCTCGCCCCGCGTCGGCGACGGGCTGATCCGCCTCGACGCCGACGGCATCGTCCAGTACGCCTCCCCGAACGCCCTGTCCGCCTACCACCGCATGGGTCTCGCCGCCGACCTGGTGGGTCATCACCTCGGGCGGACCACCGCCGAACTGGCCCCTTCCCGCGGTCCTGTGGACGAGGCGCTGGCCAAGGTCGCCAGCGGCTGGGCGCCGCGCGAGTTCGAGATCGAGGCGCACGACGGGGTGATCCAGTTCCGGGCGATCCCGCTCAAACCGAAGGGGACGCGCATCGGTTCGCTGGTGCTGCTCCGTGACGTCACGGAACTTCGCCGCCGCGAACGCGAGTTGATCACCAAGGACGCGACCATCCGGGAGATCCACCACCGGGTCAAGAACAACCTCCAGACGGTGGCGGCGCTGCTGCGCCTCCAGGCACGGCGCATCGGGTCCGAGCGCGGCCGCGCGGCGCTGGAGGAGGCGGTGCGCCGGGTGGGGTCCATCGCGATCGTGCACGAGACGCTGTCCCAGAACCTGGACGAGCGCGTGGAGTTCGACGAGATCGCCGACCGCGTCCTCGCGATGGTCGCCGAGATCTCCCCGGGCAAGGTCACCGGCCGGCGCACGGGCCGCTTCGGCATACTCGACGCCGAGGTCGCCACCCCGCTGTCGATGGTGCTGACCGAGGTGCTGCAGAACGCCCTGGAGCACGGCTTCCGCGAGGGCGAGACCGGCACCGTCGAGGTGTCGGCGGTCCGCGGCGGCACCACGAAGGAGACCCGCCTGCTGGTCACCGTGCAGGACGACGGCGTGGGCCTGCCCGAGGGCTTCGACCCGCACACCGCGGGCAACCTCGGTCTGCAGATCGTACGGACCCTGGTGGAGGGCGAGTTGGGCGGCACCTTCGACATGGTGCCGGCACCGGAGCGGGGGACCAGGGTGATCCTGGACATCCCGGTGCAGTCGGACAAGTAGCGGGCCGTCCGGGCCAGTGGCGGGCCCGGGCGGGTCGCGGGCCCGGACGGCAAAGAGCCCCGGACCACTGAAAGCGGCCGGGGCTCTTGCTCGACTGCGCGCTGCGGCTCGGGGGCGGGAGATGCGTACGCGCCGTACGCGCCGCCAAGCTCAGGCTGTCAGCAGGGGTGGGTTGTCAGGCGGATGCCTGACGGGCCCGGTTGCGGGCGGCACGGCGCTTCATCGCGCGACGCTCGTCCTCGCTGAGACCACCCCAGACGCCGCTGTCCTGACCGGACTCGAGTGCCCACTGCAGGCAGCTCTCGATCACCGGGCAGCGGCGGCAGACGGCCTTGGCTTCCTCGATCTGCAGCAGCGCAGGACCGGTGTTGCCGATGGGGAAGAAGAGCTCGGGGTCTTCCTCGCGGCAAACGGCGTTGTGACGCCAGTCCATGGCTGCTACCTCTCCTAGGTATGTAATGCGATTGCTTGTGAATGTGAACGCTTTCACGAATCCCCCGACAAGGGAAGGGCCGACCGCCAGGTTCGCTGGCGTGGTCCTTGGGTTTGAAGAGGGGTTCCGGTGATCTGTGGAGGCCGGTGTTGCGGGCCGTCCCGATCGCCAAGAAGAGACTCGCAAACCTCGGCGGCGGATACAACCCCTTCCGGAAAGTTTTTTTTGATTCTTCGGTGTCGACTAGGTCACAGCCGTACTTCTATGGGGTGGATCCTGGCCTAAACGTTCGACTGAAAGGACTTTGGCCCTTTCTGCTCACACAATCACACGCAGTGCACGGCGTACGCCTGTGAACGTCACGCTGGTTCGCAGCCCCAGGTGGTCACCGTCCATCTGGAGGGGCAGTGGCACCTTCGAATGCAAGGTGAAGCGCGTCAGATCGTGCTGGGAGACCACATGCCTGCCGCGGGGTCCGCACTCCGGGGACGAAGTGAGCAACTGGGTGCCATACCGGGCAACCGCGGCGGTGGAGAGCCGGTGCAGACCGAAGAGATCGAGCGCCGTATCGAACGAGGCCTTAGGTGACGCGTAGATCGGGCGATTGCCGAGAAACGTCCACGGCGAGGTGTTCGAGACTATGGAGAGCGCCAGATCGGTGACCGGCTCCTCGTCCGGGTGCTCGAACGTGATCACCCCGTTCCGGCGGTGCGGATCGCCGAGCAGCTGGCGGACCACCTGGCGCATGTACAGCGCGTGGGTCGACTTCCTGCCGCGCTCCCGCTGCTGCTCCACCCGGCCGACCACACCGGCGTCGAAACCCAGCCCCGCGTTGAAGGTGAACCAGCGGGCCGGGACGGCCTCGTCGTCCGAGCCCGGCGTGCCCGAGGTCAGACCCAGGCCGACGGTGCGCTCGCGACCCTCGCGCAGCGCGTCCAGCAGGACGCCGGTGGCCTCCACGGGCTGGTTGGGCAGGCCCAGGGCGCGGGCGAAGACATTGGTGGAACCGCCGGGGACCACGGCGAGACCGGGCAGGTGCTCCGGGTCGGGCCCCGCGTGCAGCAGACCGTTGACGACCTCGTTGACCGTGCCGTCCCCGCCGAGGGCCACCACCAGGTCGATGTCGTCGCTCTGCGCGGCCTGCCGGCCCAGGTCGCGCGCGTGTCCGCGGTACTCGGTGGTGACCGCCTCCAGCTTCATCTCGCTGGCGAGCGCGTGGATCAGTACATCGCGCGTGCGCGCACTGGTGGTGGTTGCCGCCGGGTTGACCACGAGAAGTGCACGCATGACGTGCAGGGTACCTACTGAGCGGTACCGGGCCCAGACCGAGTCGGGGGCGGAGGGGGAGACGGGGCGTGAACCTCGACACGGGGGCGTGCGCGGCGAGGGCTACCCTTCAGGGGTGAGCAGCGAGCAGACCCCCACCACCACCCCGGACGCCACCGGCCCCCGCCCACGCCGTCTGACGTACGCCGCGGCCCTGGCCGCCCTGGAGGGGCTCGCGCTGGTGGCAGGCGGCGTGTGGATGTCGGTCCTCGCCCTCACCGGCGAGCCGGACGACCGTCAACAGGCGATCACCGGCGGCGTGACGCTGATCGTGCTCGCGCTGCTCCCGCTGCTTGCCGCGCGGGGGCTGTTCGCCCGGCGGAGCTGGAGCCGCGGCCCCGCCGTCATCACACAGATCATCGCGCTGCCGGTGGCCTACAACCTGCTGCGCTCCGACAGCGTGGCCATCCCGGCCGGAATCGCGCTCGCCGTCGTGTCCGTCACCGCGCTGGTCCTGCTGGTCAACCCCGAGACGACCCAGGCCCTCGGCATCCGGGGGCCCGGGAACGCCGAGAAGTAGCGCCCGCCCCCGGACCTTGCCGGGGTCACGGGGCCCGGCGCGCACTCCCCCGGAGAGGGACCCGCAGCGGTGTTGTCGTCGGCTGCCGATTCCCCTCATGCTCGGCTTTGCCCGCGCGAGGGACCCCTGCCGCGTCGACGTCCTCCTCGGCCTTGCAGCCGTACGCTCCCCACGCTCGACTGCGCCCGCGCGGGAGGGATCCCCACAGCCCTCGCCCGGCCCGGCTGCGAGGCGCCGTCACCCGGGGGCGGCCCGATCCGGAAGACAGGCCCCGGCGCCCGCGTCGGGTCACTCCTCCACGAGCAGCTTCTCCCGAAGCTGGGCCAGGGTGCGGGCCAGCAGCCGGGAGACGTGCATCTGCGAGATGCCGACCTCCTGCGCGATCTGCGACTGGGTCATGTTGCCGAAGAAACGCAGCAGCAGGATCCGCTTCTCGCGCGGCGGCAGGTCCTCCAGCAGCGGCTTGAGCGACTCCCGGTACTCCACGCCCTCCAGCGCCTCGTCCTCGGCGCCGAGGGTGTCGGCGACCGCCGGGGACTCGTCGTCGGTGTCGGGGACGTCCAGGGACAGCGTGGAGTACGCGTTCGCGGACTCCAGGCCCTCCAGGACCTCCTCCTCGGAGATGGCCAGCTTCTCGGCCAGCTCGTGCACCGTGGGGGAGCGGCCGTGGAGCTGGGACAGCTCCGCCGTGGCCGTGGTGAGCGCCAGCCGCAGCTCCTGCAGCCGGCGCGGCACCCGCACCGCCCAGCCCTTGTCGCGGAAGTGCCGCTTGATCTCCCCGACGACCGTCGGGGTCGCGTACGTCGAGAACTCCACGCCCCGGTCGGGGTCGAAGCGGTCGACCGACTTGATCAGCCCGATGGTGGCGACCTGGGTGAGGTCGTCCAGCGGCTCACCGCGGTTGCGGAAGCGGCGCGCGAGGTGCTCGACGAGCGGCAGATGCATGCGCACCAGGCGGTTGCGCAGCTCCGCGTACTCGGGAGTGCCGTCCTGCAGCGTGCGCAGCTCGAGGAACATGGCGCGCGCCCCGCTGCGGTCCTGCGGGTTGTGGTGCGCGTGCCCGCCCTGGGTGCCCGGAGCACCGGGGGCGCTCCGCGCGCCCCGGGCGGCGGGCGCCCGCGGCGCCTCGTCCTCGGCGTGTCGCTCGTGCTCGCTCATCGTCCCGCCCGTCGCCCTTCCCCGAGCGCTCGCCTCGTCCCCCGCTGCCGGCCTGGCCCTGGCGGGGGCACCCCCCTGGCCCGGAGCGACCCCGGCCGGCCCGGCCGCGGGCGTGCCCCGCGCGGCACCGCCGGACTGCCCGCCGCCCGGGACGACGGTCTCCGTGGAGTCGTCCTCCGGATGCGGCCGGGCCTGCTCGGGGATGCCGTCGATGCCGTCCGGCACGCGCTCGGCCGGCAGCTCCCGTGTGCCGCGTTCTTCGTCCCGCACCGGCCCGTCCTCGCTCCTCACGCCGGCCCGGGTCCCGCGCCGCGCTGTTTGTAGAGGCTGATCGACACGGTCTTGTCCTCGTCCACGGCGGAGGAGACCTTGCCCGCGAGCGCGGACAGCACGGTCCAGGCGAAGGTGTCCCGCGAAGGGGCGTGACCGTCCGTGGTCGGCGCCGAGACGGTCACCTCGAGCGAGTCGTCGACGAGCCGGAAGACACAGCTGAGCACCGAACCCGGCACGGCCTGCTGGAGCAGGATCGCGCAGGCCTCGTCGACCGCGATGCGCAGGTCCTCGATCTCGTCGAGGGTGAAGTCCAAACGGGCCGCGAGACCGGCCGTGGCCGTACGCAGCACCGACAGGTAGGCCCCCGCGGCCGGCAGCCGGACTTCCACGAAGTCCTGGGTCGCGGGCTCGCCTGCGATCTGGGACACCCTCACCTCCAAGGTGGTACAAGCGTTTCAGGGCCTGATTCGCCCCCGGGTAACGCGCTACGTGGTTCAGCGGTGACGCTATCGCGCTCTCGACGGTCCTGTCCCCGGGACCCCGACCCGTATGCTGTCACTCATAGTAAAACTATGAATACGCTCCGTGGCTAGGGGTCTGCGGCTCCCAAATGGGAAGAGCGCGCGCCGCATTGACGTACCCAGACGTCAGACGGTCGAACCGTCCGGCACCGGGGTCACTCCGGGTCACACCAGTACGTGGTCCACGAAGCACCAGCGCCAGTCCTCGCCGGGCTCATGGGTCCGCATCACGGGGTGGCCGGTTTCCCTGTGGTGTTCCGTGGCGTGCCGGTTCGGCGAGGAGTCGCAGCACCCGACATGGCCGCAGGTGAGGCAGAGGCGCAGCTGCACCGGATCGGTGCCGTCCCGCAGGCACTCCGGACACGTCTCACCGAGCGGGACGGGTTCCGGGTGCGGCAGCGCGCCGGCATGCGTGCACTGTTTCATGATTGCCAGATTACGACGCCCGCGCGGGGGGCCGCGCGGAAAAACGAGGGTGGGCCGGACATGGATGTGATGCCGCTGCTGTTGCTGGTGGCGGGCAGCGCCGCGATCGCCGCGGCCGCCCGGCGCACCCCGGTGCCGCCACCGCTGCTGCTGGTCGCCGCCGGGCTGGCGGTCAGCTACCTCCCCGGCGTCCCCGAGTACACGCTCGACCCGCACATCGTCCTGCCGCTCATCCTGCCCCCGCTGCTGCACACGGCGGCCACCGACAGCTCCTACCTCGACCTGCGGGCGCAACTGCGGCCGGTGGCGCTGCTGTCGGTGGGGTACGTGCTGTTCGCGACGTTCGCCGTCGGCTGGGTCCTGTACCTGATCGTGCCGGGCCTGCCGCTGACCGCGGCGCTGGTGTTCGGTGCCGTGGTGGCCCCGCCGGACGCGGTCGCGGCGACGGCGGTGGCACGCCGGGTGGGCCTGCCGTCCCGGATCACCACCATCCTCCAGGGCGAGTCCCTGCTGAACGACGCCACCGCGATCACCGCGTTCCGGGTGGCCGTGGCGGCCGCGGTCGGCGAGGGCGCGACCTGGGCCGGGGGAGTCGGCGAGTTCCTGCTCGCGGCGGTCGGCGGGCTGGCGGTCGGCCTGGTGCTGATGGCACCGCTGCACTGGCTGCGCACCCATGTGAAGGAGGCGCTGCTGCAGAACACGCTCTCCCTGCTGATCCCGTTCGTCGCGTACGCCGTCGCCGAGCAGGTGCACGCCTCCGGTGTCATCGCCGTGGTGGTCGTCGCCCTCTACCTGGGGCACCGTGCGTGGGAGGTCGACTTCGCCACCCGCCTCCAGGAGGACGCGGTGTGGAAGATGGTCGCGTTCGTCCTGGAGTCCGCGGTGTTCGCGCTGATCGGACTGCAACTGCCCGTCGTCCTGAGAGGACTCGGCGAGTACGAGGGCATCGACGCCGCCTGGTACGCGGTCGCCGTCTTCGTGGTGGTCGTCGTGATCCGGTTCCTCTGGGTGTACCCGGCGACCTGGCTGCCGCCGATGCTGTCGCCGAAGATCAGGGAACGCGAGGGGAGACCCGGCTGGAAGGCGCCGTTCGTCATCGCCTGGGCCGGAATGCGGGGTGTGGTCTCGCTGGCCATCGCCTTCTCGATCCCGGCCGCCGCCGAGGGCGAGGACTTCCCGCAGCGCAACCTGCTGCTCTTCCTGACCTTCACCACCGTCATCGGCACCCTGGTCGTGCAGGGACTGACGCTGCCCCCGCTGATCCGGGTGCTCAAGCTCCCCGGACGCGACGTGCGGGCCGAGACCCTGGCCGAGGCCAACGCCCAGGCACAGGCCTCCCGGATCGCCGAGCAGCGCCTGGACGAGCTGCTCGCCGACGAGCGCAACGCCCTGCCCGCACCGCTCGCCGAACGCCTGCGCACCGTCCTGGAGCGCCGCCGCAACGCCGTCTGGGAACGGCTCGGGCAGGTCAACCCGGTCACCGGGGAGTCGGTGGACGACACCTACCGGCGGCTGTCCCGGGAGATGATCGGCGCGGAGCGCGAGGTGTTCGTCCGCCTGCGCGACGGCCGCTACATCGACGACGAGATGCTGCGCACGCTGCTGCGCCGGCTGGACCTGGAGGAGGCGGCGGCCTACCGGGAGACGACCTAGCCGCCCGTGGCCTGCCCGGCGGACCGGGCCGGAGGAAACCGGCGGCGCCCCGCACCCCGGGCGAGCGGGGGCGAAGCCGGGCGTGGAGGAGTCGGCAACCGACGACAACGCCGCCGGACGGCACCTCCCACACCCTTTCGGGCAGTGGGAAAAGGGCGTGCCGGACCCCGCGTCTCCGGCATGATCCGCCGGACAGGCCCTAAGGGAAGGGCCGCCCGGTGATCACCGCGGCGATCGTGCTCCCGCGCGGGAACGCGTTCTCCTCCGCCAGGGCGACAAGGGCGTAAAGCAACTTGGCGACATAGAGACGTTCGACCGGGATGCCGTGGCGGTGCTCGAAGTCCTCGGCGAACGCGTCGAGTTCCGGGGGGACGCGGGCGTAGCCGCCGAAGTGGAAGCGGTTGTCGAGGCTCCAGTCGCCGCGCGGGCCGCCGAACGCCTCGCTCTGCAGGTCCCGTATGTCATCGGCCAGGAAACCGCCCTTGAGCACGGGTATGCCCAGCGCGCGCGTCCCGCCGCCGAGCCCGGCGGCCAGTCCGGCCAGTGTGCCGCCGGTGCCGCAGGCCACCGCCACCACGTCCGCCCGGCCGGCCAGCTCCTCCCCGAGCGTCCGGCAGCCGCGCACGGCGGCGGGGTTGCTGCCGCCCTCGGGCACGACGTACGCGTCCTCGGCGTCCGCCGCGCGGAGCACGGCCGCCAGGGTCTCCGGCTCGGTCTTGCGGCGGTACGCCGACCGGTCGACGAAGTGCAGCCGCATCCCGTCGGCCGCGCACCGGGCCAGCGAGGGATTGAGCGGGCGGCCGACGAGTTCCTGCCCGCGCACCACGCCGACCGTGCGCAGGCCGAGCAGCCGGCCGGCGGCGGCCGTGGCGCGCAGATGGTTGGAGTACGCGCCGCCGAAGGTGAGCACGGTCCGCCCGGCCGCCTCGTCGAGGTTCGGCGCCAGCTTGCGCCACTTGTTGCCGACCAGCTCGGGGTGGATCAGATCGTCCCGCTTCAGCAGGAGCCTTACCCCGTGCCGCTCGAACCGCTGATCCGTGACCTCCCGCAGCGGGGAGGGCAGCCGCGGGCGCAGGCCCGCGAGGGCGTCGCGGGGGTCGGAGGTGTCGGAGCCGGTCACCGGGCCATTGTCGCCCGCGGCTCCTCGCGGCCGCGGCCGCGGTCCCGGAACATGCCGATCAGGGAGGGACCGCCCCGCAGGCACCACAGCGCGATCACCGGGTCGCAGATCGCGCAGCCCAGGGACGACGTGTGGGCGAACGGGACGATGGGGTTGCCCTTGACGTGGTGGACGACGTCCCACGCGGTGTGCAGCAGCCAGCCGACGCCGATGAACGTCCAGGAGTCCAGGCCGCGGAACGCGACACAGGTGACCAGCGCCGTGAAGGCGAACTCCCAGCCGCCCAGCCCGCCGCCGCTGAGGTAGGCGGCGCCCGCACCGGCGACCATGAGGGCGTTCAGGCGCCGCCGGTGCGGTTCACGGACGAGGGACATCAGCAGGGCGTAGAGGACACCGATGCCGACCGGGGCGACGTACTGCATGGCGGGGCCTTTTCCTGGAACCGTCGGGGACGGTCCACCACGCTAGGAGCGGGCCGCCGCGGGCCCCAGGGGAGCGAGCGACAGTTTCCAACGGGTTGTCGCCAGTGAGGCCGTGCGCCGTCGCGCCCGCACGTCCCCGCGTCACTTCAACCGGTCGCCGATCCGTTTCCTCATGGAGCCCATCGTGAACCCGCGCGGGTCCACCTTCCCCGGCTGCCACTCCTTGTGCCCGATCACCGACCGCTCGTTCCAGCCGTGATGACGGCACACGGCGGCCGCGGCCTTCTCGATGGCCTCCAGCTGGGCCGCCGGCCAGGGGTCCTCGCCGTCGCCGAGGTTCTCGCACTCGAAACCGTAGAAGTGCCGGTTGCCGTCGGTGTTCGCCTCGTTGTCCTTCGGCAGCGTCCTCTCGGCGATCACCGCGCGGAGCACGTCGTCGTCGCCGAGCCCGGCGTGGTTGGCCCTGCCGTAGCCGACGAGGTGGACCCGGCCGTCCTTGGTGATGACGCCGTGGCACAGGGGCCCGGGCAGCCCCTCGTAGCCCTTGCGGCAGATGTCGACCGTGCGGGCGCTGCCCTTGGTCACGGTGTGGTGGATCATCACGCCGTGGACCGGACCCCAAGGGCCCTTGTGGTTGCGGTTGTGGTCGCGCCAGTCACCGACCTCGACGACCGTGAGTCCTTCCGCCTTCAGAGCGCGCAGGAACGCGCTCGCGGACATGGGTGGGGCCATGACCGCCCTCCTTCGTGCCGGGCGGCGGCCGCCCTTCGCAACCGCTCGCTACCAGGCCTATACCTAAAAGGAGCGAGTTCAACTACTCGTCCGTCTCCTGTACGAGTCGATCCGGACAATTTCCTTCCGGTACGGCGCCGTCGAACAGACGCCCATGTCTGCCCAGTCCTCCCAAGATCCAATCCCGCTCGATCGGGTAATGGTGTGCGCACGCTGCGTGAGGAAGGCTTGATCGCGCAATGCCACGCCCGGCACGGCCGGGTGCGGGATCACCATTGGGGAGGGCATTCTCTATGTCGGTAGGCGAAGAGGTCCGCACGGAGCAGGCCGGGCAGCAGCAGAGCCTCGGTACCGCGGCCGCGCGGAACCTGGCCACCACGACCAAGTCCGTGCCGCAGATGCAGGAGATCAGCTCACGCTGGCTGCTGCGCATGCTGCCCTGGGTCGATGTGCAGGGTGGCGCATACCGTGTCAACCGGCGGCTGACGTACGCCGTGGGTGATGGCCGGATGACGTTCGTGAAGACCGGCGACCGCGTCGAGATCATCCCCGCGGAACTGGGCGAGCTTCCGGTGCTGCGGGGTTACGAGGACGACGAGGTGCTGACCGAGCTGGCCGCCCGCTGCCGGCAGCGGGAGATCGAGGCCGGACAGGTCGTCGCCTCCTTCGGCAGCCCGGCCGACGAGGTCTACCTGCTGGCACACGGCAGGGTGGAGCGGGTCGGCACCGGCCCCTACGGCGAGGACGAGTCCCTCGGAGTCCTCGCCGACGGCGCCTACTTCGGCGAACAGGCGCTGCTGGGCGGGGACGCCATCTGGGAGTACACCGCCCGCACCCTCACCGCCTGCACCGTGCTCGTGCTGCCGCGCGAGGCCGTCGAACAGGTCGCCGAGCGGTCGGACACCCTGCGCGAACACCTCCGCCGGCGGCTCACGGTCCCCGGGCAGCGCACCAACAAGTACGGCGAGAAGGAGATCGACCTCGCGGCCGGCCACAGCGGGGAGCCGGACATCCCGCACACCTTCGTCGACTACGAGGCCAGGCCGCGCGAGTACGAACTCAGCGTCGCCCAGACCGTGCTGCGCATCCACACCCGCGTGGCCGACCTCTACAACCAGCCCATGAACCAGACGGAGCAACAGATCCGGCTGACCGTCGAGGCGCTGAAGGAGCGCCAGGAGCACGAACTCGTCAACAACCGCGACTTCGGCCTGCTCCACAACTGCGAGTACGACCAGCGGATCCAGCCGCACAACGGCGTACCGAGCCCCGACGACATGGACGAACTGCTCAGCAGGCGGCGCGGGACCGGGCTGCTGCTCGCCCACCCGCGCGCGATCGCCGCTTTCGGCCGCGAGCTCAACAAGCGGGGACTCGTTCCCGAGACCATCGACATGGGCGGCAACCGCATCCCCACCTGGCGGGGAGTGCCCATCTACCCGTGCAACAAGATCCCGGTGACCGAGGCCCGGACGACCTCCATCATCGCCCTGCGTACCGGAGAGGAGGACCAGGGCGTCATCGGACTGCGGGCCGCCGGCATCCCCGACGAGATCGAGCCGAGTCTGTCCGTGCGGTTCATGGGCATCAACGAACAGGCCATCATCAAGTACCTGGTCACGGCCTACTACTCGGCCGCGGTCCTGGTACCGGACGCGCTCGGCGTCCTGGAGAACGTCGAGATCGGCCGTTGGCGATGACCTGCCGCAGGCTCCCGCCCCGCACGCCGTGTCCCCGCCCGCCCGGACGGGTACACCTCGGAGGTACGCGCTCGACGGGTGCGGAAGCGCCACACCTCCGCTCCTCCACCGAGCCGGTCCCAGGGGGAAGTCGATGACGGAGTCCATCACGGAGCCGAAGACGGGGCTTACGACGGAGAACACGACCGAGATGCCGGCCGTGCCGGAGCAGCGGCCCGGTGACGGGCACGAGGCGACGATGCTGCTGGAGCGGGCGCGGGCCGCGGTCGACCCGGTGCTGCGAGCCGCCCTCGGCTCGCTGCCCGGCCCGATGCGCCGCGTCGCGCTCTACCACTTCGGCTGGGAGCAGGCGGACGGCACCCCGGCCGGGGGCGGTTCGGGCAAGGCGATCCGCCCCGCCCTGGTGCTCGCCGCGGCCTCCGCCCTGGGCGGGCCCGTGGCCCGGGCGTCCGCCGTACGGGCGGCTGCCGCCGTGGAAGTGGTCCACAACTTCACGCTGCTGCACGACGACGTGATGGACCGGGACACCACCCGTCGCCACCGGCCCACCGCCTGGACGGTGTTCGGGGACGCCGACGCGATCCTCGCCGGGGACGCCCTCCAGGCGCTCGCCCTGCGGCTGCTCGCCGAGGACCCCCATCCGGCGGCCTCGGCGGCGGCGGCCCGGCTCGCGGACTGCGTGGTCGAGCTGTGCGCGGGGCAGCACGCCGACACGGCCATGGAGCAGCGGGACCCCGGCGAGGTCACCCTCGCCGAGACGCTCGCCATGGCCGAGGCCAAGACCGGCGCCCTGCTCGGCTGCGCCTGCGCGATCGGGGCGCTGTACGCGGACGCCGGGGAAGCGGACGTGGCGGCGCTGGACGGGTTCGGCCGGGAGGCGGGACTGGCGTTCCAGCTCATCGACGACGTGATCGGCATATGGGGCGATCCGCGCCGCACAGGCAAGCCGGCCGGCGCGGATCTGGCCGCCCGCAAGAAGTCGTTGCCGGTGGTCGCCGCGCTCACCTCCGGCACCCCGGAGGCCGCGGAACTCGCCGCCGTGTACGCGACACCGCATCACGAGGAGGACGACCTGGAGGAGATCGCGCTGGCCGTGGAGCGGGCGGGCGGCCGGGACTGGGCGCAGGCCCAGGCGGCCGACCGGATGGCCCGGGCGATGCAGGAAGTGGCCCGCGCGGTGCCCGATCCGGAGGCGGCGGGCGGGCTGTTGGCCCTGGCCGAGTTCGTGACACGGCGCACCACCTGACGGCCCGCCGGCCGTCACCCCGGCCCCGGCGCCACGGTGCCGTGCGGTTCCTGACCCCGCACGGCACTGTGGCCCCGGCCCGGCGGGTCCCGCACTTCCCCACGATGTGCGGGGCCCGCCCTTCCCGCCCCCGTCCCGCACTAGGCTCAACGTCCGTAAGTTCAGGGATGGTTGAGGCGAAGGGGCGGACATGGGCGTGGCGATCCGGACGGCTGGGGACGGAGACCGGGGGCTGATCGTCCGGCTCCTGGACGAGGCGTTCCAGGACGACCCGGTCAGTGGCTGGGTCTTCCCCGGCGACGAGTACCGCCGTACGACGCACCACAGGCTCATGGCGGCCTTCACCGACGTCGTGCTCGCCGAGGGGCGTGTCGACCTCACCGAGGACGGCTCGGCGTGCGCGCTGTGGATGTCCGTACCGGCGGACGACCCCGGGCACGGCGGGGAGCGGCGGGACGACGACGATTTCGCGCGGATGCGCCGGGCCGTCGACCCGGACAACGAGCGGGTGGAGCTGATCGGCCGGCTCACCGCGGGCGTCCACCCCTCGGGACGGGCCCACGCGTACCTGTGGATGATCGGCGTGACACCCGGCCGCCAGGGCGAGGGGCTCGGCACCGCGCTGATCGGCTCCGTCCTCGACCGTTGCGACCGGGAAGGGCTGGCGGCGTACCTGGAGGCGAGCAGCGAGCGCAGTGCCCTGCTGTACCGGCGCCTCGGCTTCGAGCCGGCCGGTGAGCCCCTGGCCCTCCCGGACGGCCCGTACATGTGGCCCATGTGGCGCGAGCCCCGCACCACCGGCTGACGGACCGGCCGGTCCGGGCCCGGGGAGCCGGCCGTCGGCGGGTCCGGGATCCCGAAAGGGACGTTCGGCCCTGGCCGTTGGCGCGCGTCCGGACTTCACTGGCTCGCGGGTGGCGCCCGCCGGCCGTACCGAGGGATCCGGCGGGTGTCGGACGACGAGGCCGGCGGGGGCGTGACGATGACAACGACGGGCGACGACGGCGCGACGGGCGGGAACATCGCGGTGGTGGGGCACGCCGACCTGACCCCGGACACGCTCCTGCTGGTGGAGTCCGTGTTGCGGACCCGGCTGGCGCGGCGGACCGCCCCGGCCGTGGCCATGGTGCGCCCCGGCGCGGGAACGCCATTGGCGTCCGGCCGGGCCGCGCGGGCGTCGGGGTGCCCGCTGGCCGTGGTGATCCCCACGCGTATCGGGGTGCCCGCCCTGCCGCCCCGGCGGGACCGGATGGCGGCCGGCGAACTGCTGACCCTCGCCGACGAGGTGCGCCTGCTGACCTACGACCCGGTGGACCGCGACTCCTGCGTCGGCGCGGACGAACGGCTCGTCGCCTCCAGCGGTCTCCTCCTGGCCGTCTGGGACGGTTCCCCGTCCGACGGCCGCGACGCCACCGCCCACCTGGTGACCTACGCCCGCGCCCGGGGTGTCCCCGTGGAGATCGTGTGGCCCGCGGGGGCGGCCCGGGAAGCACCGTCGGCCCTCCGCGCGGAGGGCTGACGGCGGGAGCAGGGACCATTGGCCCCTGCCCGCCAGTCCTCGCAGGGACCCTTCGACCCATGCGGACCCCTCTCCCCGCCGTCGATCATGGGCGCGCGGAACAGCCAGGGGAGGAAGACGTCCGGTGGACGAGATACGCATGGAGAAGGTCAGAGCCGCGGAGGACGGACGGCCCCGTCCGGTGCCGCCGTCCGAAGGGACCGCCGCCGGGGCACCCGCGGTGCGCCGGGCCGCGTGGGTGGACTGGCTGACCACCACCGACCACAAGAAGATCGGCACGCTGTACCTGGTCAGCGCGTTCGTGTTCTTCGTCGTCGGCGGGGTCATGGCGCTGATGATGCGCGCGGAACTCGCCCGGCCGGGCCTGCAGATCATGTCGAACGAGCAGTTCAACCAGGCGTTCACGATGCACGGCTCGATCATGCTGCTGATGTTCGCGATGCCGCTGTTCACGGGCTTCGCGAACTGGATCATGCCACTGCAGATCGGCGCGCCGGACGTGGCGTTCCCGCGGCTGAACATGCTGGCCTTCTGGCTGTTCCTGTTCGGCTCCTCGATCGCCGCCGCCGGTTTCCTCACCCCGGGAGGAGCCGCCGACTTCGGCTGGTTCCTGTACGCCCCGCTGTCGAACGCGGTCTACTCACCGGGCGTCGGGGCCGACCTGTGGATCATGGGCGTGGCCCTGTCCGGCTTCGGCTCGATCCTGGGCGCGGTCAACTTCATCACCACGATCATCTGCATGCGCGCACCCGGTATGACGATGTTCCGCATGCCGATCTTCACCTGGAACGTGCTGCTGACGGCGCTGCTGGTGCTGATCGTGTTCCCGGTGCTGGCGGCGGCGCTGTTCGCGCTGGAGTGCGACCGGAAGTTCGGCAGCCACATCTTCGACTCGGCCAACGGCGGGGCGCTGCTGTGGCAGCACCTGTTCTGGTTCTTCGGCCATCCCGAGGTGTACATCCTGGCGCTGCCGTTCTTCGGCATCGTCTCCGAGGTGATCCCGGTCTTCTCCCGCAAGCCGATGTTCGGCTACATGGGTCTGATCGGCGCGACCATCGCCATCGCCGGCCTGTCTGTGACCGTATGGGCGCACCACATGTACGTCACGGGCGGTGTGCTGCTGCCGTTCTTCGCCTTCATGACGATGCTGATCGCGGTGCCCACGGGCGTGAAGTTCTTCAACTGGATCGGCACCATGTGGAAGGGCTCGCTCAGCTTCGAGACCCCGATGCTGTGGACGCTGGGCTTCCTGACCACCTTCCTCTTCGGTGGTCTGACCGGTGTCATCCTGGCCTCGCCCCCGCTGGACTTCCACGTCTCCGACACCTACTTCGTCGTCGCGCACTTCCACTACACCGTCTTCGGTACGGTCGTGTACGCGATGTTCGCCGGATTCCACTTCTGGTGGCCGAAGTTCACCGGCAAGATGCTCGACGAACGCCTCGGGAAGATCACCTTCTGGACGCTGACGGTGGGCTTCCACTTGACCTTCCTGGTCCAGCACTGGCTGGGCGTCGAGGGCATGCCCCGCCGCTACGCCGACTACCTCGCCGCCGACGGCTTCACCGCCCTGAACTCCCTGTCCTCCATCGGGTCGTTCCTGCTCGGACTGTCGATCCTGCCGTTCCTCTACAACATCTGGAAGACGGCCAAGTACGGCGAGCCGGTCGGCGTCGACGACCCCTGGGGTTACAGCCGCTCCCTGGAATGGGCGACCTCCTGCCCGCCCCCACGGCACAACTTCACCACCCTGCCGAGGATCCGCAGCGAGTCCCCGGCGTTCGACCTGCACCACCCCGAGATCACCGCACTCGAATCGGCGAGGTGAGCCGTGCCGCAGCCCGTACTGGCGCTGGGGTGCGCGGTGGTGACGGCCGCCGGATCGGTCTGGTACCTGCCGGCCCTCGGCGACCTGCGCGCCGGAGCCGACCGGCCGCTGTCCCGCCGTACGGCGGCGCTCGCCTGCCTGGCCGCCTGGGGCACGCTCGGGGCGGTCGCCCCGGTGCTGCTCGTGGCCACGGTGTGGTGGATGCCGGCGGCCGTGGCGGCCGTGGGCGGCGCGGCCGCCGCCGCCCTGCGCATCCGTGCCGCGGTGCGGCACGCGGATGAGCAGCGGGAGGCGGCCCGGCAGTGGGCACAGTTGCCGCATGCCCCGCTGACCGCCGACGCCCACCGCTCGCGTGGCGCGGTCGCCGCCCTGGCCGTCGCCGGTCCGGTCGCGGGAGCGGCGGCCGCCGTCGTCCTCGGTGTGATCGTCACGGTCCCGGCCCTGGTCATGGGCCTCTTCCTGGTGATCGCCGTACGGCACACCCGTATGGTCCGCCGCACGACGGCGGGTCGCGGACACCACAGGCCCTAGGCGTCCGGACCGCCTGTATGCGGAATCCCCTCACCTACTTGTGCCTGATTCGGCAAACCCTCTTGCACCACTACAACTGAAGTACTACAACTGGAGTTGTTCAGACGAGGGCAGTCCACGGAAAGAGGCCGCGTTGCGAAAGCTCACGTACTACATCGCCTGCTCCATCGACGGCTTCATCGGGGACCCTGAGGGCGACGCGTCGGCGATGTTCGCCTACGTCGACGAGGAGTTCTTCGGATTCCTCGCGGCGGAGTACCCGGAGACCGTTCCGACCCACGGCCGCAGGCTGAGGAACATCGACGACCTGCCGAACAAGCGGTTCGACACGATCATCCAGGGCCGGGGCAGCTACGACCTGGCCCTGAAGGAGGGCATCACCAGTCCCTACGCCCACCTGCGCGAGTACGTCGCCTCCCGCACGCTGGGGGAGTCGCCCGACCCCAACGTCGAGATCATCGCGGACGATCTGGCCGGCCGGGTGCGCGCGCTGAAGGCGGAGGACAGCGCGTACGACATCTACCTGTGCGGCGGGGCCAGGCTCGCCGGCGAACTGGCCGACGAGATCGACGAGCTGATCATCAAGACGTACCCCATCGTGCAGGGCTCCGGCATGCCGATGTTCGACTCCGGCTTCGCGATCACGCAGTTCGCGCTGGAGTCGGTGCGCTCGTTCGGCAACGGTGTGCTGGTGCGGACGTACAGCAGGAAGCGCTGAACCCGCTCCGGGCCTACCCTGGGGGCATGGACAGCGAACAACCCGTCTGTCCCGCCTGCGGACAGCCGGTGGAGACGGTGGTCCGGCGCCACAAGACACTGGGCGCGTGGGTCCCGGTGTGGACGCACGGCCCGTGCCGCAACCCGAGGTGCCGGGAATCCCGCTCCCACGAAGCAGAACGGGAATCCCACTCCCACGAAGCGGAAACGGAAGCAGGGGAAGCCGTGAGCCGGGCACCCACCAAGCGCTAGCGTTGCGGCATGGGCGTGGTGGGGCGGTGGGGTGTGGGCATCTGGACGGCCGTCGTGATCGTCGGAGGCGGACTGACCCTGTGGCTGCAGGACGAGACCGAACCGCCGTCCCCGGCCGGCTGGGAAAGGGCGGACCCGAGCCCGGCCCCCCACCTCCCGAAGTGCCCGGTCCCCGAGCTGCCGCCGGACGTCGAGGAAGGCCCGGTGGCCGTCGTCTGCCCCGGCACCACCGGCTAGTCCGACCGGCGGGCCAGTCCGCCCGTTTCCGGATCACGGCCGGTCAGGCAGTACGTACCGCCCGCGGGGTCCCTCATCACCGTCCAGTGGCCGAACGCGGCCACGCACACCGCACCCAGCTCCTCGTGGAGCGCCCGGGTCGCCCCGATGTCGGCGCAGGCGAGGTCCAGATGGGCGGAGACCGGCCGTTCCTCCTCCAGCCGCTGGAGCAGGACGCGCACGGGCAGCCCGGCCGGCGGCCTGACCACATGGAACTCCGGGAGCGAACCGGGTGCCGAGTCCCAGCCGGGCAACAGCCCGCTCCAGAAGGCGACTTCGGCGTCGTAGCCGGACGGCGGAAGATCGAGGCACACCTGGTCCAGACGGCTGCCGTGCACGACGGGCGGCCGTGCCGACTCCCCCTGCCAGGGCACCGCGCAGAACGACTGCCCCGCGGGCGACCGCAGTGCGGCCCACCCCTCGTGCTCGCCGACCGTCTCCGCGCCCAGCCGCGACGCGTGCGCCACGAACTCCGGTACGTCGTCCACGGAGAAGTCGAGATGGGCGCCGCCCCCGCCCGAGGCGACCCCCTGAAGCTTCACGCAGGCGTCGGCGCCGTCCGCCAGCAGGGTGGCGAACTCCCCTTCGTCCCCCCGGACTTCGGAAAGCCGTGTGCCCGTGACCGCCGTCCAGAACTCGGCGGCCGGGGCGGCCTGAAGGGCGGGGCGGTCGATGAAGGCGTACGTCCAGCGGATGCTCATCGTCCGATCGTAGAGCGAGCGCTACGCCACTACTCGGCCCTGGGCCGTTCCATGAACCGCAGCATGTTCCCCGCCGGGTCACGGAACGCGCAGTCACGCATTCCGTACGGCTGGTCCACCGGCTCCTGGAGCACATCCACACCGGCGGCGCGGACGCGCTCGAAGAGGGCGTCGCAGTCGGTGGTGGTGAAGTTGACCCCGCGCAGCATGCCCTTGGCCAACAGCTCGGCCATCGCCTGCTTGTCACCGGGGGAGGCGTCCGGATTCGCGGCGGGCGGTTCCAGCACGATCTCCACGTCCGGCTGCTCCGGCGAGGCGACCGTCACCCAGCGCATCCCCTCGAACCCCACGTCGTTGCGGACTTCGAGACCGAGCACGTCACGGTAGAAGGCCAGCGCCTTGTCGTGGTCGTCGACGGCGATGAAGCACTGGGCGAGCCGTACGTCGTTTCCTGTGTCCATGCGCCCACGCTAGAAGGTTTCGCTCGGATCGACACGCGCCCGGCCCCGGACCGGCCGGGTGTACATCCGCGCCACGCACGGCGGAACGACCGCGCTCTCCTCGTGCGACCGGGCCCGGTACGCGCTCGGCGTCTCCCCGACCAGCTCGGTGAACCGCGAGCTGAACGACCCGAGCGAGGTGCAGCCGACCGCGAGGCACACCTCCGTCACCGTGAGATCGCCCCGCCGCAGCAACGCCTTGGCGCGCTCGATGCGCCGGGTCATGAGATAGGCGTACGGCGTCTGCCCGTACGCCTCGCGGAAGCTGCGCTGGAAGTGTCCGGCCGACATCAGCGCGGTCCGCGCCAGCTCCGGGACGTCGAGCGGCTCGGCGTACTCCCGGTCCATCCGGTCCCGGGCCCGCCGCAGCCGCACCAGATCCTCCAGCTCCATCCGCCCAGCATCCCACGGCCCGCGTGACCGCGGCAGCCGTCCCGCATACGCCGAAGGGCCCCGGCCGCAGAAACGGCACGGAACCCTTCGAAGTGTCCGCGAACCCGCGACGGCGCACCGATCGCCGGTCGTCGCGCGGGTCGGGCCGGGTCAGGCCTTCTTGGTCTCCCAGAAGATCTTGTCGATCTGGGCGATGTAGTCCAGCGCCTTCTGGCCGGTGGCCGGGTCCGTGGACGCCTTGGCGGCCGAGAGGGCCTTCAGGGTGTCGTTGACCAGCTGGTGCAGCTCCGGGTACTTCTCGAAGTGCGGGGGCTTGAAGTAGTCGCTCCACAGCACGGAGACGTGGTGCTTCGCCAGCTCGGCGCGCTGCTCCTTGATGACCGTGGCACGGGCCTGGAAGTGCGGGTCGTCGTTGCCGGCCATCTTCTCCTGGACGGCCTTCACCGACTCCGCCTCGATGCGGGCCTGGGCCGGGTCGTACACGCCGCAGGGCAGGTCGCAGTGGGCGCTGACCTTGACCTTGGGGGCAAACAGGCGGGAAAGCATGGAGCGTTTCCTTCCTCGTGATCGTCTTCTCACACTGGACATTACTCCGTGGCGGACGGCTTTTCGCGGGTGCCCCCGCGGGCTTAGGACAAAAGTCCGGGGTGAGACTGAGACTGGTGGAGGACGAACCGGGGAGGTGCCGGGAGATGCCGGAGCTGTCGCAGGACGCCGAGCGGGCGAGGGCGCCGCTGCCCTTCGGGGTGGCCGAGGTGACCGGGCCGTCCATGGTGCCCACGCTGCACCACGGGGACCGGCTCCTGGTGCACTACGGCGCCCGGGTCAAACGCGGGGACGTGATCGTGCTGCGGCATCCGTTCCAGCAGGACCTGCTCGTCGTCAAGCGGGCCGCCGAGCGGCGCGACGGCGGCTGGTGGGTGCTCGGGGACAACGCGTTCGCGGGCGGCGACAGCACCGACTACGGGGTGGTGCCCGACGAGCTGGTGCTCGGCCGGGTCCGCTTCCGCTACCGGCCGCGCGGTTCCGAGCGGCGTTCGCCGCTGGCCGTGGTGGGCTGGGCGCTGTCGTCGGCCCGGCCCGTGCTCTCCGGCCGGTCGGCCTCCAGGCGTTTGCGGGCGCGGTAGGCGGCCACGTTGGCGCGGGTGGCGCAGCGGTCGGAGCAGTAGCGGCGGGAGCGGTTGGTGGAGGTGTCCAGGTAGGCGTTGCGGCAGGGCGACGCCTCGCACAGGCCGAGACGGTCCACGCCGTACTCGGTGAGGTGGAAGGCCAGGCCCATCGCGGCGATGGCGGCGTAGCCGGCGGTGGCGTTGGACGGGTGGTCGGCCAGGTGCATGTGCCACAGCGGGCGGCCGTCGTCGTCGCGGAAGTCGTGGCCGGAGATCTGCGGGCTGACCGGGAACTCCAGCAGCAGTGAGTTCAGCAGGTCGACGGCGAGGGTCTCGTCGCCGCCGTCCGCCGCCTCGAAGACCGAGCGGAGCCTGGCCCGGACCGAGCGGAACCGCGTCACATCGGCGTCGGTGGTGCGCCGGGCGGCCGACTGGTTGGCGCCGAACAGATCGCGGACGGCCTCGACCGAGGTCAGCGTGTCCTTCCCCCGGGCCGGTTCCTCGGTGTTGACGAGGCGCACGGCGTAATCCGAGTAATAGGCCAGTTCCACTTGTAGTCCTTACGCAGGAGATCTATCGTCAGGAGCGCGGTCTTGTAATGGACGATTCCGCACCCAGGGTATTACGGGACGTATGCGAGGGAGGCGCTCGATGACGGACGCGGACACCACCACGGCCGCCGCCGACTGGCGGGCCTGGCAGGAGAGCTGGGACCGGCAGCAGGAGTGGTACATGCCGGACCGCGAGGAACGCTTCCGGGTCATGCTCGACATGGTGGAGGCCCTCGTCGGCACCGCGCCGCGCGTGCTCGACCTCGCCTGCGGCACGGGCAGCATCACCGCCCGGCTGTTCGACCGGTTCCCGGACGCCACCAGCACCGGCGTCGACCTGGACCCGGCGCTGCTCGCCATCGCGGAGGGCACGTTCGAGGAGGACGGGCGGGTCTCCTTCGTCACGGCCGACCTCAAGGACCCCGAGTGGCCGGCGAGACTGCCGTACGACTCCTACGACGCCGTGCTGACCGCGACCGCCCTCCACTGGCTGCACCGGGAACCCCTCGCGGATCTCTACGGGCACATCGCGGGGCTCGTCCGCGACGGCGGTGTCTTCATGAACGCGGACCACATGATCGACGACACGACGCCCCGGATCAACGCGGCCGAGCGCGCCCTGCGCCACACCCGTATGGATCAGGCCAAGGCGGACGGTGCCCTCGACTGGGCCCAGTGGTGGCAGCTCGCGGCGGAGGACCCGGTCCTCGCCGGACCGACGGCCCGCCGGTTCGAGATCTACGGCGAGCACGCCGACGGCGACATGCCGCCGGCCGCGTGGCACGCGCGCGTGCTGGGCGAGAAGGGGTTCGGCGAGGCGCGGGCGGTGTGGTGCTCGCCGTCGGACACCCTGCTGCTGGCGCTGAAGTAGCCGGGGGGAACGCGAAGGGGCGGTACGGAAGTCCGTACCGCCCCTTCGCCGTGCGCGCTCGTCCGCGGTCAGAGCACCTTGGACAGGAACGACTTGGTGCGGTCGTGCTGCGGGTTCGTCAGCACCTCGCGCGGGTGGCCGGACTCGACGACCACGCCGTCGTCCATGAACACCAGCGAGTCGCCCACCTCCCGGGCGAAGCCCATCTCGTGGGTGACGACGATCATCGTCATGCCGTCCTCGGCGAGGTCGCGCATGACGTCGAGGACCTCGCCGACGAGCTCCGGGTCGAGCGCCGAGGTCGGCTCGTCGAAGAGCATCAGCTTGGGCTGCATCGCCAGCGCGCGGGCGATGGCGACGCGCTGCTGCTGACCACCGGAGAGCTGGGCGGGGTAGTGGCCCCTGCGGTCGCCGAGGCCGACCCGGTCAAGGAGCCGCTCCGCACGCTCCCGGGCCACGGCCTTGGTCTCGCGCTTGACCTGGACCGGAGCCTCCATGACGTTCTCCAGCGCCGTCATGTGGGGGAAGAGGTTGAAGCGCTGGAACACCATGCCGATGTCCCGTCGCTGCGCCGCGACCTCCTTCTCCTTGAGCTCGTAGAGCTTGTCGCCCTTCTGCCGGTAGCCGACCAGCTCACCGTCGACGGACAGCCGGCCGGCGCTGATCTTCTCCAGGTGGTTGATGCACCGCAGGAACGTGGACTTGCCGGAGCCGGACGGACCGATCAGGCAGAACACCTCCCGCGCGTTCACCTCCAGGTCGATGCCCTTGAGGATGTGCGCGAGGCCGAAGGACTTGTGCACGCCCTCCGCCTTGACCATCGGGTGACCGCTCGGGCCGCTCACCACGTCCTTGTCGATCTTGCTCATCGGGTCACCTCCGGGCGGCCGAAGGAGTTGAACAGGCGGAGGTTCTTCTTCAGGCGCTGCAGCGGCGTCGGCGGCAGACTACGCGTCGAGCCACGGGCGTAGCGGCGCTCCAGGTAGTACTGGCCGACGCTGAAGACGCTGGTGAGGGCCAAGTACCAGATGGACGCCACGAAGTACATCTCGACCACCGCCAGTGAGGTACTGGAGACGTCGGTGGACCGCTTGATGAGTTCGTTGAACTGCACCGCGTAGGCGAGCGACGAGGTCTTCAGCATGTTGATGAACTCGTTGCCCGTCGGCGGCACGATCACCCGCATCGCCTGTGGGAGCACCACCCGGCGCAGCGTCTTGGCCTGGGTCATGCCCAGCGCGTGGGACGCCTCCGTCTGTCCCTCGTCGACGGACTGGATGCCCGCACGGACGATCTCGGACATGTACGCGGCCTCGTTGAGGCCGAGACCCAGCAGTGCCGCCAGGAACGGCGTCATCACCTGGTTCATCTCGTCCTTGTAGAACCCCAGGTTGAGGACGGGGAACACCAGCGCGATGTTGTACCAGATGAGCAGCTGGACCAGGACCGGCGTGCCGCGGAAGAACCAGACGTAGAAGTAGGCCACCGTGCTGGTGACCGGGTTCGACGACATCCGCATGACCGCGAGGATCACGCCCAGGACGAGGCCGAGCACCATGGCGAGCACGGAGATGTACAGCGTGTGCCAGGCGCCGGACAGGATCGTGC
Organism: Streptomyces sp. NPDC059787; assembly: GCF_042732315.1. Lineage (NCBI taxonomy): Bacteria > Bacillati > Actinomycetota > Actinomycetes > Kitasatosporales > Streptomycetaceae > Streptomyces > Streptomyces sp. NPDC059787. The sequence goes on from NZ_JBHWHX010000010.1 coordinate 71,313, forward strand.
CGTCCGTGAGGTAGTCGGGGATGATGCCGTAGTTGATGTTCGCGTTGGAGAAGGCGATCCCGATCAGCACCAGGATGGCGATGACCACCGCGCCGGCCACCCAGCGGCCGTAGTGGCGCACCGGAATCGCCTTGATCTGCTCCGGCGGCACCGATGACGCCGGAACCTTGTCAACCGTGTCTGTCACAGTGACTGCCCTTCAGTGTCGCCGAGGTTCAGGAACCGCCGTTGATCTTCGCCTCGGTCACCGCACCGTCCGTGACGTTCCACTTCTCCAGGATCTTCGTGTACTCGCCGTTCTCGATGATGGCGTTCATGGCCGCCTGGAGGGCGTCCCGAAGCTGGGTGCTCTCCTTGCTGACGCCGATGCCGTACGGACCGGCCTCGATCTGCTCGCCGACGACCTCGAAGTCCTTGCCGCCGCCCGACGTCTTCGCGTTGTACGCCGCGACCGGGAAGTCGTTCAGGTCGGCGACGGACGCGCCCTGCTTCAGCCGGAGCAGCGCCTCGGGGTCGGTGTCGTAGGTCTGGAGCTTGATCGCCTTGTTGCCGTCCTCGGTGCACTTCTTGTTCTGCGCGTTCGCGATGCCCTCGGAGGTGGTGCCGCGCTGCAGCGCCACCACCTGGCCGCACAGGTCGTCCAGGGACTTGATGCCCTTGGGGTTGCCCTTCTGGACGAGGATCGACGTACCGGCGGTGAAGTAGTCGACGAAGTCGATGCCGTCGCCGGCCTTCTTGCCGGTGTCCGAGTCGATGCCGTTCTGGCGGTCCGCGGTGTCGTTCATCGCGGACATGATCACGTTGAAGCGGCCGGACTGCAGACCGACGATGAGCTGGTCGAACTTGCCGTTCTGGAAGTCGAACTCCACCCCGAGCTGCTTGCCCAGGGCCTCCGCGATGTCGGGGTCGATACCGACGGCCTTGCCGTCCTTCATGAACTCGACCGGCGGGTACGCGATGTCGGAGCCCACCTTGATGACGCCCGCCTTGCGGATGTCGGCCGGGAGCTTGTCGGCGAGGGGCGCGCTGGACGAGTCGGCGGTGTTGCTGTCGCTGCTCTTGTCCGTCTGGTCACCGCAGCCGGTGAGAAGCAGTGCGCCTGCGACCGCGATCGCGCCGGCCGCTGCAAGACGGGAACGCGCGGCGGTGGTACGACGGGTGGTGCTTGCGGTCATGGTGGGTTCCTCCGGCGGATGGGTGGAGATGCCGATGGGTGGGCCACTGCCGATGGGTACCGACAGCGCCGCAGGTCGACGAGAACACACGTCTTCGAGTGTCGCGACCTCGTGCGATTACGGCATCTTGCCATTCGGTCTGAGCCATTCAGGGGACCCGCGATGTCAAAATCGGATAACGGGTGACACTCGAACCGCACCACTCCGGGACATCTGACCGGACACTCTGCGGGAATCATCCGTTCCGGCCGGAAAATCTTCGGCTCATTCCAGGATGCGGACTCGTCCGCCGTGGTTTTTGTCGTGATTGTGGGCTTGCTCGTAGACCGTCCCGACCTTGTCCTGATATGGAGCGACAATTCAGAGCGGCGGCATGTGACCTTCGCGTTATGGACTCGTCGCCGACGGCGTCCGTCCGGTAAGAAGGTTCTTTACACCCCTCATCCGGGGCTCAGGGCGCGTGTGCGGCGCGCCCGTCGCGTTCGGCCCGTACGCATCAACCCTCCGGGCCTTGCGCGGTCCCGCCCACCCCTCACCAGGAGTGGCAACCCTCAAACCATGAACACTTAAGGGGTAAAACCAAGTGGCAGCGGAGATTGTCAATCCTCGCAGCGACAGCGAAAGCCGGAACGGTCGTACGGAGCAGGGCAACGGGGCCGAGCCCCTTGACTCCTTCGACCCGGCGTTCGCGCTGCACCGCGGCGGCAAGATGGCTGTGCAGGCCACCGTGCCGATCCGTGACAAGGACGATCTGTCCCTGGCTTACACGCCCGGCGTCGCGAAGGTGTGCAGCGCGATCGCCGAGCAGCCGGACCTCGTCCACGACTACACGTGGAAGTCGCAGGTCGTCGCCGTCGTGACGGACGGTACGGCCGTGCTGGGACTCGGTGACATCGGTCCCGAGGCCTCCCTCCCGGTGATGGAGGGCAAGGCCATCCTCTTCAAGCAGTTCGGCGGCGTGGACGCGGTCCCGATCGCCCTGGACTGCACCGACGTGGACGAGATCGTCGAGACCGTGGTCCGGCTCGCCCCGTCCTTCGGCGGGGTGAACCTGGAGGACATCTCGGCGCCCCGCTGCTTCGAGATCGAGAAGCGGCTGCAGGAGCGGCTGGACATCCCGGTCTTCCACGACGACCAGCACGGCACGGCGGTCGTGTCGCTGGCGGCGCTGCGGAACGCGGCGCGGCTGAGCGGACGGACGCTCGGTGAGCTGCGGGCCGTGATCTCGGGCGCGGGCGCCGCGGGTGTCGCGATCGCCAAGATGCTGATCGAGGCCGGTATCGGCGATGTCGCCGTGGCCGACCGCAAGGGCGTCGTGTCGCGGGACCGCGAGGACCTCACGCCGATCAAGGCGGAGCTGGCGTCGTTCACCAACAAGGCCGGCCTCTCCGGATCGCTGGAGTCGGCGCTGGCCGGTGCCGACGTCTTCATCGGAGTCTCCGGCGGCACGGTGCCGGAGCCGGCGGTGGCGTCGATGGCCGAGGGCGCGTTCGTCTTCGCCATGGCCAACCCCGACCCGGAGGTGCACCCGGAGGTCGCGCACAAGTACGCGGCGGTCGTGGCCACCGGACGGTCGGACTTCCCGAACCAGATCAACAACGTGCTGGCGTTCCCCGGCATCTTCGCGGGCGCGCTGCAGGTGCGGGCCTCCCGGATCACCGAGGGGATGAAGCTGGCGGCGGCCGAGGCGCTGGCCTCGGTGGTCGGTGACGATCTCGCCGCCGACTACGTCATCCCGTCCCCGTTCGACGAGCGGGTCGCCCCCGCGGTGACGGCCGCGGTGGCCGCTGCCGCCCGGGCGGAGGGTGTCGCCCGCCGCTGAGGTGCGCGGATCACTGGTTGGCCCCGTCCCCGGGTGGACGGGGCCAATTCTCTGTGCCGGGGGCTTGGGCCGCCCGGGTGGCGGATCCCGTCGTGTGGCAAGAGGGCGTGTCTCACAGCGGGGCCTGGTTCCTTCGGCGGGGCGGGGAACCTATCGTCAAGGTCATGTTCGCTGTCTACGCCGCCCGAATCGACCGCGACCAGCCGCTCGCGGGTCTGGAGTCGGGAGAGCGTCCCGCTCCCGAGGCCCGGCCCGGCTGGAGCACCGTCACGGTCAAGGCCGCCTCCCTCAACCATCATGACCTCTGGTCCCTGCGGGGCGTGGGCCTCGCGGAGGACAAGCTGCCGATGATCCTCGGCTGCGACGCCGCCGGCGTCGACGAGGACGGCAACGAGGTCGTCCTGCACTCGGTGATCGGACAGAGCGGGCACGGGGTGGGTCCCCGCGAGCCCCGGTCCATCCTGACCGAGCGCTACCAGGGCACGTTCGCCGAGCAGGTCGCCGTGCCCACCTGGAACGTTCTGCCCAAGCCGAAGGAGCTCTCCTTCGAGGAGGCCGCCTGTCTGCCGACCGCCTGGCTGACCGCGTACCGGATGCTGTTCACCAACGCCGGAGTGCGGCCCGGGGACTCCGTACTGGTGCAGGGGGCCGGGGGCGGTGTCGCCACCGCCGCGATCGTGCTCGGCAGGGCGGCGGGGCTGCGGGTCTTCGCCACCAGCCGGGACGAGGCCAAGCGGAAGCGGGCGCTGGAACTCGGGGCGGTGGAGGCCGTGGAGACCGGGGCGCGGCTGCCGCAGCGGGTCGACGCGGTGATCGAGACCGTGGGGGCCGCCACCTGGTCCCACTCGGTGAAGTCGCTGCGTCCCGGCGGCACGTTGGTCATCTCCGGTGCCACCAGTGGTGACCGGCCCTCGCACGCCGAGCTGACCCGGATCTTCTTCCTGGAGCTCAAGGTCGTCGGGTCGACCATGGGCACCAAGGACGAGCTGGAGGATCTGCTCTCCTTCTGCGCCGCCACGGGGGTGCGTCCCGTCATCGACGAGGTGCTGCCGATGGACCGGGCGCGGGAGGGCTTCGAACGGATGGATTCCGGCGGGCAGTTCGGCAAGATCGTGCTCACGAATCCCTGAGGGGCGAGGTTCGCCTCGACGGCCGGTCCGGGTCTCCGGGCCGGCCGTCGGCATGTCAACCGGGGTTGACGGCGGGGGAGTGTCAACGTATGTTGACATCATGACTGAGGCAACCGACCTCGCCGAGCGGGCGGGCGATCGCGACCCACGGGTCGGCCTGCGGGCCGTCGCCGCCCTGCGCCGGCTGCTGGAGCAACTGGAGACCGTGCAGGTGCGCAACGCGCGCCATCAGGGCTGGTCGTGGCAGGAGATCGCCACCGAACTCGGGGTCAGCAGGCAGGCCGTGCACAAGAAGTACGGGAGGCATTGATGTTCGAGCGGTTCACCAAGGACGCCCGTGATGTGGTGAAGGGGGCGGTCGGGCACGCGGAGGATACGGGAGCCGAGCGGGTCGGTGCCGAGCATCTGCTGCTGGCCCTGCTCGACCGGGAAGGGAGCCGGGCCTCGTTCGCGCTGGCCGCCCTCGGTGCCGGTGAGCGGCGGGAGTCGGTGCGGGCGGCGCTGGGGGAGGCCCGGCGGCGGGCCGGGCTGACGCAGGCCGAGACCGACGCCCTCGCCGGGCTCGGCATCGACGTGTCGGAGATCGTGGCCCGGGTGGAGGAGGTGCACGGGGCCGGGGCGATGTCCGGCGACCGGAAGACCGGGGGCCGGAGGTCGGGTCACCGGCCCTTCGACCGCGCGGCCAAGGACGTCCTCACGGGCGCCCTGCGCGCCGCCACCGCCCTGCGCGACCGCCGTATCGGCGACGAGCACCTTCTGCTCGCCCTGACCACCCGCCCCGGCGTCCCCGCCGAGGTCCTCGCCGACCACGGAGTGACGTACGAGTCCGTGACCCGGGTCCTCCACGGGGGCGGCGAAGCCAAGGCGGGCTGACCCCGGCGCAGGCGCGGCCCGAGGCGGGGCGGCCCGAGCCGGTCCGGCCGGGCGGGGGCGTGCCCCTCGGGCCGGGGTTCATCGGGAGCGGGTGAGTCCGGAGGGCTCCGCTCGGTTCGGGCGGGCAGGGCGGTTGTGGGGCCGCGGCCGGGTCCGGTGCGGCCCCGCCGGGCTCGTCAGAGGCTCGTCGGGGCGGGTGGGCCCGAGGGCACCGGCCCGGTCGGGTTGGTCCGGTGCGGGCCCGGTCGTGTCCGGTCGGGCCGGGAGGCTTACCCCTTCGGCGTGCGCAGGAGCACCCCGATGTGGGTTGCCGCCGTGGACAGGTGGCGGCGGGCGTCGCGGAGCTGGTCCGGGGTGACTCCGTGGTCGCGGGCCGCGTCGCGGATGTCGTCCCGGAAGCGGTCCAGCAGGCGGTCCAGGTCGCGGGCCGGGTCGCCGGTGGAGTCCGAGGCGTCCTCGTGCGCCCAGGCCGGGGTGTAGTCGGCGGGGAAGTCCTCGGGCGTCTCCGAGTACGACGGCTCCGAGGTCTTGTCGGAGGTCCCCGCGCCGGTGCGACCGAAGGCGAAGTCCTTGCCGAATCCGCTCATCCCCTTGGCCAGTTCACCGAGGCCCTCCCGCAGGCCTGTCGGCCAGTCGCCCCGGGCGAAGTGGTCCTGCACCTGCTCCTGGACCTGGCGCACGATGCGCTGCACCTCCTCCTGCGCCCTGTCCTGGGCCTCCTTGGCCTGGCGGCGGGCGCGCTGGGCCTCCTCGCGGGAGCGGCGGCTCTCGTCCTTGGCGCGGCGGGCCTGTTCCTTCCACTCCTGCTTGGCGCGGCGCATCTCCTCCTTGGCCGCCTGCCAGGCGTCCTTGTTGCCGAAGACCCCGAAGTCGCCGAAAGCGCCTTCCTCCTCGGTGGACGCCCCGCCCGTACGGCTCTGGCGGGCCTTGCCGGCCGCGGCCCGCATCTCGCGGCGCAGATCACCCGCCGCGCCGCTGACGTCGGCCCGGATCTCGGCGGCCAGCTCGGCGACCGACTCCCGGATCTCCAGCTCCAGATCGGCCAGCTCGCCGCTGCGGTCGGCCAGTTCGGCGCGGCCGGCGTCCGTGATGGAGTAGACCTTGCGGCCGCCCTCGGTGGTGTGGGTGACCAGGCCCTCCGCCTCCAGCTTGGCCAGGCGCGGGTAGACCGTGCCCGCGGAGGGTGCGTACAGCCCCTGGAAGCGCTCCTCGAGGAGGCGGATCACCTCGTAGCCGTGGCGCGGGGCCTCGTCCAGCAGCTTCAGCAGGTAGAGGCGGAGGCGTCCGTGGGCGAAGACGGGGGGCATGTCAGAGCACCTTCTTGTCGGTCGTACCGGCATTGTCTCCCGCGTCGTCCCGCGGTTCGGGCTCGTCCTGTCCGGCCGGGCGGCGCAGCAGGGCGATGGAGCCGGAGACGGTGGTGGCGCGCAGCTTGCCGCTGCCCGCGCCCAGACGGCCGGTGAGCTTGTGGGCGCCCCACATGCCCTGTACCCGGAGGTCGTCGAAGGCGTTGGAGATCGCGCCGCTCGCGGTGTTGGCCTCCACCTCGGCGTCCGCCGGGTCCGGCAGCCGGATGGCGATCTCGCCCGAGACGCTGGTCAGCTTGACGTCGGTGGGGCCGTCGGGGTCGAGGTCCACGATCATGGAGCCGCTGACCGTGTCCGCCCGTACGGAGGAGCCGGAGCCCTCGACGACGGTGAGGTCGCCGGAGACGGAGGCGAAGCGGAGGTCGCCGGTGACGGACTGGGCCTCCACGCTCCCGGAGACGGTGTCCGCGCGGACGGGGCCGGAGAGGGCGACCAGGGTGGTGTCGCCGGCGACGCCCTTCACCGAGGCGGCGCCCTGGATACCGGAGACCACGGCGCCGGCGCCGACCACGCCCACCTCGACCCGGGTCCGGGCCGGGACGGCGAGGGAGACCACCGCGCTGCGGTGCCAGCCCTTGCGGTCGAGCCACTTGAGGAAGCCCTTCCAGGGCAGGTCGTCGTAGGCCACCGTGAGGGTGCCGCCCTTCTGGGTGACGACCAGGGGTGGGCCCTCGATCTCGGAGACCTGGAGGTGGGCGGAGGGGGCGTCGGTGCCGACGATGTTCACTGTGCCGTTGACGATGCGGACGTGCAGGGTGCTCACGGGGGTGTCGAAGGTGAGCTTTGTGGGTTCCGCGACGGACCACTCGGGCATGGGGGACCTCCTGGGAACGAAGCGGTCGACGATGACGCGGCATATCGCGTCTTACGTGATTCACGATATATCGCGGCAGGGGAAAGTCAAGGCACTCGTTCTGGTGATCCGTCGGCCTGTGAGTGTGCCGATGGCGATGTGTACCGGTGTTGGTGCTGGGCGGGGGTGGGTCGCGCTGCCCGGCGCTTGCGGGGTGCCGTCGCGCCCACCCGTGCCGCCCTGGGGGTACCTCCCAGGCCCTTAAGGCACTGGGGGAGGCACGACTGCCCGCGGGAATGCGAAGACGCGGGGGCACGACTGCCCGCGGGAATGCGGGAACGTGGGAACGCGAAGACGCGGGGGCGCGGCTGTTCGTAGGAGCGGCGCGTGCGGCTGATCGCGGGCGACGCGGTGTGCGGATGGGGGCGGTTGGCTTGGCGGGGGTGCCGCCCCGTGGGGTGCTAGTCCTCGTCCTCGTCGTCCAGGCGGGCCAGCCAGGTGGCCAGGCGTTCCACCGGGACCTCGAAGTCGGGGTTGAGGTCGACGAAGGTGCGGAGCTGTTCGGCCAGCCACTCGAAGGTGACCTCCTCCTCCCCGCGCCGCTTCTCCAGTTCCTCGATGCCACGGTCCGTGAAGTACATGAGGTCAAGGATATGTGCGGGAAAACGGGCGGGCCGCACCCCCCGTGAGAGGGGTGCGGCCCGCGCGCGTACTGCTGCCGGTTACGCCTCGAAGACCTCGCGCACCAGCTGCTCCTGCTCGGCCTGGTGGCGCTTCGCGGAGCCGACCGCCGGGGACGAGCCGTGCGGCCGCGAGATGCGGCGCAGACGCTCGTCGTGCGGGACGTCGGCGCCGACCGCCAGGTCCAGGTGGTCGATCAGGTTGAGCGCGATGAACGGCCAGGCACCCTGGTTCGCCGGCTCCTCCTGGGCCCACAGGTACTTCTCGGCGTTCGGGTACTTCTTGATCTCCGCCTGGAGCTCCGCACCCGGCAGCGGGTACAGGCGCTCGATGCGGATGATCGCGGTGTCCGTCGCGCCGCGCTTCTGCCGCTCGGCCTCCAGGTCGTAGTAGACCTTGCCGGCGGTGAAGACGACCTTCCTGACCGCGGCCGGGTCGACCGAGGCGTCGCCGATGACCGGGCGGAACTGGCCCGTGGTGAACTCCTCCGCCTTCGAGGCCGCGGCCTTCAGGCGCAGCATCGACTTCGGGGTGAAGACGACCAGCGGCTTGTGGTGCGGGTTGTGCACCTGCCACCGCAGGAGGTGGAAGTAGTTCGACGGCGAGGTCGGCATCGCGACCGTCATGTTGTTCTGGGCGCAGAGCTGCAGGAACCGCTCCGGGCGGGCCGAGGAGTGGTCCGGGCCCTGGCCCTCGTAGCCGTGCGGGAGGAGCAGGACCACACCGGAGGTCTGGCTCCACTTCTGCTCGGCCGACGAGATGAACTCGTCCACGACCGTCTGCGCGCCGTTGACGAAGTCGCCGAACTGCGCCTCCCACAGCACGAGCGCGTCGGGGCGGGCCAGCGAGTAGCCGTACTCGAAGCCCATCGCCGCGTACTCGGACAGCAGGGAGTTGTAGACGTTGAGCCGCGACTGGTCCTCGGAGAGGTACTGCAGCGGCGTGTACTCCTCGCCCGTGCTGCGGTCGATGATGACCGCGTGGCGCTGGCCGAAGGTGCCGCGCTGGGAGTCCTGGCCGGCGAGCCGGACCGGGACGCCCTCGAGGAGCAGGGAGCCGAAGGCGAGGGTCTCGCCCATGCCCCAGTCGATGGTGCCGTCCTCGACCATCGACGCCCGGCGCTGGAGCTGCGGCAGCAGACGCGGGTGGACGGTGATGTGGTCGGGGATGTTGACCTGGGACTCGGCGATCCGCTTGACGGTCTCCGTGGTCACCGCGGTGTTCACGGCGACCGGGAACTCGGCCTGCGGGTCCGAGGGCTCGACCGCGGCCGGCTGCGAGGTGGCCTCGCGGACCTCCGTGAAGACCTTCTCCAGCTGGCCCTGGTAGTCCTGCAGCGCCTGCTCGGCCTCTTCCAGGGTGATGTCGCCGCGACCGATGAGGGACTCGGTGTACAGCTTGCGCACCGAGCGCTTCTTGTCGATCAGGTCGTACATCAGCGGCTGGGTGAAGGCCGGGTTGTCCGACTCGTTGTGACCGCGGCGGCGGTAGCAGATGAGGTCGATCACCACGTCCTTGTTGAACGCCTGACGGAACTCGAAGGCGAGCCGCGCGACGCGGACCACGGCCTCCGGGTCGTCGCCGTTCACGTGGAAGATCGGGGCCTCGATCATGCGGGCCACGTCCGTCGCGTACATCGACGAGCGCGACGACTCCGGGGCGGCGGTGAAGCCGACCTGGTTGTTGATGACGACGTGGACCGTGCCGCCGGTGCGGTAGCCGCGCAGCTGCGACATGTTCAGGGTCTCGGCCACCACGCCCTGGCCGGCGAAGGCCGCGTCGCCGTGGATCGCCACCGGCAGGACGGTGAAGTCCGTGCCGCCCTTGCCGATGATGTCCTGCTTGGCGCGGGAGACGCCCTCCAGGACCGGGTCCACCGCCTCCAGGTGCGAGGGGTTCGCGACCAGGGAGACCTTGATCTGCTCGCCGTCCAGGCCGGTGAAGGTGCCCTCGGCGCCCAGGTGGTACTTCACGTCGCCGGAGCCGTGCATCGACTTCGGGTCGAGGTTGCCCTCGAACTCGCGGAAGATCTGCGCGTACGACTTGCCGACGATGTTGGCCAGCACGTTCAGCCGGCCGCGGTGGGCCATGCCGATGACGACCTCGTCCAGGCGGGACTCGGCGGCCGAGTCCAGCACCGCGTCGAGCAGCGGGATGACGGACTCGCCGCCCTCCAGGGAGAAGCGCTTCTGGCCGACGTACTTCGTCTGCAGGAAGGTCTCGAAGGCCTCCGCCGCGTTCAGCCGGCGCAGGATGCGCAGCTGCTCCTCGCGCTCCGGCTTGGTGTGCGAGCGCTCGATGCGGTCCTGGATCCACTTGCGCTGCTTGGGGTCCTGGATGTGCATGAACTCGACACCGGTGGTGCGGCAGTACGAGTCGCGCAGCACGCCGAGGATGTCGCGCAGCTTCATCAGGGACTTGCCGGCGAAGCCGCCGACGGCGAACTCGCGCTCCAGGTCCCACAGGGTGAGGCCGTGCTCGACGATGTCCAGGTCGGGGTGCTTGCGCTGGCGGTACTCCAGCGGGTCGGTGTCGGCCATGACGTGGCCGCGGACCCGGTAGGAGTGGATCAGCTCGAAGACGCGGGCGGCCTTGGTGACGTCGTCGTCGTGGGAGGCGTCGATGTCCTTGAGCCAGCGGACCGGCTCGTAGGGGATGCGCAGCGCCTCGAAGATCTCGTCGTAGAAGTTCTTCTCGCCGAGCAGGAGGTTGGCGACCGCGCGCAGGAACTCGCCGGAGGCGGCGCCCTGGATCACCCGGTGGTCGTAGGTCGACGTGAGCGTCATGACCTTGGAGATGCCGAGCTTGTTCAGGGTGTCCTGGGAGGTGCCCTGGAACTCCGCCGGGTAGTCCATGGAGCCGACGCCCATGATCACCGACTGGCCGGGCATCAGGCGCGGCACGGAGTGGACGGTGCCGAGGCCGCCGGGGTTGGTCAGGGAGACCGTGACGCCGGTGAAGTCGTCCATCGTCAGCTTGTTGTCGCGGGCGCGACGGACGATGTCCTCGTAGGCCTGCCAGAACTCGAAGAAGTTCAGCGTCTCGGCCTTCTTGATGGCCGCGACGACCAGCTGGCGGTCGCCGTTGGGCTTCACCAGGTCGATGGCCAGACCGAGGTTGACGTGCTCCGGCTTCACCAGGGTCGGCTTGCCGTCCACCCGCGCGAACGAGTGGTTCATCGCCGGCATGGCCTTGATGGCCTGCACCATCGCGTAGCCGATGAGGTGCGTGAAGGAGATCTTCCCGCCCCGGGCCCGCTTGAGGTGGTTGTTGATGACGATGCGGTTGTCGAACAGGAGCTTCACCGGGACCGCGCGCACGGACGTGGCCGTGGGCAGCTCGAGGGAGGCGTCCATGTTCTTCGCCACGGCGGCGGACGGGCCGCGCAGGGTGACCTGCTCGGGGCCGGCCTTGGCCTCGGTCGCGGGCTCGGCCTTGGGCTTCGCGGCGGCCGGCTTGGCGGCGGGCGCGGCGGCCCTCGCCGGGGCGGGAGCCGGAGCCTGGGCCGGGGCGGCGGGCGCCTTGGCGGCCGGCTGAGCGGCGGGTGCGGCGGCGGGCCGCGCGGCCGCCGGAGCGGGCGCGGCGGGCTGGGCCGGGGTGGCCGGCTGGGCCGGGGATGGGGAGGTTCCCGCGGCCCCCGCGGCCGCGGTACCCGCCGGAGCCGAGGTCGCAGGCGCGCCCGGCTTGTAGTCGGCGAAGAAGTCCCACCAGGCTCGGTCCACCGAGTTCGGGTCCTGGAGGTACTGCTGGTAGATCTCGTCGACGAGCCATTCGTTGGCACCGAAGGCCGCAGCGGGGTTCTTACCCGCTTGGTCGGTGTCGGTCGAGATGCTCGAGTTACTGGGGGACTGTGGCGACACGGCGTCAACCGCCCTCTTCCGCTTCGCAAGATGATGGACAGCGGAAATAAAGGCTACGCCCCCGAGAGCGAGAAGGTCAGGCCGGGCCCGTCCATCGTCGTGTAAGTCACATCACGGCGGGTGTTTCGGCGCGGGAAATGGCGGGAAACAACCCTGGTTCCGCGTCTCCGGGCCGCTTCAGGGATCGCTCGGAGGGGCCCCGGCGCGCGGTTCGCGCGGGCCTCTGCCTGATCACACGTGTCCGTCAGTGCGAACACGGATGGATCTTGCGGCTCCGCTTCGAACTTTACGTCAACTTGGTACGGATGACGCTCCCGGAAGGGTGATGAGAATCCGGCAGCCCCGCTCGGATTCGGCCACTCCGATCCGGCCGCCGTGCAGATCGACGGCCCAGCGGGCGATCGCCAGGCCGAGACCGGTGCCGCCGTCGCTGCCCGGACCGTGCGGCCGGTTGACGTTGCCCCGGTTGAACCGCTCGAAGACGCGGTGCCACTCGGTCCGCGGGATGCCGGGCCCCTCGTCCAGCACCTCGAGCTCCAGCGACTCCGGCTGGTCCCCGGGCCGTGCCCGGACCGTCACCCGGCCGTGCGGCGGGCTGTGCTTGACCGCGTTGTCGATGAGGTTGGCGACGACCTGGTGGATGCGCTCGGGGTCGGCGTGCGCGACGAGTTCCAGCGGCGACACGTCGAGGTGCAGATGGACGTCCGTACGGGTGTGGCTGCCCGATCCGGAGGCCATGCCCGCGCGGGCCGTGGAGACCATGTTGGCCTCCTTCAGCACCCCGGACAGGTACGGCCACACCTCGAACCGCCGCTTCTTCAGCGGCACCACGCCGTTGTCCAGGCGGGACAGGTCGAGGAGCGTCTCCACGAGGCGGCCCAGCCGCTCGGTCTGCTTCAGGGCCGTGCGCATCGTCTCGGGGTCGGCCCGGGTGATGCCGTCGACGATGTTCTCCAGCACCGCGCGCAGGCCCGCGATGGGCGTGCGCAGCTCGTGCGAGACGTTGGCGACCAGCTCCTTGCGCTGGCGGTCCTGGGCCTCCAGCTCGTCGGCCATGACGTTGATCGTCCGGGCCAGGTCGCCGAGCTCGTCCCAGCGGTTCTCGCGCACCCGGCGGGTGTAGTCGCCGTGCGAGATGGAACGGGCCACGGCGTTCATGTCGTCCAGCGGCGCGGTGAGCGAGTGCGCCACGAACTGCGTGATGAGCAGCGTCGCGATCATCGAGAAGATCGTGATGAAGCGCAGCTCCGTCTTGGTGTGCACGGCGATCACCGACAGTCCCGTGGTGATCAGGACCGAGACGACGACCAGCGCACCCAGCTTGGTCTTGATCGAGAACGGGCGTACACCGCCCCAGGGCTGCCGCGCCCCGGGGCCTCTGCGTCCGGCCGGACCGTCGCTCATGGCGTCGGCGTCTCCAGGGCGTAGCCCACGCCGTGCACGGTGCGGATGCGCTCGGCGCCGATCTTCCGGCGCAGCGCCTTGATGTGGCTGTCGACCGTACGGGTGCCGGAGGCGTCCGCCCAGTCCCACACCTCGGCCAGCAGCTGCTCACGGGAGAGCACCGCGCGGGGGGTGTTCGCCAGGCACACCAGGAGGTCGAACTCGGTGGGCGTCAGATGGACGTCCTCGCTGCGCACCCGCACCCTGCGCTGCGCGTGGTCGATCTCCAGCTCGCCCAGGCGCAGGATGCCGCTGCGCGGGGTCGTCGCCGCGAGGGCCGCCCGCTCCATGCGGCGCAGCAGTACGTGCACCCGGGCCGCCAGCTCCCGCATGGAGAAGGGCTTCGTCATGTAGTCGTCGGCGCCGACGCCCAGCCCGACCAGCATGTCGGTCTCGTCGTCACGCGCGGTGAGCATCATCACCGGCACCGGCCGCTGGGCCTGCACGCGCCGGCAGACCTCCAGGCCGTCGAAACCGGGCAGCATGATGTCGAGGATCAGCAGATCGGGCTGCCAAGCCTCCGCCGTGTCCACCGCGGACGGGCCGTCGCCCGCCGTTTGCACCAGGAATCCCTCGGCGCGCAGGCGAGTCGCGATGGCGTCCACGATCGTCGCGTCGTCCTCGACCACCAGGACCCGGCGCTGGGCGCCGGGAGTGGTCGTGGCCGTGCCGTTGTGGGAGGTCTGTGTCTGCTCCATCGCCCGCCCCTGAGGTGTGCTTTTTCCGGAATCCGTGGGGTGATCCGTCGTCTGCGCATCACTGCGATTGACGCTTGAATGACCGCGTCAGGGCAGCAGCGTACGGGGATCCACCGCGGCTTTGCTATCCAGGGCGGACGCCGAGGTGCACGACGTCCGGAACGCCCCGGGCAACGGGGATCTCTTCGGTACGCACCTGTTGGAACCCGGCATTCCGCAAGGTTCCCTCGAATTCCGGGGACGGCTTCGCCGACCACACGGCGAGTACCCCGTCCGGCCTCAACGCCCTTGCGCAGGCGGCCAGTCCGGCCGCCGAGTAGAGCCCGTCGTTGTCCTCGGTGACGGTCCAGTCGGGCCCGTTGTCGATGTCGAGGCAGAGCGCGTCGAACGTGTCCGACGTCTCATCGAGGTAACGGACGAGATCCGCCTCGACGATCTCCGTGCGCGGGTCGGCGAGGGCCCGCGCGGAGAGCCCGGTCAGTGGCCCCGCACGGTGCCACTCGATGATCGCCGGTTCGCGCTCCACCACGGCGATCCGTCCCCAGCGGGGCTGCCCGGCGGCGTGCGAGAGCGAGAAGCCGACCCCGAGACCGCCGATCAGCACGTGCGGGTCCACCGCGCGGGGGCCGAGGGCGGCCAGCGCGGCGTCGACGAGCCGCCGCTCCGAACGGCCGTCGGAGGTGTCCATCAGGAAGCAGCCGTTGGCGATGATCTGCATCAGGTCGCCGTGCCTGCGCAGCACGACCTCGCCGTACGGGCCCTCGCGGCGGTCCAGGACTTCGGGGGGTTCGGGAATGTCGTACGGGGTGGACATGCGTTCATCCTGACAGTTCCCTCTCCGAGGCGGTCAGGGGCTCCGGCACCCCGGGACGGTGATCGCTCAGAGCGAACGCGGTCCCGGGAACATTCGGCGGCTCACAAGCATTGAGTCGGCATAGCTCAACTTGACTGCCGAAGGGGAGATCATGGCTGCTGAGTCCACACCGCTCGCCCTGCCTGTGCTGCCGCTCGACGACGAGGTCGTGCTGCCCGGGATGGTGGTTCCGCTGGACCTGAGCGATTCCGAGGTGCGCGCCGCGGTGGAGGCCGCCCAGGCCGCCGCCCGCACCGCACCGGGAAAGCCCAAGGTGCTCCTGGTGCCACGCGTCGACGGGACGTACGCCGGTACGGGCGTGCTGGGCACGGTCGAGCAGGTCGGCAGACTCGCCGACGGTGACCCGGGTGCCCTGATCCGCGGCCGGGACCGCGTGCGCATCGGCGCCGGGACCACCGGGCCGGGAGCCGCGCTGTGGGTGGAGGGCACCCGTATCGACGAGACCGTGCCCGAGCCGCTGCCGGGGCACGTGACCGAACTCGTCAAGGAGTACAAGGCGCTCGCCACCGCCTGGCTGCGCAAGCGCGGCGCCTGGCAGGTCGTCGACCGGGTCCAGGCCATCGAGGACGTCTCCGCGCTGGCCGACAACTCCGGCTACTCGCCGTTCCTGACCACCGAACAGAAGACCGCCCTGCTGGAGACCACCGACCCGGTGGCCCGGCTGAGGCTCGCCACCCAGCAGCTGCGCGACCACCTCGCCGAGCAGGACGTCGCCGAGACCATCGCCAAGGACGTCCAGGAGGGCGTCGACAAGCAGCAGCGCGAGTTCCTGCTGCGCCGCCAGCTCGAAGCCGTACGCAAGGAGCTGCGCGAGCTCAACGGCGAGCAGGAGGGCGAGGAGTCCGACGACTACCGCGCCCGCGTCGAGGCCGCCGACCTGCCGGAGAAGGTCCGCGAGGCCGCGCTCAAGGAGGTCGACAAGCTGGAGCGCTCCTCCGACCAGTCGCCCGAGGGCTCCTGGATCCGTACCTGGCTCGACACGGTCCTGGAGATGCCGTGGAACGAGCGCACCGAGGACGCCTACGACATCCGGGGCGCCCAGGCGGTCCTCGACGCCGAGCACGCGGGCCTGGAGGACGTGAAGGAGCGGATCACCGAGTACCTGGCGGTGCGCAAGCGGCGCGGCGACCGGGGCCTGGGCGTGGTCGGCGGACGGCGAGACCAGGGGGCGGCGCGAAGCGCCTCGGTTGAGGGTGGTGGTGGGCGACGGGGGGGCGGTGCCGTACTGGCCCTGGTGGGCCCGCCCGGTGTCGGCAAGACGTCGCTCGGCGAATCCGTCGCCCACGCGATGGGCCGCAAGTTCGTCCGCGTCGCCCTCGGCGGCGTCCGCGACGAGGCCGAGATCCGCGGCCACCGCCGTACGTACGTCGGCGCGCTGCCCGGCCGGATCGTGCGGGCGATCAAGGAAGCCGGGTCGATGAACCCGGTCGTGCTCCTCGACGAGATCGACAAGGTGGGCTCCGACTTCCGGGGCGACCCGGCCGCGGCCCTGCTCGAAGTCCTCGACCCGGCGCAGAACCACACCTTCCGGGACCACTACCTGGAGGTCGAGCTCGACCTGTCCGACGTCGTGTTCCTCGCGACGGCCAACGTCCTGGAGGCCATCCCGGAGGCCCTGCTCGACCGCATGGAGCTGGTCCGCCTCGACGGCTACACCGAGGACGAGAAGGTCGTCATCGCCCGCGACCACCTGCTCCCGCGCCAGCTGGAGCGCGCCGGACTGGCCGAGGACGAGGTGACGCTCGACGAGGGCGCGCTGCGCAAGCTGGCCGGCGAGTACACGCGCGAGGCGGGTGTGCGCACCCTGGAGCGGTCCATCGCGCGGCTGCTGCGCAAGATCGCCGCCCAGCACGAACTGGGGGAGCGGAAGCTGCCCTTCACCGTGACCGACGGCGACCTGCGGGGCCTGATCGGCCGGCCGCACCACGTGCCCGAGTCCGCCCAGGACCCGGCCGAGCGCCGTACCGCCGTCCCCGGTGTCGCCACCGGGCTCGCGGTGACCGGTGCCGGCGGGGACGTCCTCTACGTGGAGGCGTCCCTGGCCGACCCGGAGACGGGTGCGGCGGGGCTGACCCTGACCGGCCAGCTGGGTGACGTGATGAAGGAGTCCGCGCAGATCGCGCTGAGCTTCCTGCGCAGTCACGGCGCCGAACTGGAGCTGCCGGTGGGCGACCTGAAGGACCGGGGCGCGCACATCCACTTCCCGGCGGGCGCGGTGCCCAAGGACGGCCCGAGCGCGGGTGTCACGATGACCACCGCCCTGGCCTCGCTGCTCTCCGGCCGGCTGGTCCGCACGGACGTGGCGATGACCGGTGAGGTCTCGCTGACCGGGCGGGTGCTGCCGATCGGCGGGGTGAAGCAGAAGCTGCTCGCCGCGCACCGCGCGGGGATCACCACCGTGATCATTCCCAAGCGCAACGAGCCCGACCTGGACGACGTCCCGGCGGAGGTGCTGGACAAGCTCGACGTCCACGCCGTCACCGACGTCCGCCAGGTCCTGGAACTGGCGCTGTCGCCGGCCACCAACGGCGCGGTGCCTGAGGTTCCGGTCGCGGCGTGACGGACGCGATCGGATGAGGAAGGCCCGGGTCCCGTGAGGGAGGCCCGGGCCTTCACCGCGCCCGGCCGCTGCCGGCGGATCTGTCAGGCCGGTTCCAGACGCAGGCCCCGGGGCCACGACGGGAGCGGATCCACCGGCGGCACGCCGCCGGTGGGCCGTTCCGGCGGGAGATCCGCTCCCGTCGGCGTCCTGCCGCCGGCTTCGCCGACGGCCTCCACGCCCGGCAGGGACCGGCCGGGTCAGCCCAGCGCGAAGGTCCGCACCCGGTCCAGGGTGCCGTTGAAGAGGTCGTGGTCCCCGACGGTCGGGCCGGTCGAGGTGTACTGCCACATCGTGTACGTGCTCCAGCCCGCGGGCAGTTCGCCCACGGTGGAGGCGTACCGGGCGATCCACAGCGGGGTGGTGGCGGCGAAGCCGGCGTAGTTGCCGGTGCACTGCTTCCACCAGCTGGTGGCCGTGTAGATGACGGCGTCCCGGCCGGTGCGGTACCGGTACTGCTCCAGGAAGTCGCGGATCCAGCTCACCATCGCGCTCTGCGACTTGTCGTAACAGGCGTCGCCGTACGGGTTCCACTCGATGTCGAGCACGCCCGGCAGGGTCCGCCCGTCCGCGGACCAGTCGCCGCCGCGGTCGACGAAGTAGTCGGCCTGGGCGGCGCCGCTCGCCGTGTCGGGCGTACCGAAGTGGTAGGCGCCGCGGACCATGCCGGCGTCGTAGGAGCCGCCGTACTGCTGCGAGTGGTACGGGTTGGTGTAGTACGTCCCCTCCGTGGCCTTGGCGTAGGCCCAGCGGACCCCGCTGTTCCACAGGGTCGCCCAGGCGACGTCACCCTGGTGGCTGGAGACGTCCACACCCTCCGTCCGGGTGGATCGGACGGTGGGGAGGCCGCCGCTGCCGTCGTGGGCGGCGACACCCATGCCCATGCGGGCGGAGCCGCGCGGAGGCGCGGTGGGGGCGGATTCGGCCGCGACGGCCGGGTGGGGGAGGGAGAGCACCGCGAGCAGGACCGCGCCGGCGGTCGCGAGCGCGCGTATGCGGAGGGGGCCGGATCTGTGCACAGGCATGACGCATCTCCGAAAGGTCGGTGTGGGGCGAACCCGGAACGTGACCCACGTCCCATGTGGTGGGCGTGCCACGCAATCGCCTGGTGGGGAAACCGCACACGTGGACCACGACGGGGGCGGGGCGTTCTCTCCCACCGCCTGGAAGACGTGGGAGGCGCCCCCGGCCGCCGTTGGTCTACGCCTGCGAAATACTGGTGGAGCTGCGGCGACGTCGCCACTTGGCGGGAAACTTTCAGAGCCGGAAAACCGAAGCAGGGGCAGACGTGCACGAACAAGGACACCGAGGCGAAGAGCGCGCCGCCTCCCCGGAGCCCGCGCCGGGTGTGGACCAGCCGGGATTCCTCGCGCTGGAACGCGAGTTGACGGTGCTGCTGCGACGCGCCCGGGCCAGCCAGGGGGAGATGGCCCGCGCGGTCCATCCCGACCTGGAGCCGTCCGCGTACGGGCTGCTGGTCCGTCTGGATGAGTGCGGCCGGCAGCGGGCCACCGAGCTCGCCGCCTACATCGGCGTCGGCAAGGCGACGATGTCGCGCCAGCTGCGCGCGCTGGAGCAGCTCGGCCTCGTCGCCCGCGAGCCGGACCCCGCCGACGGCCGCGCCTGGCTGATCGCCCTCACGCGGGAGGGCCACGAACGGGTCCGCAGGGTCCGCGAGGCCCGCCGCGCGCGCTACGCCGGCCGGCTCGCCGACTGGAACCCCGACGAGGTCACGGAGCTCGCCCGGCTGCTGAACCAGCTCAACCGGGGCATGGAGAAGTGACCCCGTACGGGATACCGCTAACGGGGTGACAGCTCGGCGTACACCACCGTCGCGTCGTCGTGCGTCTTGCCGCGGCGCGGCGCCACCCGGTCCGCGCCCGCCCGCTCCAGGGCCCGTACGCGGTCCACCAGGGACCGGGCACCCTCCTTGCGGACCAGGGTGAGGCAGTCCGTCCAGTCGCCCTCGTGGAACCTCTCCACCCAGCGCGCCGCACCGTCCGTCAGGGCGGCCAGGGCGCGCACCCCGTCGCGCGGCAGCGAACCGGTGACCGCGCGGGAGGCCACCGAGGGATCCGCCGCCGCCGTGAAGAAGCCGCCCTCCTTGTTGCGCAGCGTGGTGTCCACCAGGGTGTGGGAGGCCAGGGCCGAACGGGGCAGCCGGTCCAGACGGTCGTCCAGGAACGGGGTGACCGTCCCGTCGGGGGACTCGACGAGCAGGGCCGAGTCGGACAGCACCAGGTAGTCCACCGAGGCCGGTGACCAGCGGGCCAGCACCACGGTCGCCTGCGGCGTACGGGGGTGAGAAAGGTCACAGGTTGCCGCGTGAGCGGCGGCGGTACGCGCGAGGGCGCGGGAGAGCAGCTCGGTCAGGGGAACATCCGGGAGGGAAACGGTCAGTTCGGTCAGCGCCCCGCCCAGTCGCGCGGTGAACCAGGGCACGGAATGCAGACATCCGCCGCCGTCCCCCGGTGGTGTGACCCCGTCCAGCACCACGAGCGAACCGCCCTGTCCGGAGGCCGGAAGCCCGACGCTCGCGAAGTCCTCGTTGGGGCGGCCGGGATCACCGGGCTCCGAAACAAGCTCCGTACGCATCCCGCCAGTCTGCACGACCCCTCCACAAGGGCCTTGAAAGGCTCTCGCCGGTCGCCGGATCCGTGTAGCCGCGCAGGTCAGGCGCCTGGTTTGGGAGGGAATACAGTGCTCCGGGAAGACGTGGCGGCGAATATTGCCACCGCCCGCCGCAGACGTCCAACCGGCCTGCCGTGCGGGGCCGCTGCGGGAGGTGGCGGAACTTGCCCCTCAACTCACCTCCGGGGTTCACTCCTTCGAGTGGCGGGTCAGGTGATGCGCATCCACTGTCCACGCTCACTGGGAGGGTCGGGGAGCGATGGGGGCGCCTCGCTGTCCGAGCACGGTCAAGAGCTCGGGGTGAACGCCCGCACCCGTTGACGGAGCGTCACCCGGATCCACGGGTACACGAGTCAGGAATGCGAGCACCGGTGCAGAAGTCGCGGCCTCGTCGCACAGGCAAGCAGACGGCCCCCACGGGGGACGCGGAGCAGAAGCCCACCGTCGGCAGGGGTCGCCCCACCCATGTACGCAACCGGCTCATCGTCGCCGTGGCCGTGGTGGCCGCCGCGATCGCCGCGGCCGGGGCACCCTCCGTACTCACGGCCTCCGGGCAGCTCAAGGACTCGCAGGACCTGGTGACGCTCGCCGAGCAGACCCAGGACGCCCTCACCCTGGCGCACTCCCTCGCCGACGAGCGCGACGAGGTCGTCCCCTACGTCGCGGCCGGCCGCCCCGAGTCCAAGGCGCCCTCCGAGGAGCACAGCGCCCGCGTCGACCGGCAGGTCGAGGAGCTGCGCACCGACACCGACATGCCGCAGGAGCTGCGCGACGGCCTCGACGCCGTCGCCACCGTGCGCAGAGCGGCGCTCACGGGCAAGAGCAGTGCTCTCGAAGCGCATCAGGCGTACTCCACCGCCATCACCCGGTTGCACCGGCTCGCCGAACAGCTCGCGGAGCGGATCCCGCCCCGCGCCGGCTCCGGCGCCTACGCGCTCACCGAGCTGGACTCCGCCGTCCAGCAGGCCGCCGCCACCCGCGGACTGCTGCTCGCCGCGCTGAACGTGCCGACCACCACCCAGACCGTGATCGACCCGATCACCGGCCTGCCGTCCACCGTCACCGGTTCCTCGGACGCCGACACGAAGCGGCGCGACGCGCTGACCGCCGCCGCGCTCCAGGCCCGGCTGCGCTCCGACGCGGCCCTCGCCGACTTCCGCGAGACCGCGCCCAAGGCCGCCCGCGGCTCCTACGACTCCACGGTCACCGGACCCGAGGTCGAGACCGCGGAGAAGTACCTGGCACGCCTCACCGACGAGCCCGTCCTCTCCGACGACGATCTCGACACCAGCGTCAAGAAGCTGCGGGCCGCGCTCACCGCGCGGATCGACACGATGCGCGGCGTCGAGTCCGCGCTCTTCGACCAGCGCACCAAGGACCTCGCCCGGCTCCGCGACGACGACGTCACCGCGCTGGAGATCCGGATCGCCGCCCTCGGCGCCCTGATGCTGCTCGCGATCGGCATCGCCACGGCGATGGCCCGCACCCTGACGCGCCCGCTGTCGGTGCTGCGCCGGGGCTCCGCCCGCCTCGCCGAGGCGGAGGACCCCCTCGGCCAGGAGCCGGTCGCCTTCACCGGCCGCAACGACGAGTTCGCCCAGGTCGTCCGCTCCGTCAACGCCCTGCACGCGCGCGCCGCCGCCCTCGCCGAGCGGATCGCCACCCTGGAGGCCGACCGCAAGCACCTCGTGGGCCAGCGGCAGAAGATGGCCGACGCCCGCGAGGAACTGCGCACCGAACTCGCCGAGTCCGCCGCCCATCTGGAGCGGCTGCGCGCCGGCATCGGCGGTACGTTCGTCAACCTCGCCCTGCGCACCTTGGGGCTGGTCGAGCGTCAGCTCGGCGTCATCGAGGGGCTGGAGGAGCGGGAGGACGACCCGGACCGGCTGGCCACCCTGTTCAAGCTCGACCACTTCGCCACGGTGATGCGCCGGCACAGCGAGAACCTCCTCGTCCTCGCCGGCACCGAGCAGGGCCGGCACACGGCGGGTCCGGTTCCGCTGGTGGACGTCGTACGGGCCGCGGTCAGCGAGATCGAGCGGTACGAGCGGGTCCGGATCGCCGCGCTGCCGCCGCACGCGCACATCGCCGGATTCGCCGCGGACGACCTGTCCCACCTGCTGGCCGAGCTCATGGAGAACGCCACCTCGTTCTCCCCGCCCGACCTGCCCGTCGAGGTCTCCGGCTGGCTGCTGGAGAACGGCGAGGTCATGCTCTCCGTCCAGGACGAGGGCATCGGCATGACCGGGGAGCGGCTGGAGCGGCTCAACGCCCGGCTGTCCGACTTCGACCCGGAGGTCACGTACGACGCGGAGGCCGAGGACGGTCTCGGCCTCGGCCTGTACGTCGTGGCCCGGCTCGCCCACCGGCACGGGGTCCGGGTCAAGCTGCGCGAGCAGAAGCAGGGCGGCATCGCCGCGGTCGTCGTCCTCCCCGATCCCCTGCTGGCGCCCGCCACCCCCGGCGCGGTCCCCGCCTCCGTCACCGGCACCACGTACGCCCTCCCGGGCGCCGACGCCGAGGCCAACTCCAACGTCCTCCACGGCCGCACGGAGCCGGACGACCCGCTGGTCGCCCTGGCGGAGAAGGCGGTACGCCACCAGGGCTCGCCCGGTGGTGAGGCACCGGGCGAGCCGACGGAGTCGCCGGCGGCGGGTGACGCGGACGGGTCCTCGCCGGTTTCTGCGGAGACCCCTGCGGAGGGTTCGGCAGGGCAGTCCGCGCAGGCCCCTGCGGAGGGTTCGGCAGGGCAGTCCGCGCAGGCCCTCGCGGGGAGCTCGGCAGGGCAGTCCGCGCAGGTCCGTGCGGGGGGTGCCGCGTCGGATGGCGTGGAGACACCGGCATCGGGTGACGCGGACGGGTCCTCGCCGGTCCCTGCGGGGGGCTCGGCAGGGCAGTACGCGCAGGCCCCCGCGGAGGACGCCCAGTCGGACGGTGACGACGAGCCGGCGGAGGCGGACGCCCCTGCCGGGGAGGCGGAGGAGTCCGCGCCCGGCCGCGGGGACGAGTCCGCGGACGATCTCGCGGCACATGAGGACGCGGAGGGCGCCGACGCGCCGGCCGAGCGGCCCGCCGAGGTCACGATGGAGCTGCTGATCCCGGTGCAGCCGGAGGCGGCCGACGAGCCGGCAGCCGCCCGGGACCACGGCGCCGACCGCACCGACCGCACGGCCGTTCCCGGCGCCCGGGGAGCCGAGACCGGCGACACCGCCGGTGTCGACGCCGAAGCCGGGCCCGCCGCCTCCGCCGAGCCCGGTACCGACGCCGTCGGCCGGCCGGAGGGCGAGAGCGTTCGCCCGGGGGCGGGTCACGCGGGTGGAAACGATGCCGCGGGCGCTGTCGCGCAGCCGTTCGGTGCGGGTGCGGACGACGTCGTCCGCCCGGGCGCCGGTCACGCGGCCGGAGACGAGGAGTCCCCGTCCGGTGCCGCGAGCCGGCCGGCCGGTGAGGCCCCGGAGGACGCCGCTTCCCCGGCCGCGTCCCACAGGGACGTACCCGGCGCGGACGCCGGGCCCGAGACTCGCCCCGGAGCCGGAGCCGGAGCCGGAGCCGGAGCCGGAGCCGGAGCCGGAGCCGGAGCCAGTGCCGGGCCCGAGGCCGGCCCCGGCGCCGACGTCGGCCCCGAGGCCCGCCCCGCAGCCGACGCCGGGAACACCGCACCGCTTCCGCGGCGGCCGGGCGCCGGGGCCGACGGTGACACGGAGCACGGGCGTGTCGCCGACGGGGACGAGGTCGAGGAACCGGTCACGGCCAAGGGGCTGCCCAAGCGCACGCCCAGGATCACCGCGCCCGTCGCGGCCCCGCGCCCTCGTACCGGGTCCGTGGACGCCGAGGCCCTGCGCCGCCGGCTCGGCGGCTTCCGCCGGGGGGCGGACGCCGGGCGCCGGGACGTCGAGGCGGAACTCGCCGAGCGGCCCGGCGGCCACCAGGTGCCGTCCGGCCCGGCCGTCACATCCGAAGAGACCACGGGGGGCACAGTCGAGGAGGCAAGCAGTTGACCGCGTCGCCCAGTACCGTCGGGCTGAGCAGTGAGGCCCGCAACCTGCACTGGCTGTTGAGCAACCTCGTCGAGGAGGTGCCCGGCATCCTCTCCGTCGCGGTGGTCTCCTCCGACGGCCTGCTCCTGCTGTCGTCCGACGACTCCCGGAACACGGCGGCCCGCGACGCGCGGAGCGCGAGACGCACCGGCCCCCGCGGCTCCGCCGCCGACCTGGCCACCGTCGTCTCCGGCATCGGCAGCCTCACCGTCGGTGCCTCGAAGCTGATGGACTTCGGTCCGGTCAAGCACACGATGGTGGCGATGGACGAGGGCAGCCTGTTCGTGATGTCCATCAGCGACGGCTCCCTGCTCGGCGTGCACGGCTCCGCGGACTGCGACATGAGCGTGGTGGCGTACCACATGGCGCTGTTCGTCGGCCGCGCCGGCCATGTCCTGACCCCGGAACTCCGCAGCGAGCTGCGCCAGTCCCTGGAGACCGAGTCCACCGGGAGTCGCCGATGAGCAGGCCCAGGAAACAGCTCCCGGTCCGCGGCGGCGACCGCAAACCCGCCCGGGTCCGCCCCTACTCGCTCACCGGCGGCCGCACCCGCTTCGGCCACGTCCTGCTCGTCGAGACGTTCGTCGGCGCCACCGCCGCGCTCGAAGCCGCCGGGGAACGCAAGGAGCTGACGAACAACCCGTCCGGCTTCCGGGGCATGCCGGAGATGCGGGCCATCGTCGAACTGTGCCGCCGTATGCGGACGGTGGCCGAGATCGCCGCGCTGCTGAGGATGCCGCTCGGCGTGGTCCGCGTCCTCCTCAGCGACCTCGCGGACCAGGGAAGGATCCGTGTCTACGGAACGGGAACCGGCCACGGCACGGGCCGCCCGGACCGCGCGCTGCTGGAAAGGGTGCTGAGTGGACTCCGTCGTCTCTGACGTCGCGCACGGCGTCTCCCCGCTCACGGAAGAGGGCGACGAGCCGCTGCTGCCCTGGCAGACGGACCGTACCCGCGCGCCCGTCGCCACGAAGATAGTGGTGGCGGGCGGGTTCGCCGTCGGCAAGACCACGCTGGTCACCTCCGTCTCGGAGATCACGCCCCTGCAGACCGAGGCGCTGATGACCGAGGCGAGCGAGGGCACCGACGACCTCACCGCCACGCCCGGCAAGCTGACCACCACCGTGGCCATGGACTTCGGCCGCATCACGCTCGACGACGACCTGGTGCTCTACCTGTTCGGCACGCCGGGCCAGCAGCGGTTCTGGTTCATGTGGGACGACCTGGTGCGCGGCGCGATCGGCGCCGTCGTGATGGCCGACACCCGCCGCCTGAAGGACTGCTGGCCGGCGCTGGACTACTTCGAGAGCTGCGGACTGCCGTACGTCGTCGCGGTCAACCACTTCGACGGCAGTGAGCGGTTCGACGCCGAGGACGTGCGGGAGGCGTTGACGATCCCCGCGCACATACCGGTCATGATCATGGATGCGCGCCGCCGGATCTCGGTCGTCGAGACCCTCCTGTCCCTCGTGGGTCACGCGCTCGACGAAACCCCCGAGTGACCTCCGAGCCATCCCCGAGCCATCCCTGAGCAGCCCTCTTAGGAGCGTCCCCGTATGCGGAAGATACTCGTCGTCGGAGCCGGCCAGTCCGGTCTCCAGCTCGCCCTCGGCCTCCAGTCGCACGGGTACGAGGTCACCCTGATGTCCAACCGGACCGCCGACGAGATCCGCGCCGGACGGGTCATGTCGACGCAGTGCATGTTCCACACGGCACTCCGGCACGAGCGCGACCTCCAGCTGAACTTCTGGGAGTCCCAGGCCCCGAGGATCGAAGGACTCGGCGTCTCGGTGGCGGCCCCCGGCTCCTTCGACCCGGGCCCCTCGCAGCGCGCGATCGACTGGCTGGGCAGGCTCGACGGGTTCGCGCAGTCGGTGGACCAGCGGGTGAAGATGGCCGGCTGGATGGAGACCTTCGCCCAGCGCGGCGGCCAGCTCGTCATCCACGGCGCGGCGGTCGGCGACCTCGACTACTTCTCCCGCACGTACGACCTCGTCCTCGTCTCGGCGGGCAAGGGCGAACTCGTGCAGATGTTCGCCCGCGACCCGGAGCGCTCCCCGTACAGCGAGCCGCAGCGCGCCCTGGCCGTCGCCTACGTCCACGGTCTCGGCCCGCGTCCGGAGCACCCGGACACGGAGGCGGTCCGCTGCAACCTGGTCCCCGGTGTCGGCGAGATGTTCGTCATGCCGACCCTCACCACCTCGGGCCGCGCCGACATCCTGTTCTGGGAGGGCATACCCGGCGGCCCGCTGGACGCCTTCAAGGACGTCAAGGACCCCTCGGAGCACCTCTCCCTGACCCTGGAACTCATGGAGAGGTTCCTCCCCTGGGAGTACGCGCGGGCCACCAAGGTCGAACTGACCGACGCCGGCGGCACCCTCGCCGGCCGCTACGCCCCCACCGTCCGCAACCCGATCGGCCGGCTGCCCGGCGGCGGCCTCGTCCTCGGCGTGGCCGACGTGGTCGTCGCCAACGACCCGATCACCGGCCAGGGCTCCAACTCCGCCTCCAAGTGCGCCGCCTCCTACCTCGCCTCGATCATCGAGCACGGCGAGAAGGAGTTCGACGAGGCCTGGATGCAGGGGACCTTCGACCGCTACTGGGAGACGGCCCAGCACGTCACCAAGTGGACGAACGCCATGCTCGCCCCGCCGCCGGAGCACATCCTGAACCTCCTCGGCGCCGCCGGACAGCTCCAGCCCGTCGCCGACCGCTTCGCCAACGGCTTCGACGACCCGGCCGACTTCGAGAACTTCTTCTACGACCCGAAGAAGGCCGAGGGCTACCTGATGGAGGTCTCGGGCGCGGCCGGCGCGTAACCCTCGTCGGGCCCCTCCGTCGCCCCGTCGGGGAGCTCCGGCGGCACGTACCGCCGTACGGGCTCCCCGTCCGGGTCGGGGCGTACGGCGCCGAGGACCGGGTTGGCCGCGATCGGGGAGACCTTGATCCGCGCGCCGGGGCGGGGCGCCTGCACCACCATGCCGTCGCCGAGGTAGAGGGCGACATGGGTGGCCTCCGGGAAGTACACGACGAGGTCACCCGGCCGCAGCTCGTCCAGCGGCACCCGCTCCAGCCGCGCCCACTGCTCCTGGCTGGTCCGGGGGACCGGTGTCCCGGCGGCGCCCCACGCCTCGGAGGTCAGCCCCGAGCAGTCGTACGTGTCGGGCCCCTCCGCGCCCCACTCGTACGGCTTCCCGAGCTGCTCCACGGCGTACCGCACGGCCCGTTCGCCCGCCGCCGAGGGAGGAGCGCCGCCGCTGCCCAGCGCGCCGGAGGTCACCAGCTCCTCCTGCGCCTCGGCCGTGTTGCCCCGCTCCAGCTCGGCCAGCGCGGCGAGCTGCTCGGCGGTGAGCGAGGCGAGGAGTTCCTCGACCGCGCGGAGCCGTTCGCGGACCTCGTCCCGCTCCTTCCCGCGCCGCTCGGTGAGGGCGAGCCGGGTGTCGAGGGCCTTGCGCGCCCGGCGGGCCAGCGTGTCGGCCTCCCGCTCGTCACCGGTCAGCCGGCCCACCGTCTCCGCTCGCTCCCGCGCCAGCCGCCCGATCACATGCCCCTGGTCGAGCGCGCGCCGCGGATCGCGCGCCAGCAGCAGCCGTACGTAGGGGGAGAGGCCGGTGACGCTCTGGTACTGCTGGCGGGCCAGCCGTCCGGCCGCGCCCCGGCTGTCGTGCAGGGAGAGCCGGGTGCGGGCGAGGGCGTGCTCCAGCCGCGCGGTCTCGGCACGCTGCCTCTTCAGCCGTTCCTCGGTGGCGTTGTAGGTCTCGGTGGCCTTCTCGGCCTCCCGGTACAGGGTCTGAAGCTCCGTCAGCAGCTCGGCGACGGAACGCTCGCCGGAGCCGGAGCCTCCGCCCGGTTCCGGGGCGGCCGCCGCGGGCACGGGTGCGAGGACGGCCCCGGCCGCCAGTACCGCCGTACACACCAGACGCAGCAGCTTCCCTGACACTCCATCACCTCCGACGCGGGGCGGCTCGTCCGCTCCGCATCGCGAGCATCGGGCGGGTGTCCGCGGTCCGCTCGCCGAGTGTGCGCGGTTCGGCGCAACCCGGTCACCCGTCGGCGTCGTCCGGCTTGCCCTTCGGCGTGGCGTCCGGACCGGGTGCGGGCTTCGACCACGGCCACTTCCGGCCGTCGCCGGCCCGCCCCGTGGGGTCGTACAGGTACTTCCAGCCCCGCGTCAGCCCGGTCCGTGCGCTCCGCGCCCGGGGCACCCGCCGGTAGACCAGTACGGTGGGCGGGCCGCCGTCCGGGGCCGGGACGGGGATGCGGTACGTCTTCGGCGGGTGCCCGGTGATGCCCAGCAGCACGGGCAGCGCACGCCCGTCCATGGGGCCGCCCTCGAACGGGGTGTCTTCGCTCTTCACGCCCCCAGTGTCGGCGATCCGCGGGCCGTCAGAGGTCCGCGGCCAGCTCCCGCACCAGTGCGTCGGCCTGCGCGTCACGCCGCGCGGTCACCGTCAGCACCGCCACGAACTGCTCCACGAGCCAGTCCCGCAGTTCGTCCAGGGGCGGCTGTTTGTCCTCGTCGAGCCAGATCAGCGAGGCCGCCTCCACGGCGGTGATCCACATCCGGATCGTCATCCGGAGCCGGGGTCCGGGTTCGGCGACCCCGAGATGGCTGAGGATGTGCTCGGCGGCGGCCCGCCGTACGCCGTCCACGATGGCGGTCGTACGGGAGGTCTCCACGACGCTCCCGCCCTGGAGCAGCGCGCTGAACCCGGTGTCGTGCTGGTCGACGAAGGCGAGGTAGCGGTCGAGGGCGCGGGACAGCCGGGGCAGCAGCGGGCCCTCGTGCGGTTCGTCGAAGCAGTGCCGCAGCTCGTCGGCGGCGGAGCGGAGGGCCGCCTCGTAGAGCTGCTGCTTGCCGCCCGGGAAGTACCGGTACACCAGGGGGCGTGACACGCCGGCCGCCTCCGCCACGTCGTCCAGGGAGACGTCCTCCGGGGCGCGGTGGGCGAAGAGGGAGAGCGCGGCCTCCAGCAGCTGGCTGCGGCGTTCCTCGACACTGAGCCGCCGGTAGGCGGGGGTGGGGGCCTGCGGGGTCATGCCCGCAGGGTATCCGCCCGCCCGTCTACGCGAGCGGCCCCGACGACCGCCGCGGCTTCCGTCCGGTCCCGCGCAGCACACCGATGTCGTCGAGGGTCACCAGCTGGATTAGCGATCCGTAGTAATTCTGTGACAGGCTGTCACGCGCACGCCCGGCGCCCAGGCGACGTCGGGCACCCTCCTCGGTGAGGTCGCGAGAGCTCACCGACCAGCGTCCGGAGGGACGTGCCACGAGGGCCGGCAGCTCCCGCTGTTCAGCACCAGGGCGCGAAGGCGATTGGCTTACATCCCTGAGCGGCATAGGGGATCACTGAGCCAATCAGAGACGCTGTGCCCGATGTGCGGCCGTGCCGCGTAGCAGCGAGCCGTTCGGGGTGTGGTGGTCGGGTGCGGGGGCCCGTCTACGCGAGCAGTCCGGACGACCGCCACAGCTTCCGTCCGACCCCGCGCAGTACGCCGATGTCGTCCAGGAAGTCCGTGAGACGCTTCGAGCCCTGCTGCATCACGTCCCGGCGGTGGGCGCTCGCCTTGACCTGGGCGACGGCCTTCTGTCTGTCCAGGCCGACGTTCGTGTAGACCTCGGGGTTCACGAAGGCCACCGAGAACACCCGGGCGAACTCTCCCGAGGTGACCCGGGTGAACTCCTGCGACCACTTCGGCGCGGTCACCATCTGGCGTCGCAGCTCCTCACGGGCGTAGCGCACGTGCCGGGCCTCCTCGACGACGTGGATGCGCGTGACGCCCCGGATCAGCGGCTGGACCCGCTCGTCCGGGAAGGTCAGCCGCTGCATCCAGTCCAGGACCTCCTCGCCGAGCAGGGTCGCGGTGAAGGAGCCGGGGGTGGTGGAGATCGTCTTGAAGAGGCGGCCGAGGTTCTGGTGGACGCGGCTCACCGGGTACCAGGGCGTACCGCCGCGCGATATCACCCGGGCGAACATCTTGGAGTGCCGGCACTCGTCCTCGATCTCGGTGAGGGCGTACCGCACGTGCGCGCTGGTGGCGGACTTGTCGTAGATGTGCCGGACCAGGAGCTGCATCAGGATCAGCTCGAACCAGATGCCGAGCGAGGCGAGCGCGGCGGCCTCGTGCCGCGAGAGCAGGATGCGCTGCTCCTCGCTCATCCGCTTCCACATCGGGGTGCCGTACAGCGACACCAGCTCCGGCGGCCAGAACCACTTGCCCTCCTCGAAGGGCGCCTCCCAGTCCAGCTCCTTGTCCGGGTCGAAAGAGTGCCTGGCGGACGACTCGAGCAGCCGCTGGGCGACCTGCTCCCGGTCCTTGAGCAGCCCGAGCGCGTCCCGCAGATCATCGAGCGCGTCGGCTTCCGACAGGGTCGTCATGGTGGTTCCACCTCGGGGGGCGTCTCGGGTTACCGGCGGGTCACCCACTTATGAGACTGCCTGTCAGCAAGCCCGTCAATCCCTTGCGCACGACTTGTCGACGACCGGTCCACCGGGTGGGCGCGTCATCGGCGCGCGCCCCGGATCACCTCTTGGAGCCTCGTCTCGGCGTTCGTCCTGGGTACGCTGACGGTGCCGGTCAGACTGCAGCACATGGGAGCGATCATGAGCGCCGCACACGACTACGGGCTGGACGACGACTACGAGTGGCCTCGTCCGCCGGCGGGTGGCTGGACGGCGGACGACCTGGACAAGCTTCCCAACCTGCCTCCGCACACGGAGCTGATCGACGGGAGCCTTGTCTTCGTGAGTCCGCAGACCAACTTCCACTCGCGCGTCATCCGCCTTCTGGACAACGCCCTGCTGGCTCAAGTGCCGGACGAGTTCGACGTCCAGCGCGAGATGACCATCAAGCTCAATGAGCGCAACCGCCCGGAGCCCGACGTCATGGTGTTCAAAGCGGACGCTGATATCGGGCCGGGGCAGACCTGGTACCGGCCGGAGGACGTCCTGATCGCCGTGGAGGTCGTTTCCAAAGACTCGGAAGAACGAGACCGCGAGGTGAAACCGCGGAAGTACGCGCGGGCGGGCATCCCGCACTACTGGCGCGTCGAGCGGAACGACGGTCTCCCCGTGGTCTACGTCTACGAACTCGACACGATGACCAAGTCGTACGTACCCATGGGCATCTTCCACAACCGTCTCAAGCTCACCGTCCCGTTCCCCGTCGACATCGACCTCACCGCCGTCGACCGCCGCCGCTAGACCGAGCAGCCCAGCCCTTCCGGCACCTCCCCGATCAGCGGCTGCGCGCCGCCCGCGGGGAACGACGTCCGCAGGGTGAACGCGTACGGTGTCGGGCCGTTGGCGCGCAGGTGGAGGAGGCGGGACTCGGCCTCCGCGACCGTCGGGCGGTGGCCCGCCGGGACCCACCACAGGGTCACCATCGCCTCCTCGACACGCTCGAACCACTCCCTGCGCCGCGCCAGCAGCTCCCGGTGGCGGCCCTGGTACATGAACGCCGTCAGGGCGTCGGTGTCCCGCCACACCGACATGTTGACGATCAGCCAGGAGTCGCCGAAGACGGCGATGTCCGTCGCGTCGCCCCCCTCGCTCTGCAGGCGCCAGACGAAGCCGTCGGCGGCGTCGGCGTCCGCGTTCACCGGGTCGAGACCGTCGACGAAGTCCTTCAACTGTGGGGATTCCAGAGGGGCTTTGAGGCGGGCGATGTTCACCTGGGCGAGTTCGTACGCGGTGTCGGTCATGTACCGAACGTTAGGTCGGGAACGTGCGGCTCCGGCACCCCCGTCTCATCAAGTGGGCCGCTCAGCCTACGAGTTCAGCACCGCCTCCATCACCGCCCGCGCGATCGGCGCCGCCGTCCCGCCGCCGCTGATCTCCCGCCGGTTCGCCGCCGCGTCCTCGACCACCACCGCGACCGCCACCTTCGCCTCCATGTCCGCACCGCCCCGCGCCCAGGAGATGAACCAGGCGTACGGCGTACCGGAGTTGCCCAGCCCGTGCTGGGCGGTACCGGTCTTGCCGCCCACGATCGCACCGGGGATCGCGGCCTTCTTGCCGGTGCCGTCCTCCACCACGCCCCGCATCAGCTCCCGCAGCCGCGTCGCCGTCGCCGGGTACATGGCCCGCCGTACCGGACGGGAACCCGCCGTCGACACCGTGCTGCCGCCCGCCCGCGTGGTCCGCTCCACCAGATACGGCTCCCGCACCTGCCCGCCGCCCGCCACGGCCGCCGCGACCATCGCCATCTGCAGGGGCGTCGCCCGGGTGTTGTACTGCCCGATCGACGACAGCGCGAGCTGCGCCCGGTCCACCGTGGTGTCGAAGGTGCTGCGCGCCACCCGGAACGGGATCCGTACGTCCGGGTCGTTGAAACCGAAGGCCTCGGCCGTCGCCCTCATCCGCTCCACCCCCGTGGTGACCCCCAGCTTGGCGAACACCGTGTTGCAGGACCAGACGAACGCCTCCCGCACCGAGGCGTCCGCGCACCCCTCGGACCCGTTGGTCAGCCGGGTCCTCGTCCCCGGCAGGGTGTACGGGTCGGGGGAGTCGGTCGGCCCGTCCAGGTTCCTCACCACCCCGGCGTCCAGCGCCGCCGCCGCGGTGACCACCTTGAACGTCGAACCCGGTGGGTACGTCCGCCGCACCGCCCGGTTCAGCATCGGCCGGTCCGGATCGGCGTTCAGCCGCGCCCAGGCGTCCCGCGCCACCGCACCGTTCCCGGACAGCAGCGCGGGATCGTACGACGGGACCGACACCAGCGCCAGAATCCGGCCGGTCGACGGCTCCACCGCCGCCACCGCGCCCTTCCGCGAGCGCAGCCCCTCGTACGCCGCCCGCTGCGCCGCCGGATCGATCGTCGTCACCACATGACCGCCCGCGTTGTGACCGCGCGTGAACTCGTTCCACAGCGGCAGCGGCGCGAGCACCGGGGCGGCACCGGACAGCAGCCCGTCCTCCGTGTGCTCCAGCAGTGTCGTGCCGTACTCCTGCGAGGCGAAGCCGGTCACCGGGGCGTACAACGGCCCGTCGCGGTACGTCCGTTCGTAGCGCAGGTGCTCACCGGTGTCCCGCGATCCGGTGACCGGCCGCCCGTCGACCAGGATGTCGCCGCGCGGCTGCCGGTAGCGGGCGATGGTGTCCCGGCGGTTGGCCGGGTTGGCCTCGTAGTCCTCGGCGTGCAGGACCTGCACACGGGTCGCGTTCACCAGCAGTGCCACCAGCAGCAGGGCGCAGAACAGCGCGGCGTGCCGGATGTGCCGGGTCACCGGGGCGCACCCCCGCCGCCCTGCCGCCGCGCGGAGTCGCCCAGCCGGACCAGCAGCGCCACGATCGCCCAGTTGGTCACCACCGACGAACCGCCCTGCGCCAGGAACGGCATCGCCATCCCGGTCAGCGGGATCAGCCCGGTCACCCCGCCCGCGATCACGAACACCTGGAGCGCCACGAGCGAGGCGAGGCCCACCGCGAGCAGCCGCCCGAACGGGTCGCGCAGGGCCAGCCCCGCCCGGTAGCCGCGCTCCACCAGCAGCCCGTAGAGCAGGAAGATCGCGGACAGCCCGGCCAGGCCCAGTTCCTCCCCGGCCGTCGCCAGGATGAAGTCGGACTTGACCGCGAAGCCGATGAGCACCGAGTGCCCGAGCCCGAGCCCGGTGCCGAGTGTCCCGCCCTCCGCGAAGGCGAACAGGGACTGGGCGATCTGGTTCGGGCCCTCGCCCGCCTCGATGGAGCCGAACGGGTGCAGCCAGGTCTCGATCCTGTGGTGCACGTGCGGCTCCAGCCGGCCCACCGCCACCGCACCCAGCGAGGCCAGCAGCAGCCCCACCGCGATCCAGCCCGTGCGGCCGGTGGCGACGTACAGCAGGACCACGAACAGGCCGAAGAACAGCAGCGAGGTACCGAGGTCCCGCTCCAGCACCAGCACGCCCACACTGACCAGCCAGACGGCGAGGATCGGGCCGAGCACCCGCCCGGTGGGCAGCCGCAGCCACCGGACGCGGCGGCCGGCATAGGTGAGGGCGCCTCGGTTCGCGGCGAGGTACGCGGCGAAGAAGACCGCCAGCAGCACCTTCGCGAACTCGCCGGGCTGGATGGAGAATCCGGCGACCCGGATCCAGATCCGCGCCCCGTTCACCGCGGGGAAGAGGATCGGGACCGTCAGCAGGACCAGCGCGACGGTGACGCAGACGTAGGCGTAGTTCTGGAGCACCCGGTGGTCGCGCAGCACCAGGACGACCATGATGAACAGCGCCACGCCCAGAGTCGACCAGATGAGCTGGGTCGGGGCCGCCGGATCGCCCGGCGTCTCCAGGTCGAGCCGGTAGATCAGCACCAGGCCGAGACCGTTGAGCAGCACCCCGATGGGGAGCAGCACCGGGTCGGCGCACGGGGCGCGCCAGCGCACCGCCAGATGGGCGACCAGCGCGAGCACGCCGAGCCCGGCGCCGTAACCGGCGGCGCCGGGCGGGACGGTGCCGTTCCTGGCGAGGCCGACGGCGCAGTATCCGTACACCGACAGCAGGACGGCCAGGACGATCAGGGCGAGTTCGACGCCGCGGCGCCCGGTGAGGCGGACGGTGGGCGCGGGGGGATCCGCCGTCGCCAGGGTGGTACCGGCCTTGCTCATGTCCGGAACTTAACCGAATGGGGCGCCTTGCGTGCTTCGTTCATCAGCACCAGCGTGGCGCGGGACCGAGGTTGTCGATGTGGGCGGCCGGGCCCCACGCCCAGGTGCCGTCCGTGAGGAGGTACCAGAGGGGGTTGCCCTTCACGTTGTCGCCCGGGGCCTTGCAGAAGATCGAGACGACGTCGCCCTTGTGGGCGTACCGGATGATCTGCGAACCCCGGTTCGGGGCGCTGCGCAGGGCCAGGGAGTTCACCGTGACGACACCCCTGTACTGGCCCTGGTTGCCCTGGTTGCCGAGGTTTCCTTGGTCGCCCTGGTGGCCGCCGGCCTGGTTGGCGTTGCCGTTGCCGCCTTGCTGGTTGCCGTTGCCGTTACCGCCCTGCTGGTTGTTGGCGTTGCCGTTGCCGCCTTGCTGGTTGCCGCCACCGCCTTGCTGGTAGCCGCCGCCTTGCTGGTTGGCGTTGCCACCGCCACCCTGCTGGTTGTTGCCGTTGCCGCCTTGCTGGTAGCCGCCGCCTTGCTGGTTGGCGTTGCCGCCACCGCCCTGCTGGTTGTTGCCGTTGCCGCCTTGCTGGTTGTTGCCGTTGCCGTTGCCGCCTTGCTGGTAGCCGCCGCCCTGCTGGTTGGCGTTGCCGCCACCACCCTGCTGGTTGTTGCCGTTACCGCCCTGCTGGTTGTTGCCGTTACCGTTACCGCCCTGCTGGTAGCCGCCTTGCTGGTTGGCGTTGCCACCGCCACCCTGCTGGTTGTTGCCGCCACCGCCTTGCTGGTAGCCGCCGCCCTGCTGGTTGCCGTTGCCGTTACCACCCTGCTGGTTGCCGTTGCCTTGCTGGTTGCCGTTGCCGTTGCCGCCCTGCTGGCTCCAGTTCCCCTGGCCGCCGCCCTGGTTCGGGTCGTCGGCGGCGACGGCGGGGGCGACGGCGGCCGCGACCACGAGGGCCCCGGCGGCGAGAGCTATGGGCAGGCGGCGGGTGAGCGGGGGACGCAGGGACATGGGGTACCTCCACATGCGGAGAAAACGGGTCGAAGGTGACTTATCGCCACACTAGGAGCGGCCCTCCGTGCCCGCCCGCCCTGCTGCGCCATCGGGACGGCACCGCCCGCCCCGCCTACTCCGCCAGCTCCTCCAGCAGCCGCGCCGTGGGCAGCCCGGCACGGAGGTAGTCGACGAACAGGTCGTTGTGCAGGGCCCAGGGCGAGCGGCGGGAGCGGATCAGCCGGATCGCCGCCTCGGCGGTCCTGCCCTGCCGTACCAGCGCGTGCGCGACCACCAGACCCGAGCGGTTGTACCCGTGGTAACAGCGCACGAGGACCGTACGGCCGCCGTCCAGTGCCTCGCACGCCGCCTCGGCCAGCCGGATCACGCCCGCGAGCTGCGTCCCGTCCAGCGGCCCGTCGGGGATCGGCCACACCTGGTGCTCGACCCCGGGATCCGGCCCGTGCCCGGGGAGCCGCAGCAGCGTCTGCACGAGATCGAACTGCCGGTTCACCACGGCGAACTCCAGCCGGCCGGAAAGGACCCGGAACTCGTGTCCGCCCATCCACAGGCCGGGCACGATCTCGTTCCACGGGCTGTCCGGAGCCGGTACGTCGGGTTGCCTCCTGCGGGTACGCAACGGCGCCTCCCCACCCTCACCGCCCAACTCCTCTCAAAGGTAACCACCTTCTTGCCCCCGGAGCACCCGCCTGTTCCCATGGACGTGAGGTGATGATGCATGGACGGGCTGCGCGTCATACCGACCTGGCGGCACGGCCGGGAAAGGCTGTACGTCCGCCTCCCGGACGGCCGGAACCTCGCCTGGTACGACCGTGAGACGGCCAGGGTCAACCTGCTCGGCGAGGACCACGAGGAGGACGTGCTCACCGCGCTGGGCCCCTTCCTCACCGGCCCGGTCTCGGTCGGCCCGCCCCCGGTCCCCACCCCCGCCGAGCTGGCACGTCTGTCCCTGCACCCCGACGACGACCTCGCGCCGAACCGCCCCGGCGAGGCCCTGCTGATCGACCTCGACCGCGATCCCGGCCCGCCCCGCCGCCTCCGCCCCGACCCGCGCCGCAGGGCGCTCACCGCGGAGCGGACGGTGGGCGATGCCCTGGACCGCATGGACGGCGCCGGCTGGCACACCCTGCACTCGATCCCGCTCCCCGGCGGCGACCGCATCCACCACCTGCTGATCGGCCCCGGCGGCCTGTACGCCGTCCACGCCCTGTACGCCCACCGGCAGCGGGTGACGGTCGCCGACCCCCGGGTCGCCCTGGGCCGCCACGAACCGCGCCCTCTGCTGCACAGGGTCCGGGCCGACGCCGACCGCGCCTCCCACGCCCTGACGGCCGAGGTCCGCCCGGTACTCGTCCTGGTCGGCGCGTCGGCCGTGACGGTCCCGGACCCGCCCCGCGAGGTGCGCGTCCTGACGGACGCCGACGTGGAGACCCTGACCCGTACGGGCGGAGTCCTGAAACCGGCCGACACGGAGGCCCTGCACGCGATGGCCCGGGACCGGAACACCTGGGCCCGGCTGTGACCGGCCGCCCCGCCGTCCTCTCGGCGAGGAACACCATAAGATGAGAATCTCGTGCAAAGTGTGACAAAAATCCGACCGTGATCGGCGGACGGCCGGACCGGAAAGGTGCTGCACATGAGATCCATCTGGAACGGCGTGATCTCGTTCGGCCTGGTCAGGATCCCCATCAAGCTCGTGAACGCCACCGAGAGCCACGCGGTCCCCTTCCGCGAGATCCACGCGGAGGACGGTGGCCGGATCCGCCACCGCAAGTTCTGCGAGCTGGAGGACCGCGAGGTCACCGCCCAGGAGATCAGCAGGGGCTACGAGGAAGCGGACGGCACGATCATCCCGATCACCGACGAGGACCTGGCCCACCTGCCGATCCCCACCGCCAGGACGATCGAGATCGTCACCTTCGTCCCCGAGGACAGCATCGACCCGCTCCAGATGAGCGCCGCGTACTACCTGGCGGCGGGCAGGGCACCGGCCGCCAGGCCGTACACGCTCCTGCGGGAGGCCCTGAAGCGCGGCAACAGGGTGGCCATCGCGAAGTTCGCGCTGCGGGGCAGGGAGCGCCTGGGCATGCTCCGCGTGGTCGGCGAGGCGATCGCCCTGCACGGTCTGCTCTGGCCGGACGAGGTCCGCGGCCCCGAAGGGATCGCCCCCGACGCGGACGTCACCCTCCACGACAAGGAACTGAACCTCGCGGACGACCTGGTGGACGCCCTCAGCGAGGTCGGCCTGGAGGACCTGCGCGACGAGTACCGCGAGGCGGTGGAGGAGGTCGTCGCCGCCAAGATCTCCGGCGAGGCCCTGCCCGAGGTGCCCGAACCGGAGCGCGTCGTCGAGGTCCTGGACCTGACGACGGCCCTGGAGCGGAGCGTCCGCGCGGTCCGCGGCGAGCCGGAGGTCAAGCGGTCGCCGCAGCGCGGGACGACCCGTTCGTCCCCGAAGGAGACCGGCGGCAGGAAGTCCACGTCGAAGGCGGAGAAGAAGACGGCGTCCCCGGTGCGCAAGCCGACGTCGAAGACGAGCCGGACCGGGAAGAAGAAGACGACGGCGAAGAGCACGGCCGGGAAGACACCCTCGAAGAAGACCCCGTCCCGCAAACGCTCGGCCTGACCGCCCGCGGAGCCGGAGGCCCGCACACCACCGCCACGAGGACGGCACGCGGCCCACCGGCTCCGCCTACGCCGCCAGTCTCGGCGTCGGCGCCGTGTTGTGCCCGTCGGTTCCGCCTACGCCACCCGCCTCAGCGCCAGCACCGCGTTGTGTCCGTCGGTTCCGCTTACGCCACCCGCCTCAGCGCCAGCACCGCGTTGTGCCCGCCGAACCCGAACGAGTTGCTCAGCATCAGATCACCGGTGTCCGGCAGCACCCGCGGTTCCCCCGCACCACGTCCAGGTCGATCGCGTCGTCGACCTCCCCGCAGCCCACCGTCGCCGGCACCACCCGGTGGTGCAGCGTGAGCACCGCGGCGACCGCCTCCGGCGCGAACCCGGACGAACGATCGCAGTCGTGCGAGTGTGCCGACGGGCCCCGCGGGACGCCCTCGCAGGGCACCATGTGCCCTATGGCCGACAACCGGATCGTGAACACCCACCAGTCCGAGGCGTGGAACGGCTACGAAGGCCGGCACTGGGCCGACCACCAGTCGCGCTACGACGCCCTCAACGACCCCGTCAACGCCCCGCTCCTGTCCGCCGCCCGCATCCGGGACACGGACGGCGTCCTGGACATCGGCTGCGGCAACGGACACCTGACCAGGCTGGCCGCCCGCACCGCGGACCACGCCGTGGGCGTCGACCTGTCGGCCCCCATGCTGGAACGGGCCCGCGCGAGCACCGCTGCGGACCACCTCACCAACGTCTCCTACCTCCAGGCCGACGCCCAGGTGCACCCGTTCGAGCCCGCGGCCTTCGACGTCGCCCTGAGCCGCTTCGGCATCATGTTCTTCGCCGACCCGGTCGCCGCGTTCGCGAACATCGGACGCGCCCTGCGTCCGGGCGGACGCCTGGCCTTCGTCTGTCCGCAGTCCGTCGACCGCATGGACCAGTCAGTGATCTTCGCGGCGGTGGCCGAGCACGTCCCCCTGCCTGACTTCTCCGAGAAGACGGAGACGGGCCCCGCCGCCTTCGCCGACCCGGCACGCACCCGGCACGTCCTGGGCGACGCCGGCTTCGACGCGATCACCGTCACCCCGCTCGAAGCGCCGCAAGGATGGGGCACGGACGCGACCGACGCCGCCACGTTCCTCTTCGGCTGGGGCCCGATGCGCCACTGGCTGCGCGACGCCGCCCCCGAGGGCGTCGCCCGCGCCCGCCAGGCCGCCGCCGACGCCTTCCGCGCGTACGAGACGGAGGACGGCGTACGCCTCACGGCCCGCCACTGGCTGGTGACGGCCACCTGGCCGGGCACCCAGGGACCCGCGTGACACCCGGCCGGGCCGTCCGCCGGCGAGGCCGGGGCGGGCGCGGGACTACGGCCGGCCGAGGACGCCGCCGGCCGTCCCGCCCCCACCGGTGTCCACGCCGCCGCGGGGCTTGGGCGTGGCGAAGGGCGCCGTGTCCTGCCGGCACGTCGTTCCGGGCGGCGGAAGGGTGCCGTCGACGAGGTAGCGGCTCTCGTACTCGTTGACGCAGCCGCTGGGGTTGAACAGCGCGGTGTGCCCGTGCCCGCTGTGGGTGAGCAGACGGGCGTCGGCCAGTGCGCCGGCCATGGCCCGAGCTGCCGAGTAGGGGGTCGAGGGGTCGTACGTGGTGCCGACCACCAGGACGGGATGCGCCGTCGGCCTGTCCCACGGTCCGCGGTAGCGGTCGGCCGCCACAGCCGGCCAGTCGGTGCACACCACGGACGCCCAGGTCCAGTGGCGCCCGGCGTCGCCCGCGCGGGCGGCGGCGGCCTCCTCCAGGACGGGGTAGACGGCGGGGTCCCGCGGATGGGGACTGTCACCGCAGAACACCGCACCGGCCTGTTCCTCACCCACGTACGGATTCGGATCCGGGACCGGCGGGGCGGGCGGAAGCGCCGACGGCCCGGGGACGCGCCCCCGCCACAGGTCCTGCAGCCTGCCGGCGAGGTTCGTCCACCCGGGGTGGACGATGTAGAGGCCGCTCACGATGTCGGAGACCGTACGGGCGTACGTCCACTCGCCCACGGGACGCGCCCGGAGCCGCCGCATCAGCTCGTCGTACTTGTCCAGGGTCGCTTCCGGGCCGCCGGCGGAGAAGGCGCACCGGTCGGTGGTGGTGGACCCGCACAGGGTGAGGAACTGCTCCAGGGTCGCCGCCGCCGTGCGGTCCGCACCCATCCGCAGGAAGGCCGTGGACCGGGGCTCCTCGTCGGAGCCGTGGTTCGTCCACGCCTCCGGGTCCCAGTCGCTGTCGAGGACCATCGCGCGGACCCTGTCGGGGAAGAGGTTGGCGTAGGTGGCGCCCAGGAACGTGCCGTAGGAGATCCCCAGGTAGGTGAGCTGCGGGTCACCCACCGCCCGGCGGAGCCGGTCGAGGTCGCGGGCCGTGTCCGCGGTCGACACATGACGCAGCAACTCGGGGTCGCGCCGTTCGCAGCGCCGGCCGAGATCCCTGTACGCGGCGGTGTAGACGGCCCGCTCCTTCTCGCCCACCGGGAATCCCGCCGGTTTGCCCGCGTCCCAGGCGGCGGCCTCCTCGGGACTCGCGAAGCAGTTCACCGCGGTGCTGTTGCCGACCCCGCGGGGATCCCAGCTCACGATGTCGAACCGCTCCCGCACCTCCTGGGGGAAGGACTCGTAGTTCTGCGGCATCTGCACCGTTCCGGGACCGCCGGGGCCGCCGGGGTTGAAGAACAGGGTGCCGACGCGCGCTCCGGGCCCGGTGGCCTTCCGTCTGACGACCGCCAGCTCGATGGTGCGCCCGCCCGGGTCGCGGTGGTCCAGCGGCACCTCGGCGGTGGCGCAGTCGAACGGACTGCCCTGGACGCAGGGTCTCCAGTCCAGCTCCGGCGTGGGCACCGAGGGTGCCGGCCCGCCGTCGGCGGCGGTGGGACCCAGCCCGGTGAACGCGGTCGAACAGGCCACCACCGCGGCGACGACCGCGGCACGACGCCGACGCCCGGATATCGGCCCAGGTATGTGCATGGCCTTCGTCCCTCACACTCGAACGCCCGACACCACCCCGACCGGGGCACCGGCACGCCTCCGCGTCAAGAACACCCCGCCCCGGCAGGACACGCGAGCCGACAGCAGCCGACCGACGGACGGACATTCAGTACGAGATCGGGAACATGCCGTCCACCCCGAAGTCACGGAGTGCGGCACCGTG
The DNA here is from genome assembly GCF_042732315.1 of Streptomyces sp. NPDC059787. Classification (NCBI taxonomy): domain Bacteria; kingdom Bacillati; phylum Actinomycetota; class Actinomycetes; order Kitasatosporales; family Streptomycetaceae; genus Streptomyces; species Streptomyces sp. NPDC059787. The sequence continues at coordinate 112,685 of NZ_JBHWHX010000010.1, forward strand.
TCCCTGACCGTCCTGGGTGAGACATGGGGGACCGACGGTGTGGGAGCAGCTATCCGCCTTGGCAGGCGTGATCGTGGGAGCCGCCGGCTCCTACGCGGCGACCGGCCTCACGGGACGGAGCCGGTGGCGCCGGGCCAGAGCCGAACGCCGGGACCAGAAGAGACCGGACACCTACGCGTCCTACGCGCTCGTGTGACGTGACCTCGGCATTCCGGGGCCGCTCCCGCTGTCCGGCAACTGGCCACGCGTCCGGCAGCGGCAGGGCGAGTCGAGCTGAAGACGGCCGACGCGTGCCCCGGATCCACCTGCTTTCCAGCGGGTGAACCCGGTCACCTCCGGTGCCGCCCGGCCAGGCGCAGAGGACGTTCCCCCCGCTACGGCCGTGCCGCACCCGCGTCCGGGACCGGTCCCGGACCGTCCTGCAGGCGGAGGTACTCGTCGTCCCCGAAGTCCGGGGCGTGGAAGGGACGTGTCGTCGGAGGCGGCGCTGCCGGGGAAGCAGGGCGAGGCGCCCCTTCCAGGGCGGAGAACTGCAAGGTCAGATCGATGAGGGGGCTCCCATTCATTACGAGTCCCTGCGGGACCCGGCGTGCCGTGACCGGGCACAGCGGTCCTACAGCTTGGTCATCTTGGAGTACGGGCTCAGGATCCGCCGTTCCTCCGAGCCGAAGTTCACGACCGCGGCGATCCCCTCCTCGATACCGGTGACCCGACCGAGGCCGTACATGTCGTGGGTGACCTGGTCACCCACGGCGAACTGCTTGGGAGGCAGCGCGACCGGGGCCTTGAAGGGGCTCGTGGGCAAATGGCGTTTGGGTGCAGCAGACTTTGTCATTGCCCCCAGTATGCGCCTGCCGTGTCCGGCTTGCTGCGGTCCTGCGACGCCTGAACCGTCACACTCCCACAACGCCGTCGACCGGCCGACCTTCGCGATCCGGTGAGCGCGAGCGGCGCCGGGGGGACTGACCTGCGGAAAGACACACAGGGACATGCGGAACGGGCTCCTTCCGGCGTCATCGCCCCGACCCGGGACGGGAGCGGACCGGCGGGACACCACGCACGAACGGCACGAAGGCCTGGCTGTCGTGGAGGTGAGGATGCCCGAACCGGAGGTCGACCATGTCCTCGGCGGCGTCCGCCACGACGTACAGGTCCCCGGCCCCGTCCGGCCCGCGTCGGCCACCGTCGTCGCCACCCTGGACACGCGGGCGCGGGAGATGGACCACTGGATGGCCCGCTGAGCCGGCACGACCGGCGCACCCTGGTGCCGACCCGACATCCTGGGCCTGCCGGCCGCCCACAAGGAAACCGTGCCGCCACCGTCCGGCGCGGCACCGGACGGTGGCGGCCTCGAACGAAGCAGCTCGCCGACGCGCCCGGCCGGCCCGACACGCCACGCTTCGACTGGGTGATGGCCGGCACCCATGGGTGAGCCGGAGGCCGTCGACTTCGGCTTCGGCTTCGGCTTTGCCACGCTGGACGGCGACGGCGGCCGAATCGTCTCCGACCACCAGTACTTCGACCCATCCCACCGGCCTACGTGGTGCCGGCGCCCGGCGAGGCGGCCTGACCGCGTCCCGCGGCGTCCCGCGCCGCCCCCGCCGGGTCCGGCCCGGCGGGGGCGGACGCGTGCAGGCGGGTGAGCAGCTCGCCGGTGGGTCCGTCGGCGGGCAGGAACACCTCGACGGCGAGTTCGGCGACGGTGACGTCGAGCGGCATGCCGAAGGTGGCGATGGTGCAGATCAGGGAGAGCTCCGTGCCCCGGTGGCGCAGCCGCAACGGTAGCGTGAGGTCGGCCTGGTCGGTGCGCGGCGGCCGGGTCGGCTCGCCACCGCCCGGGTAGGCACACAGCTCGCGGTACAGCTCGGCGAGGCCCGGCTCGGCGGTCAGCTCCACGCGCCGCCGCAGGCGCGTCAGCAACTGGGCGCGCCAGTCGGCGAAGTTGATGATCCTCGGCCGCATGCCCTCGGGGTGCACCGCCAGCCGGAGCGCGTTGACGGGGGGCCGCAGCAACTCCGGCGCGGCGCCCTCGGCGAACAGCTGGAAGCCGCTGTTGCCGAGCACGACGTTCCAGTTGCGGTCCACGACGAGGGCGGGGAAGGGTTCGTGGCCGTCCAGGATCTGACGGAGCGCACCACGCACGGGCGACATCCCGGCGACGTCCGGGGGAGAGTCCGTGTAGGAGGGCGCGTAACCGGCCGCCAGCAGCAGCTGGTTCTGCTCGCCCACAGCCAGACCCAGTTGCCGGCCCAGACGCAGGACCATGTCCCGGCTGGGCTTGGACCGCCCGGTCTCCAGGAAGCTGAGGTGACGCGCGGAGATCTCGGCCCGGGTGGCCAGGGCGAGCTGGCTGTAGCCCCGCTGCTCCCGCCACAGACGCATCAAGTCGCCCACCGGGCGGGTTACTTGCCGGCTTTCCTGCACCTCGGTCATCTCATCACCCTGCATCGTCCTCGGCGTCGGACACAACCGCGGGAGCGGGCCGCGCACGAGGAACAGCGTTCGTGCGGGGCAGCGCCTGGACCAGCAGGGCCAGGACGGCGGCGACCCCGCACAGGAAGACGATCCCCCGGTCGAAGGCGTGGGTGAAGGACGAGGCGTCGGGCCGGTCGCCCAGTGCGCCGTAGAAGATCACGCCGATCACCGCGACCCCGATCGAGTTGCCGATCTGCAGGCCGGTGGTGAGCACGCCGGAAGCGGAACCCGCGTACCGCGGGTTGACCCGGGCGAGCACCGTGGAGGCGAGCGGGGCGACCACGAGACCCATGCCGGCGCCGTCGATCACCAGTCCGGGGACGAGCCACGCGGTGTGGCCGCCCGTGCCCAGCCGGCCGGCGGTGACGCCGATGACGACCAGGCCGACGACCATGAGCAGGGCGCCGACGGCGAGCACCTGACGGCCCAGCCGGGCGGCGAACCCGGTGGCGTTCATCGAGGTGTACAGGTAACCGGCGCCGAGGGCGGCGAAGAGCAGTCCCGCCTCCAGCGCGCTCAGACCGCGGCCGGCCTGCAGGTAGAGGGCGAGGACCAGGAAGAAGGACGCCTGGCCCATCCAGAAGACCAGCTGGCAGGCGAGTCCGACGACGAAGGCACGGTCGCCGAACATGGGGATGTTCACCAGGGGCGAGCCGCCCCTCCTGCCGATGGACCGCTCCATGGCCACGAAGGCGGCCATCAGCACCGCGAACGCGCCGAAGGACAGCCAGGTCCACAGCGGCCAGCCCTCCTCGCGGCCCTCGATGAGCGGCAGCACCAGGGCGACCAACGCGAGGGTGACCACGACGACACCGACGACGTCCAGCCCCGGACGGCCCCCGGCCTTCGACTCGGGGACCACCTTGAGGGTCAGCCCCATGATCAGCAGGCAGACCGGCAGGTTCACCAGGAAGCAGGACCGCCAGCCCCACCCGGCGACGTCGGCCTCGATCAGCAGACCGCCGATCAGCTGCCCGAACACGGCCGCGAGCCCCATGGCCAGGCCGTAGCCCGCGAACGCCTTCACGCGCGCGGCCCCGGTGAAGACCGTGCTCAGCAGCGCCAGCACCTGCGGGGCGATCAAGGCGGCGGCGAGACCTTGCAGCACCCGGGCGAAGACGAGCGAGCCGCCGGACTGGGCGACGCCGCACAGCAGCGAGGCGACGGTGAACAGGCCCAGACCCAGCAGGAACATCCTGCGGCGCCCGTACAGGTCGCCCAGCCGCCCGCCGGTGATGAGACCCACGCCGTAGGCCAGTCCGAACCCGGCGACCACCCACTCGACGGCGGAGGCGCCCGCGCCCAGGTCGGTCTGCAGCGAGGGGAGGGCGACGTTGACGATGAAGAAGTCGAGGGTGGTGATGAAGACGCCGGCCAGCACGGTCGGCAGGACCAGCCGGTGGGGCGCGGCCGGACTCCCCTCCGCCGGCGCGGGCGGGGAGGGCGCCGGGGCGCCGGGGCTGATTCTGGTGGTCATCGTGGGTACTCCCGATCGATCACAGGGGTGTTCACCCGGCGCCCACGGCCGGGCACAGACGTGTCCGAGTGCTCACCCACCGTGTCGCCCGGAGATCGACGGGGTCAATTACCCACCAGGTAAGCACCGGCCCCCGACCCGCACCCGTGGCTGCGGCCATGTTCCATGCCGGCGTGCGCGACAAGGGGCGGCCGACGCTGCCCAGGGGCGCCCGACGGGCGGGCCACCTGGCAGTACGCGGACGAGGTCCGCGTGGGTGAGCCGCACATCATCCGACGTCGGATCGGCGGATACGAGATCTTCCATCCCAGCCCCGCTTGAGGGACGGAGGGCCACTGCCGACGGATGTCGGTCGGCGGTCCTCGTGCGGTGTGATCGGCGTGATTCCCGGCGGGAAGGTTCACGTGCCGCATGGATTGTCATACTGTCCGACTAGCCTTCGGTGTATGGGGCTTGGCGACATCAGGTACGAAGACGTCATCGCGGCGACCGAAGAGTTCCGCAGTCGGGTCTGCCGCACGATCGGGTGACATCTGATCTGGCTTGCCCTGTGGGGTGGGTGAGAAGGATGTCGCTGTGCCCAAGCCATATCCGGAAGAGTTCCGCCAGGACGTCGTGCGGGTCGCGAGGAACCGCGGGTCGGGTGTGACGGTCGAGCAGGTGGCCACCGACTTCGGAGTCCATCCGATGACGTTGTGGAAGTGGATGCGTCGCGCGGACATCGACGACGGGACCAAGCCCGGAACGACCAGCCAGGAGAGCGCAGAGCTTCGGGAAGCGCGTCGGCGGATCAAGCTGCTGGAGCAGGAGAACGAGGTTCTGCGGCGGGCCGCGGCTTATCTGTCGCAGGCGCATCTGCCGGGAAAAGAATCTACCCACTCGTGAAGGAGCTGGCCGGGGACGGGGTGCCCGTCACGGTTGCGTGCCGGGTGCTGAAGCTCGCAGGATAGCCCTACTACCGCTGGCTGGACCAGCCGGTGACCGATGCCGTGCTGGAGGAGGCGTATCGCGCGAACGCGCTGTTCGACGCGCACCGTGACGACCCAGAGTTCGGCTACCGCTTCCTGGCCGACGAAGCCCGCGGCGCCGGGGCCGTGATGGCGGACCGGACCGGATGGCGGATCTGCCGGGACAACTGCTGGTGGAGCGTGTTCGGCAAGAAGCGCGGCAAGGGCAAGAAGACCAGCCCGCCAGTGCACGACGACCTGGTCCGCCGTGACTTCACCGCGACCTGTGAGAACCGGCTGTGGCTCGCCGACATCACCGAGCACGCCACCGGCGAAGGCAAGCTCTATCTCTGCGCGGTCAAGGATGCCTTCAGCAACAGGATCGTGGGCTACTCCATCGACGAGCGGATGAAGTCCCGCCTGGCCGTGGCCGCCCTGGACAACGCCGTGGCCCGGCGTGGAGACGTCGATGGGTGCATTCTGCACAGCGATCGCGGATCGCAGGGCGAATTCAAGTAGTCGTCGCAACACCTTGATCAGGGAGGTGTTGGGTGGGACGACCGGGGAAGTTGATGCCGCAGGCGCCGGCTGGGGCGCGACGGCAGTGGGCTGCGGATCGGGCGATGCGGGCGCCGATGCGCTCGCCCGGGCGTCCGGAGCCGTCGCGCGCTGTGCTGCGGGAGTTCTGGCGTGTGATCGCGTCGGGTGTCACGACGGTCCAGGCCGCGGAGAGTGTGGGCGTGTCGGCTCCGGTCGGGATCCGGTGGTTTCGGCACGCTGGCGGGATGACGCCGCTGAGCCTGGACGAGCCCGCCGGCCGGTACCTGTCGTTTGCCGAGCGTGAGGAGATCGCGCTGCTGAAGGCACAGGACAAGGGCGTGCGCGAGATCGCTCGCACGATCGGCCGCGATCCCGGGACCGTTTCTCGTGAATTGCGCCGGAACGCTGCGACCAGGGGCGGGAAGCCGATCTACCGGGCCGTCGTGGCGCAGTGGAAGGCACAGCAGGCCGCGAAGCGTCCGAAGTCGGCGAAGCTGGTGGGTAACGAGCGGCTGCGTGAGTACGTGCGGGACCGGCTTGCCGGGAACGTTCGCAGGCCTGACGGCAGGATCGTGTTGGGCCCCAGGACACCACCGTGGAAGAGGTTGAACAAGCCCCGCCGTCAGGACCGACGGTGGTCGACGGCGTGGAGCCCGGAGCAGATCGCGCATCGGCTGAAGGTCGACTTCCTCGATGATGAGTCCATGCGCATCAGTCACGAGGCCATCTACCAGTCGCTGTTCATCGAGGGGCGTGGTGCGCTCAAGCGTGAACTGGTGACCTGTCTCCGAACGGGGCGAGCGCTGCGGGAGCCGAGGGCCAGGTCACGGAACAAGCCCCAGGGGCATGTCACCACCGACGTCGTCCTGAGCGAGCGCCCCGCCGAAGCCGACGACCGTGCCGTGCCCAGGCACTGGGAAGGCGACCTAATCATCGGGACGGGCAGGTCCGCGATCGGCACGCTGGTCGAGCGCAGCAGTCGTTCGACGCTCCTGGTCCATCTGCCCTGCTTGGAGGGCTGGGGCGAGAAGCCGTACCTGAAGAACGGGCTGGCCCTCGGCGGCTACGGGGCCCTCGTGATGAACGCCGTACTCACGGCATCGATGACCATGTTGCCCGACCAGTTGCGCAAGACCCTGACGTGGGATCGAGGGAAGGAGCTCTCGGGCCACGCGCAGTTCGCACTGGACACCGGCACGCGGGTGTTCTTCGCTGACCCGCACTCACCGTGGCAGCGCCCGAAGAACGAGAACACGAACGGTCTGCTGCGGCAGTACTTTCCCAAGGGCACCGACCTGTCACGCTGGTCGGCTGACGATCTCGCGGCCGTCGCTCACAAGCTCAACAACCGGCCACGAAAAATCCTCGGATGGAAGACGCCTGCCGAAGTCTTCGATGAGCAACTACGATCGCTTCAACAAGCCGGTGTTGCATCGACCGGTTGAACTCACCCAGTTCCGCTCCCGGAAGTTCGTCCGGGCGCTCGACCGTCACCGGATGGCCGGATCGATAGGAAGAGTCGGGGCGGCCGGCGACAACGCGGCCATGGAGTCCTTCTTCAGCCTGCTGCAGAAGAACGTCCTCGACCGCCGCGTCTGGGCCACCCGCGAAGAACTCCGGATCGCGATCGTAACCTGGATCGAGCGGACCTACCACCGACGCCGTCGACAAGCCACACTCGGCCGACTGACCCCTATCGAATTCGAGACCGTCATGACCACGCCGGCCCTCCAAGCCGCGTGACCGAACCTGTCACCCGAAGTTGCATCAGACCCTAAAACCAGCCCTCGGAGGTGGGCAGGTAGGTGATGTCACCGACCAGCCTGGTTCCGAGACGCTCGGCATGGAAGTCACGGACGATCAGGTCCGGGGCGGGCTTCGCCTTCACGTCGGGCCGGCTCAACGAACGCCTCTTGCGCCGGCTGACGCCGCGCCCACGCATTACGCGGGCGACGCGCTTGCGGTTCACTTGCCGGCCCAGGCGGCGCAGTTCGGCATGGATCCGTGGGACACCGTAGGTGTGGCAGGAGACCATGTGCAGCACGGTGATCTCGTGCGCGAGCGCATCGTCGATGGCCTGCCGCTTACGCCGGGCGGCCTCACCCTCGCGCCAGACGCAGTAGGAGGAACGGGCGACTTTCAGCACCCGGCACAACAGGACGATCAGGTACGTCGCCTTCTCCGCATGGATCAACCGGTACAGCTCGCTCACCGGCCCTTTTCCTTCACGAAGAAGGCCGTCGCTTTTTTCAGAATCTCGATCGTCTGCTGCTGTTCGCGGACCTCCTTGCGCAGTCGCTTGAGCTCCTCGCGCTCGGCGCTGGCCAGCTCACCGGAATCGCCCTCGCCCCGGTCTGCCTTCGCCCGGCGATACCAGCCGCGCAGGGACTCGGAACTGATCCCGAGCTCCCGGGCGACGGCGGTGACTGTCTTGCCCGAAGAGTAGACGAGCGCGATCGCATCCCGTTTGAACTCCTCGGTGTACCGCTTCGCGTACTTGCTTCCCACCTGGCGCTATTTCCTCTGGAACCTCAAGATCCCAGTCTCCAGATGTCCACGATCAAGGGGAAGCTTCACTTGGGGATCTGCCCCAAACCTCGGCCCTCCCCTCCAAGAGAGCCGGGATCGTTCGTCTGCAGGCGTGTGAGTGGTAGGGCTGGCGGAGTGGGTCGGGGGGCAGTCCCCCGCCGGCCGGCCACCCCAAGGGGCGCACCTGGGTTCTTCGGGGGGCGCCAAGACCAAGCCCAAAGGGTCACCGCGGTGTGCCTTGGCGCCCCCCGAAGAACCCAGGTGCGGCTACTGCTGCCCGACCGACGAGGGACCACCCCGCTCAGCCTGGATCCACTGCGGGGCGATAGGTTCGAGGTAGGTCCAGGATCAAAGAGAAACAGGCCGCCGACTTCGTCGGCGAGCTGCCGCGAAAGATCAGAGCTAGGATTATGAGTATGACTGCAGACGAGATGCCGCTGAGCAGGGACGCGGTGGAGCCCGCGAGCAACTTCTACGTCTGTACCATTTCGCGCAAATCCCCACGCAATTGGACTCTCTGCCGCGAGATCGGGCTGTACGGCATCCCCGGCCATCGTCGTGCACCGAGAGCCAAGAAAGGCGATCGCATCTTCATCTGGATGGGTGGCAAGGGGTATATTGCCGAGGCAGTTATCACTGAAGAACCGCGGACGCCGAAGAATCGATGCGAGGCGCCTTGGCCCGGCGGGCTCTACTCTTTCGGATGGGTGATTCCCTTCGATATCGTGCTAGAAGTAAAAGATGGCGTCCCATTCCCATTCATTGGCCAGCGCCAGGAGCGCACTGGAGTTTCGAAGTCTGGCTTGCAAAAAAGTCTCGTCTTGCTTAGCACCGAGGGTGCCGAGGTCATCAGAGAGGCGCTGCGCGAGCGCGCCGAGAACGAAACGTCCACCTAAAAGGATCGGTCAAACAAAGGTGTTAAGGAAATCAACTGCGTCGGCCGAAGTGCCAAATGTGGCCTGGATGACGTCTCCATTCGTGTACGCGATCCGGATCTCGAATCGCAGGAACGGAACAGCCTCCACACCGCAGGAGTAGGACCTGACAGCCTGAATAGCATCTTGCACGGAAACGTATTGCTTGCCGTTTCCGTGCAACGGAGTGACGATGACGTAATCAATGCTCCTCACGACGCGGCGCTCCAGCTCGGTGACAAAGTCGCGGAACTCGTCAGCGTGAGCGGTGCGCAACGCAGTCGCCAACCCCCGCTTCTCAGCGTAGGTCTTGTTGGTATAAGCGTCGCACTGCTCCTGCCAGAAGTCGTCTGGCGTGCCCTCACCGAGTCCCTCAATATCTATATCAGCATCGCGGAAGACCTTCGTCGTGGTCGGGAAGTGGAGATGCAGCACCACGAATCCGCTTGACCGCATCTGCTGCAGGGACGGCGCTGACCACTGTCCAGCCACCACCGCAGCAGGCGTCGGCTTAACGTTATTCCATTTCGCAAGCACTGGGAGCACAGCTCCCTGAATCTCTTGCGCCTTAGCCTTAGAGTGCTTCGTGTACCGCCGCCATGCCGCCTCTATGAAAGCCGCTGGATTTCCAGCCTTTCTGGAGCCGCCTCCGCGCTCCAGCACGAAGTCAAGGTCGTGGCTGTTCCCCAAGTCGTCGGTCCATGTAACCAGCGCGCCGGAGCGCACTCCGGGGCGAGGACCTTTGCTGTCTAGGTACAAGTCATGACGGTCGGCGATGTCCTGGAGGACCGGCTCCAGCGCTTCCTCTATGACGTTGCCGATGATCTGCCCGAGGAGGTGACCCGGTGCTGTCGCCATATTCAGCCCTCAATCCAAAGGCGACCCTCGTGAAGAGGGTGATCGTGTTTCCGGTTCTTCCACTTCGTGTTACGGTCGCGGACCTTCTCGAAGCGCCACTCGTTGAACCCGGCCGAGAGTGCGAGCTCTCCAAGCCAGCGCTCGACCGGCACATGAACGCCGTACGGGGCTGAATCCCCAACGACGTAGCAAACCTTTACGCCTGGCGCGCTTACCCGCCGGAGCGCGTGCCAGATTTTCGCAGAGTCCAAGAAGTAGCCCGCAACCATGAGGTCGTAGGCTTTATTCCCGCCCTTTGTGCTCCTGACTTTCGCCAGCTCAGCAAAGACGGCCAGCAGCTCTTTACGGATCGGCTCCAGCAGCGGCGACTCTAGCGCCTCAGCAGGGTCCCAGCCGCCCATGTGCTGGGTCGCTGACTTCATCAGCTTCTTTCGCAGCGGTTTCAAATCGCCCCAGCCGACGATCTCGCCGAGGAACGATTGCTCCAGTCGCGTCGCATCGGCATAGTCAAAGTTGTTCGCGTAGGGCGGCGACGTGACAATGAGGTCTGCCCATCCATCCGGGACACCCTCCAGAGTCCGGGCATCGGCTTCCATGATCTGCCCCTCGGGTGCTGATCTCCTAGAGCCCATTGCCCACATGTCTTGCGCGAAGAGTTCGACGCGAGCTTCAAATGCCGAAAGCGGCTCCGCGACACGGCTCTTCGTCTTGTTTGGAAGCACGTACTGCCACTGTGCGGTCCCAGCAGGAGAACAGGCACGAATGATGCTCACCAACGCCAGCCATAGCAGCTCGTCGTACTCGTCCCCAACTCGGAGGCGCTCGATCGCATCGCGTACACGCAGCAAGTCAAGTAGGGCCTCCCGGTCAGGGAAGCACTTAGCAATCAATGGCGAGGACGGCTCCGTTACGGGGCTGCCCTTTCCAGCCTCAAGTCGAACCTCGTCGGCGCGCTTGATGAGAACGTCGGGATCGGCTCGCCATGCGAGCTTGGCTTTCGCGATGCGGGTGACGAACGGGTGCACATCGACGCCGACGCCAGTAGCTCCAACTGTCTCGGCAGCAATGACGGTGGTGCCAGAGCCACCAAAGGGGTCGAGCACATGCTTCGCCTCGGACTCCTCAATCACCGTCGCAGCCCACTGGGCTGAGAAACCAGCGCTGTATCGGAACCACCGGTGCACTGGAAGCCGCATGTTGTCCACGAATGTGGTGGTGTTAGCCGCTCGTTTCACTTGCGGAACATCCATCGGCAACGGTGGTTGAGTCACGTCGATCCTCCTAGCGACGGGTCGTCCGTGTGCCCGCCTGCACTGAGATGCTCGCAAGGGTATCGGAGCGCTCCGACAGCTTAGCCTCGATCTTGTATGAGGGTCCGCCGACGGAGTCGGTGGGCCCTTTCGCTTTCCGGAGCTTACGGTAGGCTGGCGGCCCGGCTGTCGTGTGGGCGCCGGGTTCCGCTGCCCGGGACGGATGATGTTGTCGTCGGGACGGTGGACGTTACCGGTCAGCCGGGGTTTGGCAGGAGTGCGAGTCGTTCGAGGGCGCCTGTAATCTCGCCGGTCCAGGGCCAATGCTTGACGAGGCGGAGGATCTTGCGGCGGCCGGTGGTGACGAGCTGGGCGGCCGCGGAGAACAGACGGAATCACAGGCGTCGAGGCTCCCGGAGCCGTGCGGTGCCGGTGCGGGCGAGCATGGGTATTCAGGGAGCAATGCTCATTACCTATGGATCGGCTCGGGAGGACACACGCGAAGGGCGTACCTTCCCGAGTGATCGATTGACTGGCATCGAGTAGGCCCGCGTTGCCGCGCGGGTCGGGAAGGCATGCCCGTGCTCAGCGTAGTGAACGCCGACGGCTCCTCTCTAATCGACGAGATCGTCCGCGAGGGCGCACGGCGGATGCTGGCCGCCGCGCTGGAGGCCGAAGTGAACGCTTACATAGCCGAGTTGGCCGAACAGCGAGACGACAAGGGCCACCGCCTGGTCGTGCGCAATGGCTACCACCAGCCGCGCAAGGTAACCACGGCGGCTGGGGTCGTCGAGGTCAAGGCGCCGAGGGTGAACGACAAACGCGTCGACGAAGCCACGGGTGAGCGCAAGCGGTTCTCCTCGGCGATCCTGCCGCCGTGGCGCCGCAAGTCCCTGAAGATCAGCGAGGTGCTGCCGCTGCTCTACCTGCACGGCCTGTCCTCTGGCGACTTCGTGCCCGCGCTGGAGCAGTTCCTCGGCAGCTCGGCCGGGCTCTCCCCGGCAACGGTCACCCGGCTCACGCAGCAGTGGCAGGCTGACTACGCCGCGTTCATGGACCGCGACCTTGCAGAGGTGGACTACGTCTACGTGTGGGCCGACGGCATCCACCTCAACGTTCGCCTGGAGGAAGCTAAAGCCTGCGTGCTCGTCCTGGTCGGCGTGCGTGCCGACGGCTCGAAGGAACTCGTTGCGCTCAAGGACGGCTACCGCGAATCGGGCGAATCCTGGGCCGACCTGCTGCGCGACTGCGCCCGCCGGGGCATGCGCGCCCCCGCCCTGGCGGTCGGCGACGGGGCCCTGGGCTTCTGGAAGGCACTGGCCGAGGTGTTCTCCGACACCCGCGAGCAAAGGTGCTGGGTTCACAAAACCGCAAACGTGCTCGATGCCATGCCGAAGTCCGCACAGCCGGGCGCGAAGAAGGCCATCCAGGACATCTACAACGCCGAGGACAAGCAGCACGCGCAGGCAGCGATCAAGACGTTCGCCCAGCTCTACGGTGCGAAGTTCCCCAAGGCCGTCAAGAAGATCACCGACGACGAGGCCGAGCTGCTGGCGTTCTTCGACTTCCCCGCCGAGCACTGGATCCACCTGCGGACCACCAACCCGATCGAGTCCACGTTCTCCACCGTCCGGCTGCGGACCAAGGTCACCCGCAGGTTCGGCTCGCGCACCGCCGCCCTGGCCGTGGTCTTCAAGCTCGTCGAATCCGCCCAGCAGCGCTGGCGGGCCGTGAACGTACCCCACCTCGTCGCCCTTGTCCGGGCAGGTGCCTGCTTCGAACACGGCCAGCTCGTCGAACGCCCCGAGGCGGTCGCAGCGTGAGCACCCTCGCGGCCCAGGCCATCAGCACCAGCAGGCTGGACCTGCTGGTGCTGCACCTCGAACACGCGGAGGAGATGGCCGCTGTGCTGTCCGATCCGGCCCTGCACACGTTCATCGGCGGCACGCCGGACACGCCGCAAGCCCTGCGCTCGCGCTACCAGCGCGTGATCGCGGGCTCTCCCGATCCGACCGTGTCCTGGCTGAACTGGGTAATCCAGCTTCGTGACGAGTCCTGCCTGACGGGCACAGTTCAGGCGACGGTCAGCCCCTCCGGCCGCGGCCCCATCGCCGAGATCGCCTGGGTGGTGGGGACTCCATGGCAGGGCAAAGGCATCACCACCGAAGCAGCCCGGGGACTCGTCGCCTGGCTCGGCCGGCAGCCGGTGCACACCGTCATCGCCCACATCCACCCCGAACATCGGGCATCTGCCGCTGTCGCCACTGCCGCCGGGCTCACCCCCACCGACGAATGGCATGAAGGCGAGATCCGATGGCATCGGAGCATCAGACGATAACTTCAACGATCCAGAGGTCTTGATTATTACTCGCGGGCGCCCGCGCCAATTCCCCAGAGGTGATCCACCGCCGCTATGCAGGCGTCGTCGACGACAGCGAAGCGGAGAACAACAAGAAGATCGAAAAAACGATGGGGTGGGACATCGGCCCTCACTGATTACCCGTCAGGGCGCTACAGTCACCGACCATGCGAACATCCGGCAGGCGTGTAGCGCCCTTCATCCTCGTGACTCTCCTGGCTGGTTGCGCCACAAAGACCACAACGACGAAGGCTGGTGGGGTGACGACAACCGTCGTCCAAGACAGCCAGTGGGTCACGGCACTGATATCTGCTGGGGCTGTCCTGATCAGCTCGGCTCTAGCGGCGTGGACGGCTCACCACTACACAAGCCGCACGGAGAAGGCAAGGCAAGACCACGCTGACAAGCAGGAAGATTCCAGGCGACGCCACGAGTCAAAGCTTGCCGAGGAGCAGCGAGTGCGAGACCAGGTGATCGCGACGGCGACGGCCATCTCCAAGATGCTCCATGACTTCCGTGTCAAAGCCGGGGCAGCTGCTGAGGCAGTCAACGTCGACGCAGCTGAGCTGTATGACGAGTGCCTAACGCTTGTGCGCAAGCACCATGACGATGCGCTGCCCGTGATCGAGGTCATGCCAGACGCTTACCTACGGGAATGCGCCAATGAGGTCTTCGAGGTGCACGGGTACTGGGCTGCCGACTCTGCAGATGCCATGGTGAACGACACCAGCATGCCCGACAGAAGCGGCTTGGATGGCAGCCGGGCACGGTTCTATGACCACGCTCGGACGATCATCAGGAACGCTGCGGTGTGACCCACACGCCCCTCACACGCGATCAGTGCGCAACAGCGAGAAAGAGCGGGAGACAGTGAGACTGTCTCCGGTTACGTCCGCTGGAGTGGTGTATCGACGGCCACTCGGTGATCTCGTTTTGAGGCTATGTGGTGAGTTCGGCGGGCAGGGCGGGGTCGTCGTTTTCTGACTCGATCGGGTGGAGTCGAGCCTTGGCGAGGAGTTCGCGGCCCATGTAGCGGCGGGCTTCGGTCCACTCGTCGTTCTGCTCGGCCAGGACCGCCCCGACGAGCCGGATCACGGCGGTGCGGTCGGGGAAGATGCCGACCACGTCGGTGCGGCGGCGGATCTCCTTGTTCAGCCGTTCCTGCGGGTTGTTCGACCAGATCTGCCGCCAGATCTCACGCGGGAAGGCCGTGAAGGCGAGCAGGTCGTGCTGGGCGGCGTCCAAGTGGGCTGCCGCCTTGGGGAACTTGACCTCCAAAGCATCCAGGACGTGGGTCATCTGGGCCTTCACCGCGTTGGTGTCGGGCTGTTCGAACACGGTCCGCAGCAGCGTTGCCACCCAGGGCTGGGCCGACTTCGGGACCTGGCTCAGCAAGTTCCTCGCGTAGTGGGTGCGACAGCGCTGCCACGACGCGCCGGGCAGCACCACGCCGATCGCGTCCACCAGGCCGGCATGGGCGTCGGAGATGACGAGCTGGACGCCGGACAGGCCGCGGGCGATCAGCGAGCGCAGGAAGGCGATGCAGCCGGCGCCGTCCTCGGCGGTGGCGACGTCCAGGCCGAGGATCTCGCGATGGCCGTCGGCGTTGACGCCGACCGCGACCAGGGCGTGCACGTTGACGATGCGACCGCCTTCTCGGACCTTCTGGGTGAGTGCGTCGATTCAGACGAACGAGTACGGGCCGGCGTCCAGGGGCCGGTTACGGAAGGCGGTGTCGGCGTACACGTGAACGTCCCCACCCGCGTACGGATGAAAAGGGACAGTTGCTGATGTCCGGTCCCGGGAGATGCTTGACACTTCGGTCCCAGCTGATGGTTGACGGTGGCCGTGTTCGGCTTTTCTGTGCACGTCGTTGCGGCGTGTGTGGGGAGGCTGGGATTGGCGCTGGTGGAGTTGTCGGTTGTCGAGCAGCGGTATCGGGCTGTGCTTGCGGTGCTGGCGGGTGCGACGGTGACGGAGGTTGCCGCGTCGCTGGGGGTGTCGCGGCAGACGGTGAGTGGGTGGAAGTCGCGGTATGGGGCCTCGGGTCTGGTGGGGCTGGCGGACCGGTCGCGTAGGCCGGCGTCGTGTCCGCATCAGGCCTCTGCCGAGGTGGAGGCGGCGGTGTGTGAGCTGCGGCGCAAGCATCCGAGGTGGGGTCCGCGGCGGATCGCGTTCGTGCTGGAGCGGTCCGGGAGCGTCACGCCGGTGCCGTCGCGGATGACTGTCTATCGGATCCTGGTGCGGCATGGGCTGGTGGAGCCGGGGGTTCGGCGGCGGAAGCGGTCGGATTACAAGCGCTGGCAGCGGGGCCGTCCGATGCAGCTGTGGCAGATGGACATCGTCGGCGGGGTCATGCTCGTCGACCCGGTCACCGGGGAGCTGACCGAAGCCAAGGTGGTGACCGGGGTGGACGATCATTCCCGGTACTGCGTGATCGCGCAGGTGGTGGAGCGGGCGACCGGGCGGGCGGTCTGCGCGGCGTTCGCCCGGGCCTTGCAGCGGTTCGGGGTGCCGGAGGAGGTGCTGACCGACAACGGCAAGCAGTTCACCGACCGGTTCGGGCAGGGTGGTGAGGTGCTGTTCGACCGGATCTGCCGGGAGAACGGGATCGCGCACCGGCTGACGCAGCCGGCGTCGCCGACCACGACGGGCAAGGTCGAGCGGTTCCACCAGACGCTGCGACGTGAACTTCTTGATGACTGCGGCGCGTTCGAGAGCATCGAGCAGGCTCAGGCGGCGCTGGATCGCTGGGTGGAGGAGTACAACTCCTCGCGGCCGCATCAGGCGCTGGATATGCAGTCTCCGGGAGACCGGTTCGCCCCGGTGTCCGAGGAGGAGCGGGACGTCCTGGGCCTGAAGATCCCCGGAGTGCTGGCGCTGGTGCCGCAGCAGCGGACACCTCCAAAGGATCCGGAGCCGGTTTCGACCGGAGCCTCCGAGGTTCCTGCCGTCCTGTCTGAGGTGGTCCCGGCAGCGGTGCCGGTGGAGCCCGGCGCCCCGGTGGAGTTCGAGCGGGTGGTGCCGGCGAGTGGGAATCTGCAGGTCGCGGGCAAGCAGTTCTGGCTGGGGCCGGCCCGCTCGGGGCTGACGGTGACGTTCTGGGCGGACACCTCGGTGATCCATCTGCTGATCGCCGGGACGCGGATCAAGACCGTGCGCTCGCACCTGTCGGTGGCGGATCTGGGACGGCTGGCGGTCCGGGGCGGACGTCCGGCGGGGCCGGCCCCGCTGCCGGGCGGTGACGGGGCGGCGTTCGAGGTGGATCGGGTGGTGAACAACGGCGGCCTGGTCGGTCTGGGCGGCCGCCAGGTGCTGGCGGCGGAGATCCTCGGCGGCCGCTGGGTGGGCATTCGCATCGACGGCGAGACGCTGTCGTTCTTCGACCCATCCTCGCGGGAGCTGCTGCGGGTGCGGCCCAACCCTCTCAGCGGTGAGGAGGTGCGCAGGCTGCGGGGCCTGCGGTCGGCCGGACCGCCACCGTGTCCGGGCACAGAGCCGGTGCGGGTGCAGCGGCGGGTCAGTGCGGTGGGCACCGTCATGGTCTGCCGCCAGGTCGTCTCCCTCGGCCGCCCCTACGCGGGCCAGACGGTGACCGTCCACGTGTCGGACACGACGATCACTGTCGAGCTGGACGGCCAGGTCCGGGTCATCCGCCGCACGACCGACGTCCCGGTCCGCAACGTCAAGGCCAACAGGCCCCACAAGGTTTCCGATGTTGTCTAGGCCCACCGTCAAGCAACAGCCGGGACCAGAACGTCAAACATCACCTGGGACTAGACATGGTACGCCTTCGCTCTCAGGTACCTCGCCATGAAGTGGCCTCATGCCGCCCCCAACACACGGGACGGCATCAATGAAGCCCTCACCAGCGTGACGCTGGAACTCCTCGACGAGCGCGCCGGACGGCCGTCCGACGAGGTGATCCGCAGAGCATTGCGTAACTGGGCCTTCGTGCTGCCGGGGCCCGATGACCGGGAAGTCCCGGACGACGTGCGGAACGTTCTCCACTGGGTGTCCAAGGCGTCCCGGCCGCTCGCCGATCTCGCTGAACCGGCCACGGCTCGCGCGGTCCTCGACTCGCTGAAGCTCAAGCTCGATGGCACGGCGGCAGCGGTGGAGACCGTGCGGCGTAAGCGTCGGACGTTCGTCAACGCCGCGAATTACGCCGTCGACCTGGGGGAGCTGCGTGAGAACCCCATCACGGCTGTCCGCTGGCAGAAGCCGAAGGTGTCCAACCAGGTCGATCCGCGGGTCGTAGCCAACCCGGAGCAGGCGCGGAACCTCCTGGCGGCGGTTTCCTACGTGGGCGGGTACCGGCGTGCCCGTGGTCGTCGCCTCGTGGGTCTGTTCGCCGCCATGTACTTCGGCGGTCTCCGGCCGGCGGAAGCGGTCGGCCTCGTCGAGACGGACCTGAACCTTCCCGGGCAGGGCTGGGGCTCGGCGCTGCTCCACCGGACCCGTCCGTCCGTCGGCAAGCAGTGGACCGACTCAGGGGAGACTCATGACGACCGCGGGCTGAAGAACCGGCCGACCGAGGACGTCAGGCGGGTGCCCATCCCGCCCCACCTCGTCGCCGTGCTCCGCGAGCACCTGGCCACCTTCGGCACGGCAGACGACGGGCGGCTGTTCTTCAGCGAGAAGGGGGCGGTTGTCCCGTCCTCGACCTACTACCGCGTGTGGCAGGAGGCTCGGCTCCTCGCGCTTCCGCCTGCCGTCGCGGCCTCGCCGCTCGCAAGTCGGCCGTACGACCTTCGGCACTCGGCGCTGTCGACATGGCTCAACGCGGGCGTCGACCCGACCGAGGTGGCCGAGCGAGCTGGCAACAGCGTTGAGGTCCTGCTCACCCGCTACGCGAAGTGCCTTGACGGGCGCCAGGACGTTGCCAACCGGCGCATCGAGGACCTGCTGCGCGAATACGAGTGACAGACCGTTGTGAGATCTAGGCCCCCCGGACCTCCTAGTCGGGGGGCCTAGACGTGTGGTTCCGACGTGTTCATCAGTAATGGCGATCACTAACCAGGCAGACCGTTCGGACGCGGGCCAGGCATGCCGCCCGCTGTCTGGAGGACGAGGTCTCCCCTTACTTTCCTTTCTTCGCGGCTGCTTGCGAACGCCGAATCACGACCAGCACGGCTGCAGTACAAACGATGATGAATACCGTCATTCCAAGGCCTACCGACTGGATGGCGAGCGAGCCGAGCAAGAGAACGATCGCCAGTAGGAACAAGCAGCCGATGCTCCCGTAGGCACACGAAACGATCATGGGATCCTCGCGCATGTATCCCCCCAAGAAGTTGAACCAGCAAGCAGCGAGCATAGATCTAAGGCGCCACAGCCGGCCGGATGCCCGATGCACACGCCTCGCGGACCCGCACGCCTTAGAAGACGTGTCGCGCCTCGGGGAGCGCTCCACAGACCGTGGCGGCGAAGAGTCGCGAGGTTGGGGGTGTTGGCTGCGTCTAAGGTGCCGTCAATCTGCCGGATCACGGTCTACCGCTGTGGGGTTCCGTGGTCGGTGATGCCTTAAGGTCCCGTCCACGCCTCGTCCACAGGCTCCGACACACGGCCGCTCCGAGCGGCACACGCCTGCACATACGCGAAGACCCCGGCCTCAGCGTTTCCGCTGGTGACGGGGTCTTTGGGCACTTCCTGCGAAGTGCCCCCGGCAGGATTCGAACCTGCGCACACGGCTCCGGAGTGATTGCGCCGATCGAGCCATGCACCCCCTCTGACCTGCGCGGGAGCCAGTCCGTTGTGGTACGGGGACACACAGTGTGTCGGAGCTGTGTCGCAGGAGCCCTCAGTTGGCCGCGGCCGGGCACTGCGCCGGCCGCTTTTCCCGTGCGGGCTCCCCGCTCGATCTGGTGCGCTTGTGGTGCGAGCCGCCGGTGGTGTTGCCGCTAGTGCTGCGGCAGGGGCTCACTTCCTGCGACGCTTGCTCGCCCTCTTCTTCAGTTCGGCCTGGCCACGCTTCGTCCAGTCGCCTTGATGGAGGTAGCAGCGCGCTGTGCCCTTCATCGTCTTGTTCTGGCAACGGTGCCCAGCGGCGGTCGGCCAACCGCACTTCCCTTGCTTCCACTCACCCACCGTCCACCCCCGGTAGTTCGCTTCATGGGCCGGAACCCAGCGTGCACTTCCTCGCACGTCTCAGGGGAGGGCGCATGGCCGACGGCATGGAAGCTCCACGCGCACGCGAGTCAGTACAACCGGCGCACGGTCTCGTGCGCACGCTTTCCAACTGTCCGCGTGGCGGTACCGGGTCGTTCGTGCAGGATGAAAGGGCAGGTCACACGGGATGTGTGTACGGCGGTGGATGCTGACGGCCGTCAGCGCACTGGACAAAGGCCAGGACAACGCATGCTCCCCGCTGACCAGCGTGGATGCGTGACCTCTCCGAAAGGCCCGTGCTTGCGATCACTCGGCAGTAGTCTCATCCAGTACTGCTGACGGCAGAGTCGGAGGGGGATCGTCGATGACGGATGCCTATTCGTCGCAGAAGTCTGTGACGCGCTGGGATGTCTCTATGGGGGACCTGCCCAGGCAGGTTGTGGCCGCCTCGGAGGGCAGTCGTTTGTTCCTGCTCCCCGACAAGACGATTGACGGCGTAGGACTTTACAAAGATGACGTGGTCGGCCTTATCAAAACGCTGAGGCATCACGGTGTGGACATCGACTTCGCCTCCGCTCGGGAAGACAGGCGCTACCTCAGCGAATTCGGTGCCACTGACGTGGTGGCAGTGATTGCGATCGCAGTGGCCGGCAACCTCACTGGTGACATGCTCAAGGGCGTTGCCCTGGCTGTTTGGCATCGGGCTCGTTCGGCGCTCGGAGCCGACTCCGCACGGGAGGAAGTGGGCTCCGCGAATGTAACCGTCCGTATCGCCGAGATCGAACGCAACGATCGAGGAACTGTCGTGCGGGGTTTGGAGGTCACCAGTCAGGTAGCAGATATCGAAGCCCTTATCCGGGATGCAATCTCTGACCGTCGGCCGACACAGCTACCTCCTGGATTGTCAGACGCGGACGAATCTGAGGACGCGGCCGAGTGAGATTTCATGGACGCGCCATCCGTACCGGCGTGCCGCTTCCTCCGGCGGCGGGCCCGGCCCGCCTAGCAATGATGTATCGAGACGGTGTGGAGGCTCTGAAGGACTCCGCGCGCTTGTACGGGCAGTGCTGCCGCAGTATGGCGCAGACCTGGGGCTTGGATGCTTCGCAGACTCCCTCGTGGGAAGCTACGACCGCTTTCATTCAGCGTCACGGCCTGTGTTCTATGGAAGCGCAACGAGACTTCCTAGCCGAGGTCTGGTCACGGGCCCAAAGGCGACTGCGACGTGAGATTATCCGGCGTACGCACACTTCGCCTCCTCACATTGGTCTTCCAGCCCCGCGTGCCGAGGGATTCGACCACCGGCAGTACACGATGATGGCGAAGGCGCTGCACTTGCAGCCTGGCGCGCAAGCGCATGCTGGTCCGTGGCACGACTTGGAGATTTCGGCCCGCACGTCCCTCGCGCGGGCAGTCGATGCCTTCAATTTCCTGGAGGACACCGAACTCGCCGAATTTGCCCATGAACATGCGCACAAGGTCGCCGCCCTGGTGGGCGGCATCTTCGGTTGCGGTATCGAGTACAGCGAAGACACTTACTGGGACACCTGCCCGATCTCGCTCATGCACCGCAGATTTGGAATGTCTGTCGGGTTTACGACGACACGATGCTGCTCTTTGTGCGGGGAGGACCTCGATCTTTGTGAACACTTGCTCGACACCCGTTACGAGGTGAAGGTTCACCGCAGCCCCGAGGGGCTGTGTAATGCGTGTGGGCGTCGTAGCTGTTCACACAACGATGGTGACGTCGTGCTGGCTTACCCTCATCCGGTCATGGGCGACGTGCAACTTCACGAAATAAGCCTGGTGACTAGACCGAGAGACCCACTGGCCCGCATCACGAAGATCGAGCTCGATCATCAACTCCTCGCACGCAGCTTGGGAGAGCAGCCCAACGGCCACGACGTCCGGTGCTACTGATGTCTCCATCCCTGTGACGGCTTCACGACGCCGACGCTTCAGGACTGAAGAATGAGGGCCTGAGCCGATTGGACGGAACGACGAGGACCAGGTTAGATTCTGGCGATTTTAAGGGGGCATGATGCGAACCGTAAAAATGGAACGTGGGGGCGAGTCGCTCATCACCGAAAAAAGGCGCTGGCCGATGAGAGACGCGGGTGATGGGTTTATTGCCCATGAAAGCGACTTGGGGGGCGTGACAGCCACTGACTTGCAGGCGGCTCTCCGCTCCTATTGTAAATTTGTTTGGGGAGACCCAAGTCGGGGCGAGACCGACCTCGCAGTATCTGACGTACCGGAGGAATACCTGGATGACGAGGCCCCTCCGGGTGATATCGGGTTTTCCCTGAAGGACGGGCAGTTATTTCTATCGCTGACGGCCTGGCTGGAGGATTACATCGATCTTCCAGACGCTGGGGAAGCTTACGAAGAATCTCTCAGTCTATTGCTAGAAAGGATGGGGTGCGAGCTATTCCATCTGGGGACTCACCCTAACGCCGGCAGCGCACCTCCCTATTTCACCAATATTGACATTAGTATTCCGATTCGCGGCAAAAGATTGGCTGAAATGTATGCGATCGGCCAAGATGTCAAAGCTTTCTTGGGTGCTCTGCAAGGCGGCATCCTCACTAGGGACACCGCCGTTAGTTTACTGAGGGCAGAGAAGGGAGAGTTGCTGATTGGTCAGCCGGAGGGGCCCTGGCTTGATGTAAAAGTTGACCACTATGACCTATCGGGACGTGCGGGCAAGATTTCGTTGGCTCAATCGGTAGCCAGATTCGCAAATGCCGAGCACGGCGGAGTAGTAGTGGTGGGAATGAAGGCGAAGAAGGTTCCGAATGGCGAGATCATCAAGACAATCCACCCGGTCCCCATGGACCCACGCATGCAGAAGAAGTATGAGCTTGCGATTGACCAGCATCTATTCCCGCCACCT
This sequence comes from Streptomyces sp. NPDC059787, assembly GCF_042732315.1. Taxonomy (NCBI): domain Bacteria; kingdom Bacillati; phylum Actinomycetota; class Actinomycetes; order Kitasatosporales; family Streptomycetaceae; genus Streptomyces; species Streptomyces sp. NPDC059787. The sequence continues at coordinate 135,041 of NZ_JBHWHX010000010.1, forward strand.
GATCATTTGACCGTTGAGCTGGTGCCGCATGACTACGGGATGCTTGTGGTGATCAGCTTTCCTCCGCAACCAGAAGAATTGAAGCCTTTCCTTGTTCATGGAGCCATCTTGGATGGGTCTGTTGAGGGGGCTTTTATCAGTATCGTCCGCAGGCGGGGCGAATCTTCGATACCAATTACTGCCCCCGCAATTCACGCGACGATGGCCGCCGGAAGGGCGCTTCTGCGGCGGGGGGAGGTGCGCGGGCTGGACACCGACTGAAGGCTGCATCAAGCCTGCCCTCGCCCAGCAACCCGCAGATCGGAAGTTGCCTCCGGCTCCTACGTCCATTGAGAGGTCGGCTTCGCCGACGGGCTGTAACACCCTCTGCGTGTTGCAGCCGTCTGTGACCGGACAGCCCGGACAGCGGCACTTTGAGCTGTCCGGGGTGTTTATGCAGGTGAGAGCCCTAACCGGACAGCCGGACAGTGCGGACACCTTCCAGCGCGGTTCCATCAGACCCGGACAATCCGTCCGGGTCCGCTCCTGCTCAGTGCCGCACGCTGGTCATTGGCGGTAAGGGCTGAGATCACTTACCCCTTCCCCGCCGCGTCGGTACCGTGAAGGCGCCCCTACTCAGCAGCGGGAGGCAACACCACATGCGTGGTCTTGGAGATCACCTCAGCATCGGCGAGCGCATCGCGTTCTACCGGAAGCGCCGCGGCTACACGCAAGAGGTGCTGGCCGGTCTGGTCGGTCGTAGCACTGACTGGCTCGCGAAGATCGAGACGGGACGTCGGAAGCCTCCCCGAATCGACATGCTCGCGGAGCTGTCGCGCACCCTGCGCGTGCCTCTCGGGGATCTACTCGGTCAGACCGTGCTCATGGAAGACGAGCGGCAACAGGACGATGTCCCCGCCGTACGTGATGCCCTCATGAGCCCGCGTCGGCTCTCACGTCTGCTCTTCGGCCCCGAGGCTGAGACCCAGCTTCCGACACCTGCCCCTGTGGCCGTGCGTGTCGAGCAGGCATGGAACGACTATCAGGGCGGACGGCTCGGCAGCGTGATCGCAGCCTTGCCGGCGCTTCTTCAGACCGCACAGGAACTGGAGGACCGAGCGGCGCGCCGCGGCGATGACCATGGCGACTGCTGGGCAGTGTCAGCCCGTACGCACCACCTTGCGGCTACGACTCTTGCGAAGATCGGCGAGTCGGACATCTCATGGCTTGCTGCCGAGCGCGCGATGCGAGCCGCTGACGAGTCGGACGACCCGCTCGTGTTGGCGTCGGCTGCGCGATCCGGCACGCATGCCTTGCTCGCCAACGGGCGCTATGACGATGCGCTGGAACTGGGCAACACGGCAGCTACGTGGCTGTCGGCCCAGGTGACCGACAGCGACCCGGCGGCGCTCAGCCTTCTGGGCATGATCCACCTGCGTGCCGCCGTCGCGGCGGCACGGCATCAGGACCGGCCCACCGCAACGGCGCTACTGGACCGCGCCGAAGAACTCGCGGATGACCTTGGGGCGGATGGGAACTACTGGCAGACCGGGTTCGGGCCGACGAACGTGCTCCTCCATCGCCTGTCCATTGAGCTGGACCTCGACAACGTCTCGTACGTGGTGGAACACGGTCGGATCAACGTCGACCACATGCCGCAGGAGCGCAGTGTCTCGCACCGTATTGACTTCGCCCGTGCCCTGTCCCTCGCTGGACAGGGGGATGAAGCGTTCGCGGAGCTACGTACGGCTGAGCGGACATCGCCGCAGCTCGTACGCAACAATCCGAGGGTGCGCGAGACGCTGCGGGACCTGATCAAGCAGTCTCCCGTGACCGGCGGTTCGCGTTCGTCCGAGGTGTTCGTGATGGCTCAGCGATGCAGGGCGGTGCAGTGAGTTCAGGCAAGCGCGGGGTGCTCGGTGTGGTCGGGTCGGCAGCCGGAGGCGTTGAGGCTCTGCGCACCGGTCTTGTCGAGCCCGCGATGGACCGAGGATGGCAGGTGGCCGTCACTCTCACGCCGACCGCAGGTAAGTGGCTGCGGATGATCGGCGAGGTTGAGCGGCTGGAGAAGCTCACCGGCCTGCCTGTGCGTGACGAACCGCGTCTCCCCGGAGAAGACCGACCGCATCCGCCGGTTGACTGCTACGTGGTCGCCCCCGCGTCGGCCAACACGGTTGCCAAGCTCGCGACCGGCCTCATGGACAACCAGGCGCTGACACAGGTTGGCGAGGCCATCGGCACCCTCGGTCTGCCGGTTGTCGTTTTCCCCCGGGTGAACGCGGCGCACGCTCGCCACCCCGCGTGGCAGGGCCACGTCGACGCCCTTCGGGCCGGGGGAGTGCACGTTGTCTACGGCCCGGACGTCTGGCCGCTGTACGAACCGAGGGAAGCGCCGGCGGGGCGCGAACTCCCGTGGGCTGCAGTGCTCGACGCCGTGGAGGAAGCCACTCGGTGACGAGTCGTCAACCTGCCTGACCTGCAAGGAAAGAGGACCCGGACAGTCTGTCCGGGCCCTCTTCCGTTTCCGGTCGCATGCTCATTGGCATGTCAGGGATCAGTGAGCGGAGCGGCGAGTTGGGAGGCCTGACTCCCACGGAACTTGCCTTGATTGAAGCGAGTCTGAACGAGGCGCGCGCCACGATCGAACGACTGCTGCGGCGAGCGGACGAACTTACGGCGAGGGTGGAGTCTCGTCGCCGACAAGCTGTTCAAGGCGGTCCAGTCGCTCACCGAGCAGACGAAGAGCGTCATGAATCGAGCTGAGTTCTGCTGCCAGGGCGGTAAACGCGGGACTACTGCCCGGCTCGGTACCGAGAGGTACCGATGGATCTCGGACGAACGTCCCGCGACCCTGCTGGGTGAGAACCAGTCCCTCGTCACGGAGCTGGCCGTAGGCGCTCTGCACGGTCATGAGCTGCACGCCAAGGTCTTTCGCGAGCTTGCGAGCCGCAGGGAGTCGGTCTCCCGGATCGTACTCGCGGTTCGGGCCCGTGATCTTTTCGCGAAAATCCGCGGCGATCTCCTTGGCCGTGGGCGTCTGCTTGGGCGCTTCTGGACTCTGCTCCATGGGTTCGAGAGTAGCTGGACCTAGGTCAATCTCTACGCCTCCGTCCGACTCTCTTGACAGCCAGATTGACATAGGTCAATCTGAAACCTCCGCGGCGCTGGGACTCCCCAGCAAGGTCGCCCGGTGCCGCGGTCCTCCCTGCCCTTCGACTCAGGAGAGCACCATGCGCACGTACGTCGGCCATCAACAGGCCGTATCCGTAGAGGACTTCGTGGAGCTGGCCCTTGGCACCCCGGTTGAGCTCTGGCTCGGGGCCGAGGGCGAGACGGACGAGGAGCGTGCGGCCCGCCTGGACGCGGCGCGCGACATCCTCGCCGACCCCGAGTACAGCAACCTGCCGGACGACGTGGCCCGCATCGCCGCCGAGGTGATCGAGGCGCACGCCCCGGAGCTGTTCAACGTCGTCTCACTGGCGCGCCCCGCGAGGCGCCGCCGGTCCTCCCGGAAGGGAGCGGCGGCATGACGACCGCAACCGAGACGGCACGGCCGGCGGTGCCGCCGCTGACGAAGCCGGAGATGGGCCTTGCCGGACTGGGCGCGCTGGCCGCGGCCGGTGTCGGCGCCCTGGGGCTGATCGCCTCGTTCGACGCGGTCTCCTCCGCCGCCGCCCGCTGGGGCTTCGGCGCACCGTGGATACTGCCGGTCGGCATCGACGTGGCCATTCCGGTGTTCACCGTGGCCAACCTGCTGCTGATCCGGATGGACATGGCGTTGGCGTGGGTGCGGTTCGTGCCCTGGGCGCTGACGCTGATCACGTGTGGGCTGAACATCGCCGCCGGGCACACGCTGTGGGCCAAGGTCGCACACGGCACGATGCCCCTGCTGTGGGTGGTGTTCTCCGAGATCGGCGCCCACGTCTACGCCGTCCGGATCGGCGCCGCCACCGGCCGGCGGATGGAGAAGGTGCGGTTCTCCCGCTGGATGCTCGCCCCGCTGTCGACGTTCGCCCTGTGGCGGCGGATGACGCTGTGGGAGATCACCTCCTACTCCGAGGCACTGAAGCGGGAGCGTGAGCGGCAGCTGGCCCGCGCCCGGCTGCGCGAGCGGCACGGCCGGCGGTGGCGGTCGAAGACCCCGCGCCCGGAACGGGTGCTGCTGAAGCTGGGCGAGCTGACCCCGGCGAGCGAGGACGTCCCGCCCGTGCCGCAGCAGCAGACGGAGAAGCCGAAGCCGGAGGCGCCCAAGACGCCGCGCAAGCGCCCGGCCAGCACCAAGGGCAAGGCCAAGACTGCCAAGGCGCCGCGGACCCCGGCGGAACTGCTCGCCGAGGCACGCGAGGCCACGGCCGACTGGGCCGATGACGCGATCAACGCGGAAGCCATCCGGACCACGCTGCACTGCTCGGCTGGCAACTCTCGTGTGCTGCGCGACCTGTTGCTGAGCGAGCGGGCCGAGGGGCGCCGCCTGCACTCCGTCGACGGCGACGAGGGGACCGAGGAGGCGGCGGCATGAACACCGTGTTGACCATGCTGGCCGCGGCGGCGCCGGTCGCCTCCGGCTGGACGGCGCACACGCTGTGGCTACGGCGGCGCCTGAACGTCGCCCGCCGTGACCCGCTGACCGGGCTGCGGACGCGCGAGGCGTTCACTCGTCGCGCCACGGCTCTGCTGCGGGATCCGCGGGCGATCGTGGTGCTGGCCGACGTCGACCGCTTCAAGCAGATCAACGACACCTTCGGGCATGCGGCCGGGGACGCGCTGTTGAAGGCGACCGCGGACCGGCTCGCCTACCACGTCGGCCGCTCCGGGGTGGCCGGGCGGCTCGGGGGCGATGAGTTCGCCGCCGTGCTGATTGACGACCACGGCACCACCTCCGACCTGCTCGCCGTGCTGCATGGCGTGCTCGCCCGCCCGGTCGACGGCCAGGACCCGGCCGTACACACCACGGTCTCGCTCGGCTGGGTGCGCGCTGCGGACTTCCCCGGCGACGACCTGTCCGCTCTGCTGCGGCGGGCGGATGAGGCGATGTACGCGGCCAAGCAGGCCCGCGCAGGTACCCGCCGGGCGGGGCTGGGGCGGCTGTTCGCCACGGTCACCGGACGCCGCGCCGGCCGCGTCGGGGCCCGGACCGATGCGCCGGTCGTGGGGGTGGCGGCCTGATGTCCGCCTACGGCAAGTGCTTCGACCCGTCCGGCGCCCGGTTCGGAGTCCCCACGTACCCGTGGCGATTCGCTCCGGACGGCTACGCCACTCGCCGGCAACTGCGTGCGGCCGGTCTGCGGCCGGGCGGACAGCCGATCGCCGCACAGGTGATGCGCCGCCACCGGGGCCGCAGGGCCGGGGTGCAGGTCGCCTACCTCTACCGCGTCGACTGCGCGAAGCCGGTGCGGCCGATGACCTCTCGCAAGTGGGGTGCGCTCGCCCTGGCGATGCTCGCCCGCCGCACCTGCCCGCAGTGCCGGATCACCTACAGCTACTGCATCCCGACCTCGCTCGGGGTGTGCCTCCTCTGCGCCTATCCCGAGGAACAGCGCGCCGCCTGACCTGTACGGGGCCCGGTCCCAAACCGACCAAAGCAGCGGCCGGGCCCCGCATCCTCCCAGAGAGAAGGAACCCTCAGTGAAACATCCCGACGACGACAACGAACTCTTCAATCGGCTCGAAGCCGAGATGGCCGCCGACTCCGACGGCGCCGTGGTCGACCTGGGCAAGGCCCGGTCGGCCCGCACCGAGTCGGCCGACCGCGCGCCCGACGCGTCGCCCGATTCCAGGCCCGACCGGTCGGGCGACCCGCAGCCGACCGAGTCGGCCGACCCGGGCGAGGGGGAGTCGGGCGACTCCGGCCCGACCCTGGTCGACCGTCCGGCGCCGACTCAGTCGGGCCCCGGTCTGATCGACCGCATCCGCGACTCCGAGCGGCTGGACATCCTCCCGGCGTGGGTGAAGTCGGGCCCGGAGTTCGCCGACGCGATGCGGTGGCTGGCCGGGCACGTCTGGCACACCATCGCCTTCCACGCGGTCCGCGTGCCGTTCCTGTACGTGCCCAAGCTCATCTGGCGCTCGCCGCGCGGCCTGGCCAACACCCTGACCCGCGTGGGCCGCTGGGCCGTCGACGCGGAGGGTGAGCCGCTGAGGCAGGCCGAGGCGCGCCGGGAGAACTCCGAGCTGTACCTGAAGCTCTCGCGGCAGCGTGACCGGCGGGTGCGGCTGCGGATGCTCCTCACCATCCTCGGTGCACTGGCCGCCCTGGTCATGGGCCTGTTCCTGGTCTACGGCGCCGAGCCGCGCACGCAGGTCATCGCCGCCACGCTCACCGTGCTGACGCTGGGCTGGCTGGGCGCGCCGGCGGATGCGCCGCTGGCCACCCGCGCGGTCATCAAGACCGAGGTGCAGAAGCTGACCAGCGACATCGTGGTCAAGGCCATGGCGTCCATCGGCATCGGCCAGATCGCCAGTGCCGTGGCCAAGGGTCAGGACGGCATCAAGTTCGTCGCCCCGATCACCCGCGAGGGCCCGGGCTGGCGCGCGGACATCGACCTGCCGCTCGGGGTGACCGTCGCCGACGTGGCCGACCGGCGCGCCCGACTCGCCTCCGGCCTGCGCCGCCCGCTCGGCTGCGTGTGGCCCGACGCCGATCCCAACGAGCACGAGGGGCGCCTCATCCTCTGGGTCGGGGACCGGGACCTGTCCAAGACCGGACTCGTCAAGTGGCCGCTCGCCAACGCCCGCAAGCACGACATCTTCAAGCGGATCCCGTTCGGCATCGACCCGCGCGGCCGGGCTCAGTCGGTGCCGATGATCCAGCACAACATCCTGATCGGCTCGCTGCCCGGCCAGGGCAAGACTGCCTCCGTGCGCGTGCTGGCCTGCGGCGCTGCCATGGACCCGTCCGTCGAACTGTGGTTGCACGAGAACAAGGGCACCGGCGACCTGGACTCCCTCGAATGCGTCTCGCACCGGTTCGTCTCCGGCATCGACGACGACTCGATCAAGTACGCGGCCGACTCCCTCAAGCTGCTGCGTGAGGAGGTCATGCGCCGCGCGGCTGCGATCAAGAAGCTGCCGCGGGACCTGTGCCCGGATAAGCGCATCACCCGCGCCATCGCCGACAAGCGCTCGCTCAAGCTGTGGCCGCTCGTGGGCGTGTTCGACGAGTGCCAGAACCTGTTCGCGCACCCCAAGTACGGCAAACAGGCAGGTGAAGACGCAGAGTTCATCATCAAGCTCGGTCGCGCCCTGGGTGTGATCCTCGTCCTGGCCACGCAGCGCCCGGACAAGGACTCGCTCCCGACCGGCATCAGCGGCAACGTGTCCATCCGCTTCGCCCTCAAGGTCGCCGGGCAGGTCGAGAACGACATGATCCTCGGTACGTCCGCGTACAAGAACGGCGTTCGCGCCACCTCGTTCCGCCCGGAGATTGACGCCGGTAACGGCTACCTCGCCGGCGCCACCGCGCTGCCGGTCGTGGTGCGCACCGCCTACCTGGACGACCACGCCACCCACGCCATCGCCCAGCGCGCCTACGCCCTGCGCAAGGCCGAGGGAACCCTGTCCGGCCACGCGCTCGGAGAGGACCCCGAGGCCGTGACCGGTCCGTCGTACGACCTGCTCGCCGACGTCGCCGCGGTCGTGCCGCCGTCGGAAGAGCGGGTGTGGAACGAGCGGATCGCCGCCCGACTGGCCGAGTTGCGGCCGGAGGTCTACGGCGGCTGGAAGGGCGAGAACGTCACCAGCGCGCTCAAGCCGCACGGCATCAAGACCCGCGACGTGGCCGGGACCACCGACGACGGCACCCGCACCACCCGCCGCGGCATCGTCCGCGCCGACCTCATGAAGACGATTGCTGAGCGTGACGAAAAGCGGGGCGCCGCCTAGCCCTGGACGGTGCTACCGGTAGCACCTCGCCCTGCTACTGGTAGCACCCCCGCTAGCACCCTGCACAGCGCCTGATCTGCGATCTAGCGCATAGCACCCCACCTGCGAAAACCCCGAAAACCGCCTGGAAGGGCCTCTCATGACTCCCATCGCCCTTGCTATCGCCTGCCTGTTCGCCATCACGCTCGGTTACGTCGGAATGTGCGCGGCCAGCCCGTTCGGCACCTGCCGCAAGTGCAACGGCTTCGGCTTCGCCATGGAAACCGACCGCAAGGGACGGCCCAAGCGCGGCAAGAACTGCCGCCGCTGCAAGGCCACCGGCAAGCGCATACGCGCCGGCCGCTGGCTCTTCAACCGAGCCCAGCGGATCTACCGCGAAGGCACCCACTGACCACCCGCCCACCCCGCCGAAGGGAGGTTCCGCCCGTGGCCGTCACCGTCTCGCTCGTGGCCCTGTTCGGACTCGTCCTGTTCTTCCTGCTCCGCTCCAAGTCCCTCGGTTACGGCGCCGCGTTCACCGCCGCCGGGTTCGGTTTCTTCCTCGCCTCCACCGGCGCCGCCGGACCCATCAACCAGCTCGCCGCCGCCGTCATCGACGCCATCCAGCACCTGTGAGGAGCACCGCCGTGAACGAACCGACCCTGCCCGCGCCCTACGTGCCTACCGAGCCGTACGCGCCCGCCCCGGCCGCGGTCGAACTGGCCGCCGAGCGCGGGCCGGTGGTGTGGGTGCCCGACGCCTACGGGCGCATGGTCCCCATGCCCAAGCACCTCGCCCCGCCCCCGATGGCCCGCCCCGAGCCGCGCGACCTCACCCCGCTGCCCCTGCTCGACCCCCTCGCCCAGCGCCTGATAGGCGCCGGCATCGGCGGCGGCGCCCTCGCGGCCGGCGTCGGCTACGGCATCGGCGAGGCCGTCAACGCGCTCGCCGGGCTCGGCTCCGGCGCCCTGGTCTGGATCGCGCTCGCCGTGCTCGCCTGGCGCGCCCCCGTCCGCGCCGTCGCCGGCGCCCGTGGCAGCACCGTGAACATCCGCAAGGCCGTCATCAAGCGCAGCCACTTCCACGGCTGAACACCCGAGAGGAGAGACGTGTTCGAGATCCGCGTCATCTGCGACCCGGCCGACACCGACCGCGTCACCGCCGCGCTCAGCGGTGCGTTCACCGCCGGCGCCGTCCGCACCTACCCCACCCGCGACGTCGAGCGCACCCGCCTGTACGTCACCGCCGATCACCGCCCCGAGCCGGGACCGTGGCCCACGCCGGACGAGGCGTACGCGCTCGCCCCGAGCCTCATCCGCGAGATCGGATGGACCGCTCAGGCGGCCGCCGACAAGCCGTTCGGCGAGCACCTGGGGCGGGAGTTCTGGCTCCGCAAGGCCGCGCTGCTGGACCGCATCGCGCTCCAGGGCGAGGAGGACGGCACGCCAGGTGACGCCGACGAGGTGGCCACCGAAGCGGCCCGCCGGCTCATCGACTGCGACCGAGAGGGCGAGGGCGACTACCACGGCGCCCCCTACTGGCCGGAGCACCCGGCCACCGCCGCCGACCCGCGCGGCTACGTCCGCCAGGAATACGCCCACTGGGCCAAGAACCACTAGCAACGCCGCGGCGGCGGGACTCCCCAGCAAGGTCGCCCGCCGCCGCGGTTCTCCCTGCCCATCCGCAGACAGAACAGGAGACCCCAGCATGCCGCACCTGGACGGCTCTGCCCAGCTCACCGCCGCGCTTGACGCAGCGTCGCGCGACTGGCGCGTCTTCCCCCTGATCCCCGGTGACAAGCGCCCAGCCGTCTCCGACTGGGAGACCCGCGCCACCACCGACCCGGACCGCATCACCCGCGCGTGGTCCGTCGCCGCCTTCAACGTCGGCATCGCCACCGGCCCGTCCGGCCTGGTCGTCATTGACCTGGACAAGCCCAAGCACCCCGACGACACTCCGCCGGCCGCTTGGGCCGAGCACGGCGTCACCGACGGCGCTGACGTGCTCGCCGTGCTCTGCGAGCGCCACGGCCAGCCCTTCCCCGCCGACACCTACACGGTGCGCACGTGGAGCGGTGGCACCCACCTGTACTTCCTCGCGCCAGAGGGCGAGCCCCTGCGCAACACCGCCGGGGACAGCGCTCGCGGGCTGGGCTGGAAGGTCGACACCCGAGCGTGGGGCGGGCTCGTGGTCGGCGCGGGCAGCACCTTCGCCGGACACCCGTACGAGGTCACCCACCACGGCCCCGTGGCGTCTCTGCCGGGCTGGCTCGCCGAACTCCTGCGCCCGGCCCCGCTGCCCCCGCAGACGCCCGTCACGGTCGCCCTCACGGGCCACGGACGGCGCACCGCCTTCCTCCGCTCCGCGATCAACGGGGAGGTGCAGCGGGTCACCGGCTCCGGCCCGCACGAGCACAACAACAGCCTCTACATCGCCTCCGTTGCCCTCGGACAGCTCGTTGCCGGAGACGAGTTGAGCGAAGCCGACGTCACCGGCTGGCTACTCACGGCCGCGCTCCAAGTCGGCCAGGGCGAGCGCGAGGCACGGCGCACCATCGCCTCCGGCCTGCGTGCCGGAGCACGTCGCCCCCGGACGGTCGCCGCATGAGCGCCAACCCCATTCCGCCCCTGCACCTGTACTCCGTGCCCAGCGACCCCGAGACGGCCCCCACGGTGCCGCTCAAGCGGGAGCGCCCGCGGACGGCATGGACGGCCGATCAGCTCATGGCTGCGCACTTTCCCGAGCCGAAATGGGCCGTGCCCGGCATCCTCGCCGAAGGCGTCAACGTGCTCGCCGGACCGCCCAAGGTCGGCAAGTCGTGGCTTTCCCTCGGACTGGGGCTGTCGGTCGCGGCCGGCGACAAGGCGTTCGACTCCGTGCCCGTCGAGGGCGGGCCGGTGCTCTACCTCGCCCTGGAAGACACCCCGCGCCGTCTCCAGACCCGCATGGGCAAGTTGCTCGGGGGCCAGCCCGCGCCCGCCGGTCTGACCCTGGTCACCGAATGCCCGCCCTTCCCCCAGGGCGGGACTGAGGCCATCGCACAGTGGCTGGAGCGCAACCCCGACGCGCGCATGGTCGTCATCGATGTGTTCGCCAAGATGCGCGGACAGGCCCCGGCCGGGGTGTCGGCGTACGACGCGGACTATGTCGCTGTCGGCTACGCCAAGCGGCTCGCCGACCACTACGGCGTGGCCGTCGTCCTCGTGCACCACGTCCGCAAGGCAGGCTCCGAAGACTTCCTAACCGAGGTCTCCGGCACCAACGGCATCGCCGGAGCCGCTGACGCCACGCTCGTGCTGAAGCGTGCGCGTGGGCAGGCGGACGGCATCCTGCACGTCACCGGCCGCGACGTGGACGAAGCCGAGTACGCCCTCAGCTTCCAACCCGCCTCTGGCGCCTGGCACCTGTTGGACGGCCCGGTCTCCGACCACACCGTCAGCGACACCCGCGCCACGATCCTGCGGTACGTCCGTGCCCACCCCGGCGCCAAGCCGAGGGACATGGCGGATGAGCTGCCGCATGTCGACATCGACACGATTCGCCGCACTTGCAACCGCATGGCCGACGCCGGACAGCTCAGCAAGGACGCCGGCGGCCGGTACTACCCGGACACCGAGACCCGGACGCAGGGTGCCCAAGAGGTGTCCGCACTGTCCGGCTGTCCGGTGACCACGTCTGACCAGCACGAACACCCCGGACAGTCGGAATTGGAGCTGTCCGGCCTGTCCGGTGCGGACGAAGCCGAAGGGATGGCGAAATGAGCGCCCGTACACGGGACGAGAAGATGACCGTCAAGGAGGTCATCGCTGATCTGAAGGTCGCCCCGTCGACTTTCTACCGGTGGCGCCAGCTCGGGAAGGGGCCCCGCGCGATCAAGCTCCCGAACGGCGACGTGCGGATCCGGCGGTCGGAGTACGAGCGTTGGCTCGCGGAGCGGGAGGACGCTGCGTGAGCGCTGAGAACGACACCCCGGCCGGGCTCCCTCGCGGGTCGGCCCGGCCGGGCTACTCCTTCGACGTCAGGCTGTGGAAGGTGACCAAGACCGGCCGCAAGTCCCGCCCGTGGCGCCTCCGGTGGGTGGTCGCAGGGCAGGTGCACGGCGACACGTTCACCACGTTGGCTCTCGCGGAGAGCCGACGGTCCGAGCTGTGGCAGGCCATGAATCGGCGTGGTGAAGCGTTCGAGATCGAATCGGGACTGCCTGAGTCCGAGGTACGCGCGGCGGCCGAAGCCGCCGAAGCAGCGGACGCCGAGTCGTCGTTGCGATGGTCCGAGTTCTGCCGGAAGTACGTGGCCGGACGGTGGCGTACGGCTGCGGCCAAGACCCGTGAGGGCATGGCGGACGGCCTTGCGGCCGTGACGCTCGCCATGGTCAAGCGTGGGGACGACGCTCCCGACGACGAGACCCTTCGGCTGGCCTTCCGGTGGGGGATCGTGCCCGCGAACGCGGGGGAGGACCCGCCGGCCGAACTCAAGGCCGCATACGACTGGGTCACGACGACCGACCGGCCACTGGGTGATCTGGCCGACCCCGAAGTGTTCGAGGATGTGCTGTACCGCCTCGGGTACAAGCTGGACGGCACCCCGGCGGCGGGCGACACATACAAGCGGCGCCGCCGGGCCCTGAACACCGCCCTCGAACACGCCGTGGTGACGGGGGAGCTCCCGGAGAACCCGCTCCAGCGCGCTCGCCGGAAGCACGTCGGGTCCAACGATGTCGTTGACCGCCGCGTCCTGGTGAACCCCGTGCAGGCCCGCCAGTTGCTCACGGCCGTCTCCTACGTCGGGTCGTGGGACCGGTGCCGTGGGCGGCGGCTGGTGGCCTTCTACGCGGTCCTGTACTACGCGGGCCTGCGCCCCGCGGAGGCGGTCGGGCTGCGATTGTCGGACTGCCACCTGCCCGAGACGGGTTGGGGCACGCTGACCCTGCGGGAAACGCGGCCCGTCTCCGGGAAGCAGTGGACCGACTCGGGGGAGCGGCACGATCGCCGGGGACTCAAGGCGAGGGAGGCGACCAGCGACCGGCCGGTGCCTATTCCGCCTGTGCTGGTCGCGATCCTCCGCGCGCACCTTACGGAATTCGGGACGGCCAAGGAGGAGCGCGTCTTCGGCAACGAGCGCGGGGGAGTCGTCGGGTCCTCCACCTACTGGCGCGTCTGGGAGGAGGCACGTGCCTACGCCCTCCCGCCTGAGCGCGTCGACTCGCCGTTGGCCGGCCGCCCGTACGATCTGCGGCACGCCTGCATAACGCGGTGGCTGAACGCTGGGGTGCCGATTGCCGAGGTGGCCCGTCGGGTCGGCAACTCGCCGGAGGTGATCCATCGGCGATATCACGGCTGCGTCGACGGACACGAGGAAGTCGCCAACGCCAAGATTGCTAAGTCTTTGGAAGAAGACGGAGACATGGTATAGAAGCAGATCTGGCGCGCTATGCACACGCTATCTGCAACACCTGCGCTTAGTTCCGCCAGATACTGCAAAGACTGGTGCGGTGAACGTGTGCTGTCCTGTCTGACAAAACCACTCGCACCTCAGATTGCTCTTGATTCTAAGGTTTTCTGGGGTGCGTGTTGGGTCTTTCAGGCAACGGATGAACCTAGCAGCGATGCTAGGGAAAAGATCTGCAAGCGACTCGCCAGGCTGCGCCATCGATCGGGAGACGTTGTTATTGTTTGTTCCTTGTCGGTGGCATGCGTGACAACCAGAGCCGCTGTATGTTCTGTTGCGGATCATGGTTTCCCATACGTGTCCGCACTTGCTGCATTGCCATTCTGCTACATCGAACGAAGAAGGCGAGCACAAGGACAGGTCGTACTCGGGTCGGGTGAGGTTCTTTCTGAATTCAGTGAGAAGCCCGGGATATTTCTTCGCCACAGACTCGAACCTCACTCCTCCCTTAATTGTCGCCCAGGCGTCTGCTGCCTGCCCCAGGGCTCTCTCTCTTTGCGCCTTACTCAGTGTTTTGAATTGGAGTCCGCGAGCAACCATGGTCGGACCGAGTGAAGACGCCCAGGTCCACGGGTCGATTCCGTTTCTAGTGTCGTCACTGACTTCTACATGTTCGCCAGGGATGTGAGGGAGGCCTTGAGCGCGAACCCGCACATAGTCCAAATCACGCAGGAGTACGCTCTTTCTGGCATCCTTTTCCCGGTGGCGGTCTGTGCTGTGAGTGTGGAACGGGTCCAGGTCCACATAGAGTTGAACCGACGGCACGAAGAGATCTACTCGGGGAGGGCGTCCCGAGGCTCCACGCACGTGCTCTACGGCGTGGTCGCATACGACGTCGGCCCCTATTGCTGCTGCGAGCAGGTACTGCACCTCAAGCTCGAAACGCGACCTGCCTGCTGACGTGCACTTGGGGCAGCCGGAACCATATGTTCGGGTCAGAACGTTAGCTTCCCATTCGTGCCCGTAACTGCATTTCCAGAGACACCGGTCATTGCTACGTATTCTCAGGTACTCGGGCCCTACCTCTGGCGTTGTCAAGTTCTTTACGAAGGATTGGCTAATCTGTGGGTAGATTTCTCTGAGTGACTCTCCTTCTTTAGGGGCTTTGCGGCGCGCGGCGATGCGTCGGTCGTAACACTTCCGGCATCCGGATCCGCTTCGATTCTTGTGTGAGCGAACACGGGATGCGACGCTGGCTATCCATGTGTGACCGCAAGTTGAGCACAGCCAGGCGCACTTATCGCCAGATCCAGGTCTGAGCATGGTTAAATCATGATCCGGCGTTGTTTCGTTTCTGATGAACTCCTTAGCGACTTCTCCGAGTGCATCGTGTGCGGTTTGGGATGTGCCCTGTGGTTTGCGCTTCCACTTGCCCCGCCTTGCTGCAAAGCAGGCGGGGCAGCCTGTTTTGTTGGATACGCGGTTTTGTGGAACCGCCACCCATTCGTTGTTGCAGAAACGGCAGCGCCAGCGGCATTTGTAGCCACTGTGTGGCTTGAGTTGTGAGGGGGTGAGTTCATTCTCTAGGTTGGCAACAAATTCTTGGGCCAGTTCGGGGTGTAGATCTGCAAGGGACTCACCTTGGCGAGCTATCCTGCGTGCATTGATTGTCCGTAGGCGTGCGCACTTCGGGCATCCGCTGCCGGCGCCGCCTGTAGTTCGCTTGGTGACGGTGCACGTCCACTCATGGGCACATGCTGTGCAGCGCCACCTGCACCCACGTTGGTCGGAAGGCTGAAGCCAGTCACTCGTTACGTCGTCGTGGCCGATGACTGCGACCAGCTCTGTCGCGATGTGTGGGTGTGTGAAGGTGAGCGCGTTTCGCTGTCTGTCGGTCATATCTACCGAGCGCGACATGTCCCCCCTAGCAAGTCGAAACCAGCCGCATAGTACGGCCCGTTTGCTGCTGCAGGGCATGACTCGCTTGATCTCTGGTGCAAGCTTCGAAGAGCGCGCCAGGGGCAAGCTCAGAGCGATCTATGGGCGATGTCCTGTAGAGGGGGCTCGTGTGTGGTGACAGTGCGAGGGGGCATGCACTGTGTCGGGGGTGTGTCGCGGACAGTGAGAGACGACGAGAGAGGGCGGGAGTCAGTGAGACTGACTCCCGCCCTCTTCTGTCGGCATCCGCCCTGGTCAGCGCATGATGGCTGCTGATCCTCGGCGAGTGCCCCCGGCAGGATTCGAACCTGCGCACACGGCTCCGGAGGCCGTTGCTCTATCCCCTGAGCTACGGGGGCGTGTCCGTCGCGGTGATCGCGGCGACGGGTAGAACACTACCAGTTCCGCGAGGGTGGTCATGAACCCGTTTTCGCAGCAGGCGGCAGCCGGCCGGGTCGGTCCGGAGTGCGGGGTGTCGCCCGTGCGGGGCGGAAGTGGGGAAACGCCGGACGTGGTGGCCGGGGGCGACCTACTCTCGAGTTGTGCCAGGCGCATCGGGCCGGGTTCTTGTTGTGGACGACAACAAGGTCATCCGGCAGTTGATCAGGGTCAACCTCGAGCTGGAGGGCATCGAGGTCGTGACCGCGGCCGATGGTGCCGAGTGTCTGGAAGTCGTCCATCAGGTGCGGCCCGACCTCGTCACCCTCGATGTCGTCATGCCGCGGCTCGACGGACTCCGGACGGCCGCCCGGCTGCGCACCGATCCCCGGACCAGTCATCTTCCGCTCCTCATGGTGAGTGCCTGCACCCAGTACGAGATCGAGAACGGGCTCGATGTGGGAGTGGACGCCTTCCTCGCCAAGCCCTTCGATCCCACGGAGCTCGTCCGGGTCGTCCAGCGGTTGGTCCTGAGTCCCCTCGGACGTGTGCGCGGGACCGGGGACGCCGAGCCGGCCGCCGGGCACGCGGGAGGGTGAGACGGGCGGCCGTCCACATCTCGGGACCGCGGCCCAACTCATTCGTCTACCCACCCCCCTCCTCCCCTACGCTTGTCCCGTGACCCCCGTCGAGCTCTCCCGCACCGTGCTGCACGCGGTGCGCCGTGCCGTCGACGAGGGGGAGCTGAGGGTGGTGCCGCCGGAGAAGGTTCTCGTCGCGCCTCCCGGGCCCGGAGGGTGCGGGGACTACGCGACCAATGTCGCCCTTCAGCTCGCGCGGCCGGCCGGGCAGCCGCCCCAGCGGGTCGCCGAGATTCTCCGGCCTCGTCTTCTGGGTGCCCCCGGCATCAGTGACGTCGTCGTCACCGGGCCCGGGTTCCTCAACATCAGCCTCGCCGACGCGGAAGGGGCCGTCGGGCTGGTGCGCGAGATTCTGCGGTGCGGTTCCCGGTACGGGCACGGTGACGCGCTGAGCGGCCACACCGTCCGGTTCCGTGCGGTCCGTGAGGTGCGGGCCGTTGTCCAAACAGAGGCTCTCGACCGGATTCTTCGGTCGCAGGGCGCCGTCGTGCACCTCGAGGACGATCACGGCACCGTCGTCCGGCCCGTTCCCGCGCCCGCCGACCCCTTCCGCCTCGGCCCCGACGCCGCCCGCTGGGCCCTGCTGTACCCCGCCCCGCACGACCGGCCCCGGATCGGCGACGAGCATCTGGTGCAGCGGGAGAGCAATCCGTTGTTCCGGGTCCGGTACGCCCATGCCCGCACCCGGGCGCTTCTCCGTAACGCCGCTGATCTTCAGTACCGCCCCGAGCCCGGTCCGGTGGCGGACGCGCAGTCCCTGCTCCAGGTCCTCGCCGACCACCCCCGTGTCCTCGTCGCCGCCGCCACCCACCGTGCGCCCGACCGGCTCGCCCGGCAGCTCGTCGCCGTCGCCGACGCCGTGCTGCCCCTGCTGCCCGCCGTGCTGCCGCTCGGCGACGAGAAACCCTCGGCCGCCCACCGCGCCCGGCTCGCGCTCGCCGAAGCCGCCGGGACGGTGCTGGCCGGCGGCCTGTCCCTGCTCGGCATCGACGCACCAGACCACCTCTGAGAGAGCACGCGAAAAATGAGCCGTTCCGCACACCCCGCCGGGCCCCGTCACGCCGACGTCCTCCCCGAGGGGCACTACTCCGCACCGCCCACCGACCTCAACGCCCTCGACTCCAAGGTGTGGGCCGAGACCGTCACGCGTGACACGGACGGCGTGCTCACCGTCGGCGGGATCGACGTCAAGCGGCTGGCCGAGGAGTACGGCACGCCCGCCTACGTCCTCGACGAGGACGACTTCCGGGCCCGGGCGCGGGCCTGGCGCACCGCCTTCGGCAGCGACGCCGACGTGTTCTACGCCGGCAAGGCGTTCCTCTCCCGGGCCGTCGTGCGGTGGCTGGACGAGGAGGGGCTCAACCTCGACGTCTGTTCCGGGGGCGAACTCGCCACCGCGCTCTCCGCCGGGATGCCCGCCGAGCGCATCGCCTTCCACGGCAACAACAAGTCCGTGGCGGAGATCCGGCGGGCCGTCGAGGCCGGGGTCGGGCGGATCGTGCTCGACTCGTTCCAGGAGATCGTCCGGGTCGCGCACATCGCGCAGGAGCTCGGCAGGCGGCAGCGGGTGCAGATCCGTATCACCGTGGGCGTCGAGGCGCACACGCACGAGTTCATCGCCACCGCGCACGAGGACCAGAAGTTCGGTATCCCGCTGGCGGGCGGGCAGGCCGCGGAGGCCGTGCGGCGGGCGTTGCAGCTGGACGGTCTCGAGCTCATCGGGATCCACTCGCACATCGGGTCGCAGATCTTCGACATGTCCGGGTTCGAGGTGGCCGCGCACCGGGTGGTGGGGCTGCTCAAGGACATCCGGGACGAGCACGGGGTCGAGCTGCCCGAGATCGATCTCGGGGGTGGGCTCGGGATCGCGTACACCAGTGACGACGACCCGCGCGAGCCGCACGAGATCGCCAAGGCGCTGACCGAGATCGTCACCCGGGAGTGCGAGGCCGCGCGGCTGACGACCCCCCGGATCTCCGTCGAGCCGGGGCGGGCCATCGTCGGGCCCACCGCCTTCACGCTCTACGAGGTCGGCACCGTCAAGCCGCTCGACGGGCTGCGGACCTACGTCTCCGTGGACGGCGGGATGTCGGACAACATCCGGACCGCGCTGTACGACGCCGAGTACAGCGTCGCCCTCGCCTCCCGGGTCTCCGACGCCGAGCCGATGCTGTGCCGGGTCGTCGGCAAGCACTGCGAGAGCGGGGACATCGTGGTGAAGGACGCCTTCCTGCCGGGGGACCTGGCACCCGGTGACCTCATCGCCGTACCGGCGACCGGGGCGTACTGCCGGTCGATGGCCAGCAACTACAACCATGTGCTGCGTCCGCCCGTCGTCGCCGTCAGGGGCGGCGAGGCGCGCGTGATCGTGCGGCGGGAGACGGAGGAGGATCTCCTCCGTCTCGACGTCGGATGAGCGACGACGCAAGAAGACCGTGACCGGGTGGCGGAAGATCTTCTGTCTTTCCGGTCATGAAAATGAAATAGATGTCTCACGATCCGGACATAACGCAGAAAGTTCCGTCCGGTGAGTGAGACTGGTGCAACCGAGACGGTAATCAGGAAACGAGGTCGGATGATGCGTACGCGTCCGCTGAAGGTGGCGCTGCTGGGCTGTGGAGTGGTCGGCTCAGAGGTGGCGCGCATCATGACGACGCACGCCGACGACCTCGCCGCCCGGATCGGGGCCCCGGTGGAGCTCGCGGGCGTGGCCGTGCGGCGGCCCGACAAGGTGCGGGAGGGGATCGACCCCGCCCTGGTCACCACCGACGCCACCGCGCTCGTCAAACGCGGCGACCTCGACATCGTCGTGGAGGTCATCGGCGGGATCGAGCCCGCCCGTACGCTCATCACCACCGCCTTCGAGCACGGCGCGTCCGTCGTCTCCGCGAACAAGGCGCTGCTCGCCCAGGACGGCGCCGCGCTGCACGCCGCCGCCGAGGAGCACGGCAAGGACCTCTACTACGAGGCCGCCGTCGCCGGTGCCATCCCGCTGATCCGCCCGCTGCGCGAGTCCCTCGCCGGCGACAAGGTCAACCGGGTGCTCGGCATCGTCAACGGCACCACCAACTTCATCCTCGACAAGATGGACAGCACGGGCGCGGGGTACCAGGAGGCGCTCGACGAGGCCACCGCGCTCGGGTACGCCGAGGCCGACCCCACCGCCGACGTCGAGGGGTTCGACGCCGCCGCCAAGGCCGCCATCCTCGCCGGGATCGCCTTCCACACGCGGGTGCGGCTCGACGACGTCCACCGCGAGGGCATGACCGAGGTCACCGCCGGTGACTTCGCCTCCGCCAGGGAGATGGGCTGCACCATCAAGCTGCTCGCCATCTGCGAGCGGGCCGAGGACGGGGCGTCGGTCACCGCGCGGGTGCATCCGGCGATGATCCCGCTCAGCCATCCGCTGGCCTCCGTGCGCGGCGCCTACAACGCGGTGTTCGTCGAGTCGGACGCCTCCGGGCAGCTGATGTTCTACGGGCCCGGTGCCGGCGGTGCGCCGACCGCCTCCGCCGTGCTCGGTGACCTCGTCGCCGTGGGGCGGAACCGGATCGGCGGGACGACCGGACCCGGTGAGTCCGCGTACGCCGCGCTGCCCGTCTCGTCGATGGGCGAGGTCGTCACGCGGTACCACATCAGCCTCGACGTGGCCGACAAACCGGGTGTTCTCGCCCAGGTCGCGACCGTGTTCGCCGAACACGGTGTCTCGATCGATACGGTTCGCCAGTCGGGCAAGGACGGTGAGGCCTCCCTCGTCGTCGTCACCCACCGTGCGTCCGACGCGGCCCTCGGCGGGACCGTCGAGGCGTTGCGCAAGCTCGACACCGTGCGCGGTGTCGCCAGCATCATGCGGGTTGAAGGAGAGTAACCAGCAATGACCCACCAGTGGCGCGGAATCATCGAGGAGTACCGGGACCGGCTGCCGGTATCCGACACCACGCCGGTCGTGACGCTCCGCGAGGGCGGCACGCCGCTCGTGCCCGCGCAGGTGCTCTCCGAGCGCACGGGCTGCGAGGTGCACCTCAAGGTCGAGGGCGCGAACCCGACCGGGTCCTTCAAGGACCGCGGGATGACCATGGCCATCTCCAAGGCCAAGGAGGAGGGCGCGCAGGCCGTCATCTGCGCCTCCACCGGCAACACGTCCGCCTCCGCCGCCGCCTACGGCGTGCGCGCCGGCATGGTCTCCGCCGTCCTCGTGCCGCAGGGCAAGATCGCGCTCGGCAAGATGGGGCAGGCGCTGGTCCACGGGGCGAAGATCCTCCAGGTCGACGGCAACTTCGACGACTGCCTCACGCTGGCCCGCGCGCTGAGCGACAACTACCCGGTGGCGCTGGTCAATTCGGTCAACCCGGTGCGGATAGAGGGGCAGAAGACGGCCGCCTTCGAGATCGTGGACATGCTGGGCGACGCGCCCGACATCCACGTCCTTCCGGTGGGCAACGCGGGCAACATCACCGCGTACTGGAAGGGGTACAAGGAGTACGCCGCCGACGGGATCAGCACGAGGACGCCGCGCATGTGGGGCTTCCAGGCCTCCGGCAGCGCGCCGATCGTGCGCGGCGAGGTCGTCAAGGACCCGTCGACCATCGCCACCGCCATCCGCATCGGCAACCCCGCCTCCTGGGACTTCGCGCTCGCCGCGCGGGACGAGTCGGGCGGCGCCATCGACGAGGTGACGGACCGTGAGATCCTGCGCGCCTACCGGCTGTTGGCCTCGCAGGAGGGCGTCTTCGTCGAGCCCGCGTCCGCCGCGTCGGTCGCCGGTCTGCTGAAGGCCGCCGAGCAGGGCAAGGTCGACCCGGGGCAGAAGATCGTGTGCACCGTCACCGGCAACGGTCTGAAGGACCCGGACTGGGCCGTCGCCGGCGCCCCGCAGCCGGTCACCGTCCCCGTGGACGCCGCGACCGCCGCCGAGCGGCTCGGTCTGGTCTAGTACCTGATCCAGTGCCTGATCCAGTGACTGGCCCGGTACCGGGCCAGTACCCGGTCCGGTACCGGCGCCGCGACCCGCGACGCCGTCCGCAAAACGGGCGTAAGGGCGCGTCCACCTGGGGAAGTTCTCCACAGGGGGTGCACGGGGGGCTTGCGACACGCATCGTGCGCCTCCTGTGCGCCCTATGTCGCCACTGAACCTTCCTTCGATAGGCTGTACCGAACCCGCCCGCCGCATATGCCGCGGTATCGCGGCGTCTCCGTGGTCCGGAAAGCGGCCCGGAGCGGCCCGGAGAGCGGCCGGCCATCCCGGTCGGCGGCGATCCCGGGAGTCGACCCCGGAGGGTTGACCCAGGGGGTTTCGTACGCCCTCGAATGTCCATCGAATGCACTCGAACGTTCATCGAATGTCATTCGACAGTCACGCAGCTCAAGGAGAGTCTTCGAGCGATGGCCGGTCCCGCGTTCCGCGCCGCCGCCGTCCGGGTGCGCGTCCCCGCCACCAGCGCCAACCTCGGCCCGGGCTTCGACGCCCTCGGCCTCGCGCTGGGTCTCTACGACGACGTGGTCGTCCGGGTGGCCGAATCCGGACTGCACATCGACATCGCCGGTGAGGGCGGCGAGACCCTCCCGCGCGACGAGCGCCATCTCCTCGTACGCTCCCTGCGCACCGCCTTCGACCTGCTCGGCGGACAGCCGCGCGGCCTGGAGATCGTCTGCGCCAACCGCATCCCGCACGGCCGGGGCCTCGGCTCCTCCTCCGCCGCCATCTGCGCCGGGATCGTCGCCGCCCGCGCCGTGACCATAGGCGCCGAGGCCAGGCTCGACGACACCGCGCTGCTCGAACTCGCCACCGAGATCGAGGGCCACCCCGACAACGTCGCGGCCTGTCTGCTGGGCGGTTTCACCCTGTCCTGGATGGAGCGCGGCGCGGCCCGGGCGATCAGGATGGAGCCCGCCGATTCCATCGTTCCGGTGGTTTTCGTGCCCGGGAAGCCGGTTCTCACCGAGACCGCGCGCGGTCTGCTCCCGCGCACCGTGCCGCATGTCGACGCCGCCACCAACGCGGGCCGTGCCGCCCTGCTCGTCGAGGCCCTGACCAGGCGCCCCGAGCTGCTGCTGCCCGCCACCGAGGACCGACTGCACCAGGAGTACCGCGCCCCGGCCATGCCCGAGAGCGCCGCCCTGGTGGAGCGGCTGCGGGGGGACGGGATCCCCGCGGTGATCTCCGGCGCCGGACCCACGGTCATGGCGCTGGCGGACGCGGAAACGGCCGACAAGGTCGAAGCGCTGGCCGGCAACGACTGGGCCGCAAACCGGCTCGGTCTCGACGCTCAGGGCGCGAGCGTGCTTCCGCTCGCCACCTGACACACGGTTGCCGGATTTGGAGAGGGGGAATGTTTGTTGGATCCGGTAGTGTTAACCTCAAGTCTGCACCCGACCCCACCATGGCGAGGTGCCTCGTGTCCCCGTCCGGGACAGACATTCTTCCGGGAGCCCCCCAAGCCGCACTGTGTTCTCTGCTACGTACGCGGGCAGTACGTCGTACGCGGACGCTGAACGGCCCGCGGGGCGGGCTTCGGAACCGGTGCGACCACGCCACGTGACACTGGATGCCACGGCTCGGGGAAGCGCCATCACCAGATATCTCTTCCGCCGCTCAGGCGGACAACCGCCCCGGCACGGTTCACACAGCAAGGACCGATGCCGGACAGCACAACCGGTCGCCGAGCCAGACAGGCCGACGTCCGCTCCAGGGAAGGACCCTTCGTGAGCGACACCACCGATCTGATGGGCGCACGTGTCGAGGAGACCGCTGCCGCGCCCGCCACGGACGCTTCCGCGCCTGCCACCGGTGCCGGCTCCCGGCGGCGCCGCGGTACCGGCCTCGAGGGCATGGTGCTGGCCGAGCTGCAACAGGTCGCGTCCGGCCTCGGAATCAGGGGCACCGCGCGGATGCGCAAGAGCCAGCTGATCGAGGTCATCAAGGAGGCGCAGGCCGCCGGAGGCGCCGCCCCGGCCAAGGCCGAGTCCGCCGCCGAGACCAAGCCCAAGCGCCGTGCCACCTCCCGGACCCGTACGGGTGAGGCCGCGGAGAAGAAGGCCGACG
Organism: Streptomyces sp. NPDC059787; assembly: GCF_042732315.1. Classification (NCBI taxonomy): domain Bacteria; kingdom Bacillati; phylum Actinomycetota; class Actinomycetes; order Kitasatosporales; family Streptomycetaceae; genus Streptomyces; species Streptomyces sp. NPDC059787. The sequence goes on from NZ_JBHWHX010000010.1 coordinate 158,267, forward strand.
CCAAGGCCGAGCAGGCCCCCGCCGAGAAGGCTGCGGCCCAGCAGCAGATCGAGATCCCGGGCCAGCCCTCCCCGAAGGCCTCCGGCCAGTCCGAGCAGGCCGAGGAGGCCGCTCCCGTCGAGCGCCGCCGCCGTCGCGCCACCGCCGAGGCGGGCGCCCCGGCCGCCGCCGCGGCCGAGACGGTCACCGCCGAGGCGAAGGCCGAGCCCAAGGCCGAGACCCCGGCCCAGCAGCAGGGCGACGCCAAGTCCGACCACGACGGCGAGGGCCGCCGCCGCGACCGCCGTGAGCGCGGCCGCGACCGTGACCGCGGTGAGCGTGGCGATCGCGGTGAGCGTGGCGACCGCGGGGACCGTCGCGGCAAGGGCGACGACCAGCAGAGCCAGGGCGGCCAGGGCCGTCAGCAGAACCAGCAGGGCGGCGGCGGCCGGCAGGACCGTCAGCAGCACGACGACGACGACTTCGAGGGCGGCCGTCGTGGCCGTCGCGGGCGCTACCGCGACCGCCGTGGCCGTCGTGGCCGCGACGAGATGGCCTCCGAGCCGCAGCTCACCGAGGACGACGTCCTGATCCCGGTCGCGGGCATCCTGGACATCCTCGACAACTACGCGTTCATCCGGACCTCCGGCTACCTGCCCGGTCCGAACGACGTGTACGTCTCCCTCGCCCAGGTCCGCAAGAACGGCCTGCGCAAGGGTGACCACGTCACCGGCGCCGTGCGCCAGCCCAAGGAGGGCGAGCGCCGCGAGAAGTTCAACGCGCTGGTCCGCCTGGACTCCGTCAACGGCATGGCGCCCGAACACGGCCGTGGCCGCCCGGAGTTCAACAAGCTCACCCCGCTGTACCCGCAGGACCGCCTCCGCCTGGAGACGGACCCCGGTGTCCTCACCACCCGGATCATCGACCTCGTGTCGCCGATCGGCAAGGGCCAGCGCGGTCTGATCGTGGCCCCGCCGAAGACCGGCAAGACCATGATCATGCAGGCGATCGCCAACGCGATCACCCACAACAACCCCGAGTGCCACCTGATGGTCGTCCTCGTCGACGAGCGTCCGGAAGAGGTCACCGACATGCAGCGGTCGGTGAAGGGCGAGGTCATCTCCTCGACCTTCGACCGCCCGGCCGAGGACCACACCACGGTCGCCGAGCTCGCCATCGAGCGCGCCAAGCGTCTGGTGGAGCTGGGTCACGACGTCGTCGTGCTGCTCGACTCGATCACGCGTCTGGGCCGTGCGTACAACCTCGCCGCCCCCGCCTCCGGCCGCATCCTGTCCGGTGGTGTCGACTCGACCGCCCTGTACCCGCCGAAGCGGTTCTTCGGTGCGGCCCGCAACATCGAGGACGGCGGCTCGCTGACCATCCTCGCCACCGCCCTGGTGGACACCGGGTCCCGCATGGACGAGGTGATCTTCGAGGAGTTCAAGGGCACCGGCAACATGGAGCTCAAGCTCGACCGGAAGCTCGCCGACAAGCGCATCTTCCCCGCGGTGGACGTCGACGCGTCCGGTACCCGCAAGGAGGAGATCCTGCTCGGCAACGAGGAACTGGCCGTCGTCTGGAAGCTGCGCCGGGTGCTGCACGCGCTCGACCAGCAGCAGGCGATCGAGCTGCTCCTCGACAAGATGAAGCAGACCAAGTCGAACGCCGAGTTCCTGATGCAGATCCAGAAGACGACGCCGGGCAACGGCGACTGACGTCGCGCTTTCCACCGGAAGGGCCGCTCCCGCGAGGGGGCGGCCCTTCCGCGTACGGCGAGAGCTCCGCCCGGTCCCGCGTTTTCCCGTCCGTCCCGACGGCGGGACGATGGATGTCGTACGGCGGTGAGGCCCGGGTCCGACACCGGGCGCGGGGGGTGGCCGACCGGGGACGAGCCGAGGAGCACATGTCTGGCGAGAGCACACCGGGCCACCGGGGCAAGGGGCGCCGGGGCCTGAAGGTCGCGGCCTGGACCGCCGCCGGCGTCGTCGCCCTCGGCGGCACCGGCGCCGGATACGTGTACGTCAAGCTCAACGGCAACATCGAGAGCCTCGACATCGACCGGGTCCTCGGCACCGACCGGCCCGAGAAGGCCGGCAACGGCTCCGAGAACATCCTCGTCCTAGGCTCCGACACCCGCTCCGGCGGCAACAGGGAACTCGGCGGCGGCACCGACGACGGAAGCGCCCGCTCCGACACCGCGATGATCGTGCACGTCCACGATGGCCGCACGAGGGCGAGTGTGGTCTCCGTCCCGCGCGACACCGTCGTCGACCGCCCCGAGTGCACCGACACCGACGGCGGCACCCACCCCGCGGCGCGCGGTGTGATGTTCAACTCCGCCTACGCCACGGGTGGGGCGGCCTGCGCGGTGAAGACCGTCGAGTCGATCACCGACCTGCGCATGGACCACTACCTGGAGGTCGACTTCACCGGCTTCCGCGAGGTCGTCGACGAACTCGGCGGCGTCGAGGTCACCACCGGCGAGGACATCGAGGACCCGGACAGCCACCTCGACCTGAAGGCCGGCACCCACCGGCTCGACGGCGAACAGGCCCTCGGCCTGGTACGCACCCGGCACGGCGTCGGCGACGGCTCCGACCTCGGCCGCATCCAGCTCCAGCAGGCCTTCGTCAAGGCCCTGGCACGGCAGGTCGGGGAGGTCGGCGTCCTCACCGGCCCCAAGAAGCTGTACGACCTCGCCGACACCGCCACCAGGACCGTCACCACCGACTCCGACCTCGGCTCGGTCAACGCCCTGATGTCCTTCGCGGCGGGCCTGAAGAACATCACCCCCGCCGGCCTGTGGATGGTCACCATGCCGGTGACCTACGACCCGGCGAACGGCAACCGGGTCCTGATCGAGAAGACCAAGGCCCAGCAGGTCTGGAACGCTTTGAAGAACGACCGGCCGATCCCGAGGAGCGCCACGGAGAACACGGCCACGGGTGAGGCGAGGGGCGTCGTGAGCGCCCCTTGACGGGCACGGGGCTGTATCGGTGTGCGGCTCCGCCGCGTGGGCGCGACAAGCCCCACCGGCCCGCAGGGAACAAAAAACGGCAACCCCCGGTTTTGGGAGAGGACGCCAGTCCTGGCAGACTGGTGAGTCGGCCCCGGTTCACGCCCCCGCACCCCGCGGCAGCGACCCGGTGCCCTCCCGAACCTAGGAGACACCTTGAAGCGCGACATCCACCCCGAGTACGTCGAGACGCAGGTCAGCTGCACCTGTGGCGCGTCGTTCACCACCCGCAGCACGATCTCCGGCGGCGCCATCCGCGCCGAGGTCTGCTCCGAGTGCCACCCGTTCTACACGGGCAAGCAGAAGATCCTCGACACCGGTGGCCGTGTGGCCCGCTTCGAGGCCCGCTTCGGCAAGGCCGCCGGCTCCAAGAAGTAGCGAGCCCCATTCCGCCGGTCCACGGCCGCGTCCCTCCCGGGGGACTCGCCGGGACCGGCGTTTTTGGTCGCCCGCCCTTCACCCACGTAATCGCAGGAGCCCAAGATGTTCGAGGCCGTCGAGGAACTCGTTGCCGAGCACGCCGACCTGGAGAAGAAGCTCGCCGACCCGTCGGTCCACGCCGACCAGGCCAACGCGCGCAAGCTGAACAAGCGCTACGCCGAGCTCACCCCGATCGTCGCCACGTACCGCTCCTGGAAGCAGACGGGCGACGACATCGAGACCGCGCGCGAACTGGCCGCCGACGACCCCGACTTCGCCGCCGAGGTCAAGGACCTGGAGCGGCAGCGCGAGGAGCTCACCGAGAAGCTCCGCCTGCTGCTCGTCCCGCGCGACCCCAGCGACGACAAGGACGTCATCCTCGAGATCAAGGCGGGCGCGGGCGGCGACGAGTCCGCCCTGTTCGCCGGCGACCTGCTGCGCATGTACCTGCGGTACGCCGAGCGCGTCGGCTGGAAGACCGAGATCATCGACGCCACCGAGTCCGAGCTGGGCGGCTACAAGGACGTCCAGGTGGCCGTGAAGACCAAGGGCGGGCAGGGTGCCACAGAGCCCGGTCAGGGCGTGTGGGCCCGGCTGAAGTACGAGGGCGGCGTGCACCGCGTGCAGCGCGTGCCGGCCACCGAGTCGCAGGGCCGTATCCACACCTCCGCCGCCGGTGTCCTGGTGACCCCCGAGGCGGAGGAGGTCGACGTCGAGATCAACCCGAACGACCTGCGCATCGACGTCTACCGGTCCTCCGGCCCCGGCGGGCAGTCCGTCAACACCACCGACTCCGCCGTGCGCATCACGCACATCCCGACCGGAGTCGTCGCCTCCTGCCAGAACGAGAAGAGCCAGCTGCAGAACAAGGAGCAGGCCCTGCGTATCCTGCGCTCCAGGCTGCTCGCGGCGGCGCAGGAGGAGGCGGAGCGGGAGGCCGCCGACGCCCGGCGCAGCCAGGTCCGTACCGTCGACCGCTCCGAGAAGATCCGTACGTACAACTTCCCGGAGAACCGCATCTCGGACCACCGCGTCGGCTTCAAGGCGTACAACCTCGACCAGGTCCTGGACGGCGACCTCGCCGCGGTGATCCAGGCCTGCGTCGACGCGGACTCCGCCGCCAAGCTCGCCGCCGCGTAAATCCCGTAGACAGCCCGGAGGACCGTCGTGAACCTGCTGCTCGCCGAGGTGGCCCAGGCCACCCAGCGGCTCGCCGACGCCGGCGTGCCCTCGCCGCGCACCGACGCGGAGGAGCTCGCCGCGTTCGTGCACGGCGTCAAGCGCGGCGAGCTGCACACCGTGAAGGACTCCGACTTCGACGCCCGGTACTGGGAGGTCACCGCCCGCCGCGAGGCCCGCGAGCCGCTCCAGCACATCACCGGGCGCGCGTACTTCCGCTACCTGGAGCTCCAGGTCGGCCCCGGGGTGTTCGTCCCGCGGCCCGAGACCGAGTCGGTGGTCGGCTGGGCGATAGACGCCGTCCGCGCGATGGACGTCGTCGAGCCCTGCATCGTCGACCTGTGCACCGGCTCGGGCGCCATCGCGCTCGCGCTGGCCCAGGAGGTGCCGCGCTCGCGCGTGTACGCCGTGGAGCTGTCCGAGGACGCCCTGAGGTGGACCCGCAAGAACATGGAGGGGTCACGGGTCGAGCTGCGCCAGGGAGACGCCCTGACGGCCTTCCCGGACCTCGACGGCCAGGTCGACCTGGTCGTCTCCAACCCGCCGTACATCCCGCTCACCGAGTGGGAGTACGTCGCCCCGGAGGCCCGCGACTACGACCCCGACCTCGCGCTGTTCTCCGGTGAGGACGGCCTCGACCTGATCCGCGGCCTGGAGCGCACCGCGCACCGGCTGCTGCGGCCCGGCGGGGTGGTCGTCGTCGAGCACGCCGACACCCAGGGCGGACAGGTCCCGTGGATCTTCGCCGAGGAACGGGGATGGGCCGACGCGGCCGACCACCCCGACCTGAACAGGCGCCCCCGGTTCGCCACCGCCCGCAAGGCGCTGCCGTGAGCACCCCGCATACTTCATTCCCCCAGCAGCACCCGTACGAGGAGGCCCGCTAGATGGCTCGGCGATACGACACCAACGACGCGACCGACCGCACGACCGGTCTGCGCGAGGCCGCGTCCGCCGTCCGCCGGGGCGAGCTCGTGGTGCTGCCGACGGACACCGTGTACGGGATCGGCGCCGACGCGTTCACCTCGGAGGCCGTCGCCGATCTGCTGGACGCCAAGGGCCGGGGCCGCAACATGCCCACGCCCGTCCTCATCGGCTCCCCGAACACCCTGCACGGCCTGGTCACCGACTTCTCCGAGCTGGCCTGGGAACTGGTCGACGCGTTCTGGCCGGGCGCGCTGACGCTGGTCGCCAGGCACCAGCCGTCGCTGCAGTGGGACCTCGGGGACACCCGGGGCACGGTCGCCGTGCGGATGCCGCTGCACCCGGTCGCCATCGAGCTGCTCACCGAGGTCGGGCCCATGGCCGTGTCCTCGGCGAACCTGACCGGGCACCCGGCGCCGGAGAACTGCGACGCCGCGCAGGAGATGCTCGGCGACTCCGTCTCCGTGTACCTGGACGGCGGTCCCACCCCGGGGAACGTGCCCTCCTCCATCGTCGACGTCACCCGGCCCGTGCCCGTGCTGCTGCGCGAGGGCGCGATCTCGCCGGAGGAACTGCGCAAGGTGGTACCCGACCTCGAGGTGGCGAATTGACGGCCCCTGAGTCGGGGCGTGGCATAGGCAACGGGGAATCCAGCGCGGAGATCACGACGACCTTCGGATTTCCGCGCGACACCTTCCGCATCCTCCACGTCAGTACCGGAAACGTGTGCCGCTCGCCCGTCACCGAGCGGCTGACCCGGCATTTCGTGAGCCAGCGGCTGGGGATCCTGGGCGGCGGGCTGATCGTGGAGAGCGCGGGGACCTGGGGGCACGAGGGTGCGCCCATGGAGGCCCACGCGGAGACCGTGCTGGCGGAGTTCGGGGCGGACGCTTCGGGGTTCGTGGGGCGGGAGTTGCTGGACGAGCATGTGATCCGGGCGGATCTCGTGCTGACCGCTACGCGGGACCACCGGGCGCAGGTCATTTCCATGGGGCATTCCGCGGGGCTGCGGACGTTCACGTTGAAGGAGTTCACGCGGCTGGTCAACGCGATCGATCCGGCGACGCTGCCTCCGCTGGACGAGGGGTTGGTCATGCGCGCCCGGGCGCTTGTGCGGGCTGCTGCGGCTCTGCGCGGGTGGCTGTTGGCGCCGACTGCCGAGGCGGATGAGGTGTACGACCCGTACGGGGCGCCGCTGACGTTCTTCCGGTCGATCGGGGACGAGATATTCGAGGCGCTGGACCCTGTGGTGACGGCGTTGACCGGGGTGCCTGCTCGGGCGTAGGCGTCCGGCTGCTGGGGTGGGTTCACAGGGCCTCCGGCGTTGTTCCGCTGTGCCCACCCGTTCCGCCCTGCGGAACGATTGCCCACAGCGGGGTGGCGGACGGTTGTCCACGGCGGGGTGGCGGGCGGTTGTCCACGGCGGGGTGGCGGGCGGTTGTCCACGGCGGGGTGGCGGGCGGTTGTCCACGGCGGGGTGGCGGACGGTTGTCCACGGCGGGGTGGCGGACGGTTGTCCACGGCGGGGTGGTGGGCGGTTGCCCGTAGCGAGGCGGTGGACGGTTGTCCACGGTGGGGCGGTGGACGGTTGTCCATGGTGGGGCGGGCGGTCGTAGCGGGGGCGTTTTCGGGGTGTTCGGCCTACATTGGGCGGTATGACGGTCGGGCATGCCCTTGAGGTCGATGCGGTGCGGCGGCAGGATCCCGAGCTGGCCGATGTGCTGCTTGCGGAGTGGGAGCGGCAGTCGAGTTCGCTTCAGCTGATCGCCGCCGAGAACTTCATGTCGCCGGCCGTGCTGGCCGCGCTCGGGTCGCCGCTGGCCAACAAGTACGCCGAGGGGTACCCCGGCAACCGGTACCACGGCGGCTGCGAGGTCGTCGACGTCGCCGAGCGCCTCGCCGTGGATCGGGCGAAGGCGCTGTTCGGCGCCGAGCACGCCAACGTGCAGGCGCACTCCGGCTCGTCCGCCGTGCTCGCCGCGTACGCCGCCCTGCTGCGCCCCGGCGACACCGTCCTCGCCCTCGGCCTGCCCCACGGCGGTCATCTCACCCACGGCTCGCCCGCCAACTTCTCCGGCCGCTGGTTCGACTTCGTCGGCTACGGCGTGGACGCGGAGAGCGGGCTCATCGACCACGACCAGGTCCGCGCCCTCGCGCACACGCGCCGCCCCAAGGCGATCGTGTGCGGCTCCACCACCTACCCCCGCCACATCGACCACGCGTTCTTCCGCGAGGTCGCCGACGAGGTGGGCGCGTATCTGATCGCCGACGCCGCACACCCCATGGGTCTGGTCGCCGGGGGAGCGGCGCCCAGTCCGGTGCCGTACGCGGACATCGTGTGCGCGACGACGCACAAGGTGCTGCGGGGTCCGCGCGGCGGGATGATCCTGTGCGGCGGCGAGCTGGCCGAGCGCGTCGACCGTGCCGTCTTCCCCTTCACCCAGGGCGGCGCCCAGATGAACGCCGTCGCGGCCAAGGCCGTCGTGTTCGGGGAGGCGGCGACACCGGCGTTCGCCGCGTACGCGCACCAGGTGGTCGCCAACGCGCGGGCCCTGGCCGCCGCCCTGGCCGCCGAGGGGCTGGCCGTCACCACCGGCGGCACCGACACCCACCTGATCACCGCCGACCCGGCGCCGCTCGGCGTCGACGGACGCACCGCGCGCGGCCGGCTCGCGGCGGCCGGGCTCGTCCTGGACTGCTGTGCGCTTCCGCACGACGACCGCGGGCTGCGCCTGGGCACGGCGGCGGTGACCACGCAGGGCATGGGGGCGAGGGAGATGACGTTCGTCGCGGGGCTGCTGGCGAGCGTCCTGCGGGGCGGTACCGAGCCCGCGCGGGCCCGGGAGGACGTACGGGAACTGGCCGCGGCGTTCCCGCCGTATCCCCGCTGAGCGGACCGGTTCCGGGGCAGGTGGCACGGATGCACAGTCACGCGTGCAACCATCGTCGCTACCCGGAAGTCCCCACTCGTATGCGTGCCTCGCTAGGGTGTGGGGCTGTGATGGCCAGCGAGACCTGTGGGGAAGCCCGTGCGTGAATACCTGCTGACGCTCTGCATCACGGCCGCGGTGACGTACCTGCTGACAGGGCCGGTACGGAAGTTCGCGATCGTGGCGGGGGCGATGCCGGAGATCCGGGCACGTGACGTGCACCGGGAACCCACTCCGCGGCTCGGCGGTATCGCCATGTTCTTCGGCCTGTGCGCGGGCCTGCTGACCGCGGACCACCTCACCAACCTGGGCCAGCTCTTCGAGAAGTCCAACGAGCCGCGGGCGCTGCTCTCCGGGGCCGCGCTGATCTGGCTGATCGGTGTGCTGGACGACAAGTTCGAGATCGACGCGCTGATCAAGCTGGGCGGCCAGATGATCGCCGCGGGCGTGATGGTCATGCAGGGTCTGACGATCCTGTGGCTGCCCATCCCGGGCGTCGGCACGGTCGCGCTGACCCAGTGGCAGGGCACCCTGCTCACGGTGGCGCTGGTCGTCATCACCATCAACGCGGTCAACTTCGTGGACGGCCTCGACGGCCTCGCCGCCGGCATGGTGTGCATCGCGGCGGCCGCGTTCTTCATGTACGCCTACCGCATCTGGTACTCGTACGGCATCGAGGCCGCCGCCCCCGCGACGCTGTTCGCGGCCGTCCTGATGGGCATGTGCCTGGGCTTCCTGCCGCACAACATGCACCCCGCGCGGATCTTCATGGGCGACTCGGGCTCGATGCTGATCGGTCTGGTCCTGGCGGCGGGCGCGATCTCCATTACGGGACAGGTGGACCCGGACAGCCTGTTCGGCGGGTCCGAGCGCAGCACGGTGCACCAGATGGTGCCGGTCTACATCCCGCTGGTGATGCCGTTGACGATCATCGCGATCCCGGCCGCCGACCTGATCCTGGCGATCGTGCGGCGCACCTGGCGGGGCCAGTCGCCGTTCGCGGCGGACCGGGGGCATCTGCACCACCGGCTGCTGGAGATCGGCCACTCGCACAGCCGGGCGGTACTGATCATGTACTTCTGGTCGGCGCTGATCGGCTTCGGCGCGCTGACCTACTCCGTGAACTCGGCGTCGATGTGGATCGTGCTGGGCGTCGTCATCCTCTCCGCGCTCGGCCTCGTCCTGCTTCTGCTGCCCCGCTTCACGCCGCGCGCCCCGCGCTGGGCGGAGGCCTTCGTCCCGCCGCGCTACCGGCGCCGCCGGCAGGCCGCCCCGGCCGCCGCCCCGGCCGCGTCGGTCCCGGCGGACCCCGAGTCCGACGACGAGGACCGCACCCCGGTCGCCGCGGGTGTCTCCGGCGTCAACGGCGCGACCGCCGTCGGCCCCCGCGCACGCCTGGTCGACCGATCACGGTCAAGGTAAGAATCCGACTAGAGCATTGCCAAGTCGTGGGGTCCCGATGGGACCCCATTGGGTGTGCGAACCGCCCCAATATCAGACAAAGGGGCCGTGTTCTCGCTCAGACGCGCAGATTCACTCTCATGTGTGACGGCGAGCACACCGGGCAGGTAAAGACTGCATCAAATAGTTTGTGATACCGTTCACGAGAACCCCGGAGAGAGCCAATGAGCCGCAGTGCGACGGCTCACCGGTGCGAGGAATTCTCACTCGGCCCGGGGGTCTACGCTCGTCCATGACGACACCCTGCCCCCTGTGAATTGCGGAGCTGCCGCCATGCCGTCCCAAGACGTCCGGATCCTGGCCCAGGCCGCCGTGCCCACGGCTGCCGTCGGCGCCGTAGCCGCGCTCGTCAGTGGCTTGACGGCCGGCGGCAAAGGCGCTGTCGGCGCGATCGTCGCGACCGTAGTCGTGGTCCTCTTCATGGGGATCGGTCTCTACGTGCTGCAGCGCACCGCCAAATCGCTTCCTCATTTGTTCCAGGCGATGGGGCTGCTGCTCTACGCGACGCAGATCCTCCTGCTGTTCGTCTTCCTCGCCGTGTTCAAGAACACCACGCTGTTCCATCCCAAGGCCTTCGCGTTCACGCTCGTCGCCGGCACCCTCGCGTGGATCGCCGCGCAGACGCGCGCCCACATGAAGTCAAAGATTCTTTACGTCGAACCCGAGTCGACGACGGACACGAAGTCCGAAAAATCGGGGCACTCGTCGTGACGGGTAGGGCCGGGATAAAGAGGCATGCAAGACCCTGCTATCGTCCGGTGCCAACTGCGGCATCGCGGGCGCGGGCATCTCGACTGACGCCTGCACCATCGCGAGGCGAGATGCCCCCCAGCCGCCCCCACATCCGTAAGACCAGTCCCGTGCCGAACCGCGGCTCAGCGCCGCGCCGACACAACGAGGTTGCCGTACCTATGCGCCACGCTGAAGGAGCCCGCGGTGAGTGCTGACCCGACGCAGGTGCTCGCCTTCGACACCAACTGCCACCTCTTCGACGGGTGTGGCTTCGCCGACGTGTCCCCGGGCCTGCACTCGTTCATGTTCCAGCCCCTGTGGGGTGACGGCGACAGCAACCTGTACTTCAACAAGACGATGCTGCTGGCGCTGCTCGGCTCGATCATCATCGTCGGCTTCTTCTGGGCCGCCTTCCGCCGGCCGCAGGTCGTCCCCGGCAAGCTCCAGATGGTCGCCGAGGCGGGCTACGACTTCATCCGCCGCGGCGTCGTCTACGAGACGATCGGCAAGAAGGAAGGCGAGAAGTACGTCCCGCTCGTCGTCTCGCTCTTCTTCTTCGTCTGGATGATGAACCTCTGGTCGATCATCCCGATCGCCCAGTTCCCGGTCACCTCGATCATCTCGTACCCGCTGGTCCTGGCCCTCCTCGTCTACATCACGTGGGTGGTGCTGACCTTCAAGCGGCAGGGCTTCGTCGGCTTCTGGAAGAACGTCACCGGCTACGACAAGTCGCTCGGCCCGGTGCTGCCGCTGGCCATGCTGATCGAGCTCTTCTCGAACCTGCTGATCCGGCCGTTCACGCACGCGGTGCGACTGTTCGCGAACATGTTCGCGGGCCACACCCTGCTGCTGCTGTTCACGATCGCCAGCTGGTACATGCTGAACGGCATCGGCATCGCCTACGCGGGTGTCTCGTTCGTGATGGTCATCGTCATGACGGCCTTCGAGCTGTTCATCCAGGCCCTTCAGGCGTACGTGTTCGTGCTGCTGACCTGCACGTACATCCAGGGCGCTCTCGCCGAGCACCACTGAGCCACCGCCCTCCCACCTCCACAGATCGTCCGGTGGCCAACCCCCACCGGTCCGTAAAGAAAAGGAAGAACTGGCATGTCCCAGACCCTTGCTGCTGTCGAAGGCTCCCTCGGCTCCATCGGTTACGGCCTCGCCGCGATCGGCCCGGGCGTCGGCGTCGGCATCATCTTCGGTAACGGCACCCAGGCCCTGGCCCGTCAGCCCGAGGCCGCCGGCCTGATCCGTGCCAACCAGATCCTCGGCTTCGCCTTCTGTGAGGCGCTCGCGCTGATCGGTCTGGTCATGCCGTTCGTCTACGGCTACTGAGCCACCAGACCAGTCCAGCCGACTAGACGAAAGGCACTCACATGAGCCAGCTGCTCATCGCGGCGAGCGAGGGGGAGAACCCCCTCATCCCGCCGATCCCTGAGCTTGTCATCGGCCTCCTCGCCTTCGTCATCGTCTTCGGCTTCCTCGCCAAGAAGCTCCTCCCGAACATCAACAAGGTTCTGGACGAGCGTCGCGAGGCCATCGAGGGCGGTATCGAGAAGGCCGAGGCCGCGCAGACCGAGGCCCAGAGCGTCCTTGAGCAGTACAAGGCTCAGCTCGCCGAAGCCCGGCACGAGGCCGCGCGTCTGCGCCAGGAGGCGCAGGAGCAGGGTGCGACGCTCATCGCCGAGATGCGGGCCGAGGGCCAGCGTCAGCGCGAGGAGATCATCGCCGCCGGTCACGCGCAGATCGAGGCCGACCGCAAGGCCGCCGCGTCCGCGCTGCGCCAGGACGTCGGCAAGCTCGCCACCGACCTGGCCGGCAAGCTCGTCGGCGAGTCCCTCGAGGACCACGCCCGGCAGAGCCGCGTGATCGACCGCTTCCTCGACGAGCTCGACCAGAAGGCCGAGGCCACGCGATGAACGGAGCGAGCCGCGAGGCCCTGGCAGCCGCACGCGAGCGTCTCGACGCGCTGACGGACTCCACGTCCGTGGACGCCGGCTCGCTCGCCGCCGAGCTGGCCGCCGTCACCACGCTGCTCCACCGCGAGGTATCGCTGCGTCGGGTCCTCACCGACCCGGCGCAGGCCGGTGAGGCCAAGGCCGACCTGGCCCGGCGCCTGCTCGGCTCGCAGGTCAGCGGCCCGGCCGCGGACCTGCTGTCCGGCATGGTGCGTTCCCGCTGGTCGCAGTCGCGCGACCTGGTGGACGCGCTGGAGGAGCTGGCCGATGTGGCCGACCTCACCGCCGCCCAGAAGGCCGGCGCGCTCGACGACGTCGAGGACGAGCTGTTCCGGTTCGGCCGGATCGTCTCCTCCAACACGGAGCTGCGCGCCGCGCTGACCAGCCGGAGCGCCACCGCCTCCGCCAAGGGCGAGCTGCTGCGCAGCCTGCTCGGGGGCAGGGCGAACGCGGCCACCGAGCGTCTGGTCACGCGCCTTGTGACCGCGCCGCGGGGACGTAGCCTGGAGTCGGGACTGGAGTCCCTGTCCAAGCTCGCCGCCGAGCGCCGTGACCGCATGGTGGCCGTCGTCACCTCCGCGGTGCCGCTGAGCGACCAGCAGAAGCAGCGCCTGGGCAACTCCCTGGCGAAGCTCTACGGCCGCCGGATGCACCTCAACCTCGACGTCGACCCCGAGGTCGTCGGCGGGATCCGGGTGCAGGTCGGTGACGAGGTCATCAACGGCTCCCTGGCGGACCGGCTCGAGGACGCCAGCCGTCGGCTGGCCGGCTGAGCAGCACATTTCTTCATAGCAGTACGTTAATTACGGCCCTGGTTGGGCCGTGCAGAGGATTCACCTCGTATCGGGGGGAGTCCCCATACCCCCCAAGTGAAACTTCGGGCCCAACAAGGAGAGCAGGGAACTCAGATGGCGGAGCTCACGATCCGGCCGGAGGAGATCCGGGACGCGCTGGAGAACTTCGTCCAGTCGTACAAGCCGGACGCGGCCTCGCGCGAGGAGGTCGGTACGGTCACCCTTGCCGGCGACGGCATCGCCAAGGTCGAGGGCCTTCCCTCGGCCATGGCCAACGAGCTGCTGAAGTTCGAGGACGGCACCCTCGGCCTCGCCCTCAACCTCGAGGAGCGCGAGATCGGTGCCATCGTCCTCGGTGAGTTCAGCGGCATCGAGGAGGGCCAGCCGGTCACCCGTACCGGCGAGGTGCTGTCCGTCGCCGTCGGCGAGGGCTACCTCGGCCGCGTGGTCGACCCGCTCGGCAACCCGATCGACGGCCTCGGCGAGATCGAGACCGAGGGCCGCCGCGCCCTCGAACTGCAGGCCCCCACGGTCATGCAGCGCAAGTCGGTGCACGAGCCGATGGAGACGGGCTACAAGGCCGTCGACGCCATGACCCCGATCGGCCGTGGTCAGCGCCAGCTGATCATCGGCGACCGCCAGACCGGCAAGACCGCCCTGGCCGTCGACACGATCATCAACCAGCGTGACAACTGGCGCACCGGCGACCCGAAGAAGCAGGTCCGCTGCATCTACGTCGCCATCGGCCAGAAGGGCTCCACCATCGCGTCGGTCCGCCGCGCGCTGGAGGAGAACGGCGCGCTGGAGTACACGACCATCGTCGCCGCCCCGGCGTCCGACCCGGCCGGCTTCAAGTACCTGGCGCCGTACACCGGTTCGGCCATCGGCCAGCAGTGGATGTACGAGGGCAAGCACGTCCTGATCATCTTCGACGACCTGTCGAAGCAGGCCGACGCCTACCGCGCCGTGTCCCTGCTGCTGCGCCGCCCGCCGGGCCGTGAGGCCTACCCGGGTGACGTCTTCTACCTGCACTCCCGCCTGCTGGAGCGCTGCGCCAAGCTCTCCGACGAGATGGGCGCGGGCTCGATGACCGGTCTGCCGATCGTCGAGACCAAGGCCAACGACGTGTCGGCGTTCATCCCGACCAACGTCATCTCCATCACCGACGGCCAGTGCTTCCTGGAGTCGGACCTGTTCAACGCCGGTCAGCGCCCCGCGCTGAACGTCGGTATCTCCGTCTCCCGAGTCGGTGGTTCCGCGCAGCACAAGGCGATGCGCCAGGTCTCCGGCCGTCTGCGCGTGGACCTCGCCCAGTTCCGTGAGCTGGAGGCGTTCGCCGCCTTCGGTTCCGACCTGGACGCCGCGTCGAAGGCGCAGCTGGAGCGCGGTCAGCGCATGGTCGAGCTGCTGAAGCAGAACCAGTACGAGCCGATGGCCACCGAGGACCAGGTCGTCTCCGTCTGGGCCGGCACCACCGGCAAGATGGACGAGGTGCCGGTCGCCGACATCCGCCGCTTCGAGAAGGAGCTGCTGGAGTACCTGCACCGTCAGGAGCAGGGCCTCATGACCTCCATCAAGGAGGGCGCCAAGATGTCCGACGACACGATCCAGGCGATCGGCGACGCCGTGGCGGAGTTCAAGAAGCAGTTCGAGACGAGCGACGGCAAGCTGCTCGGCGAGGACGCCCCGTCCGCCGCCAAGTGACGTAAGGAAGGGACCTGACTCATGGGAGCTCAGCTCCGGGTCTACAAGCGTCGCATCCGATCCGTCACCGCGACCAAGAAGATCACCAAGGCGATGGAGATGATCGCCGCCTCGCGCGTCGTCAAGGCGCAGCGCAAGGTGGCGGCCTCCACGCCGTACGCGCGGGAACTCACCCGCGCGGTCACGGCGGTCGGAACCGGGTCGAACACCAAGCACCCGCTCACCACGGAGGCGGAGAACCCGACCCGTGCCGCGGTCCTGCTCCTCACGAGCGACCGCGGTCTGGCCGGCGCCTTCAACTCCAACGCCATCAAGGCGGCGGAGCAGCTGACCGAGCGCCTGGAGCGCGAGGGCAGGCAGGTCGTCACGTACATCGTCGGCCGGCGTGGTGTCGCCCACTACAACTTCCGTGAGCGCAAGATCGCGGAGACGTTCACGGGCTTCACCGACGAGCCCTCGTACGCGGACGCCAAGAAGGTCGCGGCCCCGCTGATCGAGGCGCTCGAGACGGAGACGGCGGACGGCGGCGTGGACGAACTCCACATCGTCTACACCGAGTTCGTGTCGATGATGACGCAGACGGCGGTCGACTCCCGGATGCTTCCGCTGCGCCTCGAAGAGGTCGCGGAGGAGACGTCCACCAAGGGCGAGATCCTGCCGCTGTTCGACTTCGAGCCCTCGGCGGAGGACGTCCTCGACGCGCTGCTGCCGCGGTACGTCGAGAGCCGGATCTACAACGCGCTGCTCCAGTCGGCCGCTTCGAAGCACGCCGCCACGCGGCGCGCGATGAAGTCGGCCACCGACAACGCGGGCGAGCTGATCAACACGCTCTCCCGTCTTGCCAACGCGGCCCGCCAGGCCGAAATCACCCAGGAAATCAGCGAGATCGTCGGTGGCGCCAGTGCCCTGGCCGACGCGAACGCGGGGAGTGACAACTAATGACCACCACTGTTGAGACCGCGACGGCCACGGGCCGCGTCGCCCGGGTCATCGGCCCGGTCGTCGACGTGGAGTTCCCCGTCGACGCGATGCCGGAGATCTACAACGCCCTGCACGTCGAGGTCGCCGACCCGGCCAAGGAGGGTGAGCTCAAGACGCTGACCCTGGAGGTCGCCCAGCACCTGGGCGACGGCCTGGTCCGCACCATCTCCATGCAGCCCACCGACGGTCTGGTCCGCCAGGCCCCGGTGACCGACACGGGCTCCTCCATCTCGGTGCCGGTCGGCGACTTCACCACCGGCAAGGTGTTCAACACCCTCGGTGAGGTGCTGAACGTCGACGAGCAGTACACGGGTGAGCGCTGGCCGATCCACCGCAAGGCGCCCAACTTCGACGAGCTCGAGTCGAAGACCGAGATGTTCGAGACCGGCGTCAAGGTCATCGACCTCCTCACCCCGTACGTCAAGGGTGGAAAGATCGGTCTGTTCGGCGGTGCCGGCGTCGGCAAGACGGTGCTCATCCAGGAGATGATCTACCGCGTCGCCAACAACCACGACGGTGTGTCGGTGTTCGCCGGCGTCGGTGAGCGCACCCGTGAGGGCAACGACCTCATCGACGAGATGAGCGAGTCGGGCGTCATCGACAAGACCGCCCTGGTCTTCGGCCAGATGGACGAGCCCCCGGGCACCCGTCTGCGCGTGGCCCTCGCCGGTCTGACCATGGCGGAGTACTTCCGCGATGTGCAGAAGCAGGACGTGCTGTTCTTCATCGACAACATCTTCCGCTTCACCCAGGCCGGTTCCGAGGTGTCGACCCTGCTCGGCCGTATGCCCTCCGCGGTGGGCTACCAGCCGAACCTGGCCGACGAGATGGGTCTCCTCCAGGAGCGCATCACCTCGACCCGTGGTCACTCGATCACCTCGATGCAGGCGATCTACGTCCCCGCGGACGACCTGACCGACCCGGCCCCGGCCACCACCTTCGCCCACCTCGACGCGACGACGGTGCTCTCCCGTCCGATCTCGGAGAAGGGCATCTACCCGGCCGTGGACCCGCTGGACTCGACGTCCCGCATCCTCGACCCGCGGTACATCGCGGCGGACCACTACAACGCCGCGATGCGCGTGAAGAACATCCTGCAGAAGTACAAGGACCTGCAGGACATCATCGCGATCCTCGGTATCGACGAGCTCGGCGAGGAGGACAAGCTCGTCGTCCACCGTGCCCGTCGCGTGGAGCGCTTCCTGTCCCAGAACACCCACGTCGCCAAGCAGTTCACCGGCGTCGACGGGTCGGACGTCCCGCTGGACGAGTCGATCGCGGCCTTCAACGCGATCTGCGACGGCGAGTACGACCACTTCCCGGAGCAGGCGTTCTTCATGTGCGGTGGCATCGAGGACCTGAAGAACAACGCCAAGGAGCTGGGCGTCTCCTGAGCATCAGGCTCACCGTGAACCCCTGAGGTTCACACCTGAGGGGGCGGGTACGTCCCGCCCCCTCGTTCACGCCCCTTAGACTTGTAACCAACACCCGGCACAACCGCCGGGTGGTGACCCGAGGAGCCACCTTGGCTGCTGAGCTGCACGTCGCGCTGGTCGCGGCCGACCGAGAGGTCTGGTCCGGCGAGGCCACCCTGGTCGTCGCGCGCACCACGTCCGGCGACATCGGCGTCATGCCCGGTCACCAGCCGCTGCTCGGTGTGCTGGAGTCGGGCCCGGTGACCATTCGTACGCGTGAGGGCGGGACGGTCGTCGCCGCGGTGCACGGCGGTTTCATCTCGTTCGCGGACGACAAGCTGTCGCTGCTGGCCGAGATCGCCGAGCTGTCGGACGAGATCGACGTCCAGAGCGCGGAGCAGGAACTCGCCCGTGCGAAGGCGGAGGACGACGCGGAGGCCGAGCGCCGCGCGGACGTCCGTCTGCGGGCGGCGTCGGCAGGGCGCTGATACCGGCGCGGTGGGATGACGTCACTCAGCCGCGGCCGGCACCGGAGCGATCCGGAGCCGGTCGCGGCTGAGGCAGATCTGGATGATTTTTCCGTTCCGTTACCTAGGAGACGAGGAGGTCGGTGCCGATGGTCCTCGCTCTGACTGTGTGCGGAATCGTGGTGGCCCTCGTGGTGGTGGGGCTCTTCGTCTTCGGCCTGCGCCGCCGCCTCATCCAGCGTTCCGGAGGAACGTTCGACTGCAGCCTGCGCTGGGACGCGCCCGAGTCGGGTGACTCCGGCGGCAAGGGCTGGGCGTACGGGGTGGCACGTTACAACGGTGACCGGGTCGAGTGGTTCCGGGTCTTCTCCTACGCGCCCCGCCCGCGCCGCGTCCTGGAGCGTTCCGCGATCGAGGTGGCCGGCCGCCGGCTGCCCGAGGGCGAGGAGGAGCTGGCGCTGCTGTCGGACTCGGTGATCCTCGCCTGTCTGCACCGGGGCACGCGTCTCGAGCTCGCCATGAGCGAAGACGCGCTGACCGGTTTTCTCGCGTGGCTTGAGGCAGCCCCGCCCGGTCAGCGCGTCAATGTGGCTTAGCTGATCTACTTGAGTCCGCCGTCGATGGCGGTCACCAGCTCACCGTTCGTGGTGTCGCCGCTGAACTCCCAGAAGAAGGCACCGCCCAGGCCCTGGCTCTTGGCCCAGGCCATCTTGCTGTTGATGGTGGCCGGGGTGTCGTAGGACCACCAGTTGGTGCCGCAGTGGGCGTACGCCGTGCCGGCGATGGTGCCGGTGGCCGGGCAGGAGTTCTTCAGGACCTTGTAGTCCTCGATGCCCGGCTCGTAGGTGCCGGGGGCCGCGCCGGTCGCCGAGCCGCCGGGGGCGGACTGGGTGACGCCGGTCCAGCCGCGGCCGTAGAAGCCGATGCCGAGCAGCAGCTTGGCGGACGGGACGCCCTTCGACTTCAGCTTGGCGATCGCGTCGGCCGAGTTGAAGCCGGCCTGCGGGATGCCGTTGTACGAGGTGAGCGGCGAGTGCGGGGCGGTCGGGCCCTGCGAGTTGAAGGCGCCGAAGTAGTCGTACGTCATCACGTTGTACCAGTCGAGGTACTGGGCGGCGCCGCCGTAGTCGGCCGCGTCGATCTTGCCGCCGTTCGAACCGTCGGCGGTGATGGCGGCGGTGACCAGGTAGTCCTTGCCGAACTCGGCGCGCAGGGCCTGCGAGAGGTTCTTGAAGGCCGCGGGTCCGCTGCTGTCACAGGTGAGACCGCAGGCGTTCGGGTACTCCCAGTCGATGTCGATGCCGTCGAAGACGTCGGCCCAGCGCGGGTCCTCCACGACCTGCTTGCAGGACTTGGCGAACGCGGCCGGGTTCTGCGCGGCCTGGCCGAAGCCGCCGGAGTAGGTCCAGCCGCCGAAGGAGTAGAGCACCTTGATGTGCGGGTACTTCGCCTTCAGCTGGCGCAGCTGGTTGAAGTTGCCGCGCAGCGGCTGGTCCCAGGTGTCGGCGGTGCCGCTGACGGACTGGTCGGCGGTGTAGGCCTTGTCGTAGGCGGCGTAGGTGTCGTCGACGGTGCACTGGCCGTTCTTGACGTTGCCGAACGCGTAGTTGATGTGGGTGATCTTGGCGGCCGAGCCGGACGTCACCAGGTTCTTGACGTGGTAGTTGCGGCCGTAGACGCCCCACTCGGTGAAGTAGCCGAGCTTGACCTTGTCGCCGGTGGGCGGCGGCTCCTCGGTGGTGCCGGTGGTGCGGACCTTCACCGCGCCGCTCACCGGGCCGGTCTGGTCGGCGGTGTCACGGGCCTGCACGGTGTACGAGTAGTCCGTGCCCTTGCTGAGGCCGGTGTTCGTGTACGAGGTGCCCGTCACGGTGGCGACCTTGGCGCCGTCGCGCAGCACGTCGTAGTTCTTGACGCCCTTGTCGTCGGTCGCCGCCGACCAGGACAGCTTCACCGAGGTGTCGGTGATGTCCGAGGCGGTGGGGGTGCCGGGCGCGGACGGGGCCGCGTCGCCGGGGACGGAGGTGCCGTCGCAGCTGCCGCCGTTGAGCTTGCAGCCGGCGGGGGCGCCGGAGCCGCTGCCGTTGAAGCCGAAGGAGACCGACGCCCCGGGGGCGAGGGTGCCGTTCCAGCCGAGGTTCTTGGCGGTCCAGTGGTCACCGGAGTTGGTGACCGTGGCGTCCCAGGCGGAGGTGACCTTGGTGCCGGAGGGGAAGTCCCACTCGACGGTCCAGGAGCTGAGGCTCGTGGTGCCGGTGTTCTTCACCGTCCACTTGCCCTCGAAGCCGGAGCCCCAGTCCTGGGTCTTGGCGTAGGTGGCGGTCGCCGAGGTCGCGGCCTGGGCGGGGCTCGCGAGGGCGACGAGGCCGGAGAGGGGGAGCAGCAGGGTCGCGAACCCTGCGGCGGCTCTGTGTCTGAAGCGCATGCTGCGCCTCCTTATGGGGGAGAAGCCGTCGGGGGCGTGACTGAGCCATCACGCCCGCAGTGTCCGCGAGAATAGAAAGGTCTGGACCACGGGTCAATAGGTCTGGACCACTGTCCCCGGAACTCGTGCCGGCTTCCGTCAGATCCCCAACTCCTGAGCCAGCACCGCCGCTTGCACCCGGCTGCGCAGCTCCAGCTTGCCCAGCAGACGGCTGACGTGCGTCTTCACCGTCGCCTCGGCCATGTCGAGGCGGACCGCGATGTCGGCGTTGGACAGCCCTTCGCCGACACAGGACAGCACCTCGCGCTCGCGCCGGGTGAGGGCGTCCAGCACCGCCGGATCGGCGGTCGCCCGGGGAGCCGGCTTCGCGGCGAACTCCGCGATCAGCCGCCGGGTGACGGCCGGGGCGACGATGCCCTCCCCGCGCGCCACCGTGCGCACCGACGCGATGAGGTCCTTCGCGTCCGTGTTCTTCAGCAGGAACCCGGCCGCCCCGGCCCGCAGCGCCCCGAACACGTACTCGTCGAGGTCGAAGGTGGTCAGCACCAGCACGTCGGCGAGCCCTTCCCCGACCACCTGCCGGGTCGCCGACACCCCGTCCAGGCGCGGCATCTGTACGTCCATCAGCACCAGGTCGGGGCGGAGTTCACGGGCGAGGGCCACCGCCTGCTCGCCGTCGCCCGCCTCGCCGACCACCTCGATGTCGGGCGCGCTGCGCAGGATGAGGACCAGTCCGGCACGGACGGCGGACTGGTCCTCGGCGACCAGGACCCGGATCATTCCACTTCTCCTTGGGCGATGTCGGTGACGGGAAGGGAGGCGCGTACGACCCACAGTCTGCCGTCCGGGCCGCTCTCCGGCGCCGCCTCGAACGTGCCGTCCAGCAGGGCCGCCCGCTCCCGCATGCCGACGAGCCCGGCCCCGGACCCCGGCGCTCGCGGGGTGTCCCGGCCGCCGTACGGGCTGGCCACCCGGATGTCGAGGCCGCCGTCGAGGCGGCGCAGCAGCACGGTGACCCTCCCCGGCGCGGCGTGCTTCAGCGCGTTCGTCAGTGATTCCTGCACGATCCTGTACGCGGCGAGCTCGACCGGTGCGGGAACCGAGTCGTAGGTGGCGTCGAGGACGACGTCCAGGCCGTTGGCGCGGGCGCCCTCGACCAGCGCGCCGAGACTGTCGAGGGTGGGGGTCGCGGCCGGTTCCCGGTCGTCGGACCCGTCGCGCAGGATGCCGATGAGCCGTCGCATCTCGGACAGTCCCTGGACGCTGTTCTCCCGGATCACGGCGAGCGCGTCGCGGGAGGTCCTCTCGTCGTCCAGGGAGAGCGCGGCCGTGGAGTGGATGGCGATCGCGGAGAGGTGGTTGGCGACCATGTCGTGCAACTCCCGTGCCATCCGTGCGCGTTCCGCGATCACCGCCTGGGTGCGGTCCATCTCGGCGAGCAGCGCGGTCTGTTCGGCCCGCAGCCGGGCGGACTGGGCTGCCTCACGGTGATTGCGGACGATCAGGCCGGTCGAGGCGGGCGCGAAGGCCACCACACCGATCGCGAACCCGATCAGCAGCGCCTCGGGCACCCGCCACACCGCGTACGGCACCAGCGTCCCGGCGATGCTGAGCAGCCCGGCGATCCACGGGATGCGGCGGGCGGAGCCGGGCGTCCCGTACAGCACGGCGGCGTACACCAGGTCGGTGTACATCACGACCGTGGCGATGCTGCCCTGGGTCATCGTGTCCGCGGCCAGCGCCAGCGTGCCCGTCAGCAGCGCGGCGCGCGGAGCGGCGCGGCGCAGCAGCTCGCAGCCGGCCATCACGGCGAGCGGCACCAGGAGCGGCCAGCGGCCGTCGAACAGCACGATCGGGTCGCCGGCCCTCCGCACGCCCAGCCCGAGCCCCCACAGCAGCAGCCCGCCGGAGAGTCCGGCCAGCGCGGCCCACACGTCGAAGCGGTGGGGACGGGGCGGTCGTACGGCCATGGCACCATCCAACACGCTGCGCGCACCCGGCGCCTGATCCCCGCGGACGGTCCTGGACTGCATCTTTCGATGTACCGCGGGTTCATCGGTGGCGACGACGAAACGGGCCGCTTCGCACGGGAGCCTGAAAGGGTGACCGAAGGGAGCGAACCGTGATCGTCGCCTTGATCGCCGCCTGTGAGATCGGCTTCTGGGTGCTGCTGGCCGCCGGACTGGCCTGCCGCTACCTGCTGAAGATGCCCCGCACCGGTCTGGCGCTGCTGCTGTGCGAGCCGCTGCTGGAGGTCGTCCTGCTGGTCGCCACCGCGCTGGACCTGAAGAACGGCGCCGAGCCGAACTGGACCCACGGCCTGGCCGCGCTCTACATCGGCTACACCGTGGGGCACGGCCACCGCACGGTGAAGTGGCTCGACGGCCACGCCGCCCACCGGCTGGGCGGCGCCCCGAAGCCGTTGGGCCCGCCGCGCTACGGCACGGCCCGCGCCCGGCACGAGACCAAGGTGTGGCTGGGCACGCTGATCGGCGCCGCCGTGGCGACCGCGCTGCTCCAGCTCGCCATCCGGTACGTCGACGACCCGAGCCGCGTCACCTCCCTGGAGGACTGGCGCTTCGTGGCCTGGCGGGCGGCCGGCCTCCACGGCCTGGTGGCCCTGGCCTACTGGATCTGGCCGAAGAAGGCCCCGGCGGGCGGGTCCCCGGCCGAGCCGGACCTCGGCAAGGAGCGTGTCGGCCGATGAAGCGGGCTTCCAGGAACCTCCTCGCGGGGACCGCGACGCTGACGGCCGGCCTGGGGCTGTGGCTGTTCGCCGGGAGCGTGGACCTGCCGGCGGTCGATCCCGTCAAGGTCGGCGTGGTGATGACGTGCGTCGGCGGCGCCGAGCTCCTCCTGGGTCTGTACCGGGCCGCGCGCCGGTAGGCCTCAGCGCTCCCCGCCCGGCACCCACAGCACGTCCCCGGTCTCCTTGTTCGCGATGCGGGCCAGGATGAACAGCAGGTCGGAGAGGCGGTTGAGGTAGGTCGCGGTGAGCGGGTTCATGGTGTCGCCGTGGGCTTCCAGCGCCGCCCAGGTGGAGCGCTCGGCGCGGCGTACGACCGTGCAGGCCTGGTGGAGCAGGGCCGCGCCGGGCGTGCCGCCGGGCAGGATGAAGGAGCGGAGCTTCTCCAGCCGCTCGTTGAAGCGGTCGCAGTCCGCCTCCAGCCGGTCGACGTAGAACTGCTCGACCCGCAGCGGCGGGTACTCCGGGTTCTCCGCCACCGGTGTCGACAGATCGGCGCCCACGTCGAACAGGTCGTTCTGGACGCGGGTGAGGACCTGTACGACCTCCTCCTCGAGACCGCCCAGCGCGATCGCCGTACCGATCACCGCGTTCGCCTCGTTGGCGTCGGCGTAGGCGGAGATCCGCAGATCGGTCTTGGCGACCCGGCTCATGTCACCGAGCGCGGTGGTGCCCTTGTCGCCGGTCCGGGTGTAGATACGCGTCAGGTTGACCATGGGGCCAGCCTAGGGGGTGTCGTTTGGATCAGGCCGGCTCCGGTGAGCGGTGCTTTGCAGCTGAGCCGAGCGGGGTCTGGTGCCGTGCGTCACAAGGCGGAGGAGGGCGACAGGGCGGAGCCCTGGCAACCGACGACAACGCGGCGAGGTGTGGTGCCAGGGCCCGCGACTCCGGCAGGATCCAAACGGCACCCCCTGGTTACGCTCCGGCCGTCCGGAACACGCGTGTGCCCACTGTCAGGGCGAGGACCGCGAAGCCGACGGCGACGACGGCGCCGTACAGCATGTGGGCCGTCGCGTAGGCGCCGACGTAGGCGTCCCGTACCGCGTCGACCAGATAGCGGAACGGCATCAGGTGGGACAGCACGTCGAGCCAGGCGGGCCCCAGGGTCATCGGGAGCATCAGGCCCGACAGCAGCATCGACGGCATGGTCAGGGCGTTGATCGTCGGCCCGAACGTCTGCGGGGTGTCCATCCTCATGGCGAGTGCGTAGGACAGCGCGGCCAGGGACATGGTCAGCAGGGCGACGAAGGCGAAGCCGATCAGCACGCCGGCCAGTGGAGCCCGCAGCCCCATCACGAGCGCGGCCAGCACCAGCAGCACCGCCTGGAAGACGAACAGCGTGGCGTCCCGCAGGACCCGGCCCAGCAGCAGGGCGAGGCGGCTGACCGGCGTGACCCGCATCCGCTCGACCACCCCCTGCCCCTTCTCGATGATGATCGAGAAACCGGCGAACGAGGCCCCGAACAGGCCGAGTTGCAGCAGCAGCCCCGGCACCAGCAGTTGCCAGGAGCTGCCCTGTCCGCCGAGCGGCAGACCGGTCAGCAGCGGGCCGAAGAACAGCAGGTACAGCAGCGGCATCAGCACGCCGAAGAGCAGCGCGAAGCGGGAGCGCAGGGACTGGCGCAGATAGCGCCCGTAGATGAGCGCGGTGTCGTGGAGCAGCATCGTGGACGTCCTATACGGCTACGGGGGCGGCGTCGGCCGGGGAGGCACTGCGGCCCGTGATGGCGAGGAAGGTGTCCTGGAGCGAGGCGTCGACCGAGCCGCCGTACTCCAGCTTCAGGGCGCCCGGTGTGCCCTCGGCGACGACCGTGCCCCGGTCGACGACGACCAGCCGGTCCGCGAGGGCGTCCGCCTCGTCGAGGTAGTGGGTGGTCAGGAACACGGTGGTGCCGTGCTCGTCGCGCAGCCGCCGCACCAGGTCCCAGAGGCCGGCGCGGCTGCCGGGGTCGAGCCCGGTCGTCGGTTCGTCCAGGAACAGCACCTTCGGGCGGTGGGTGAGCGCCATCGCGATGTCCAGGCGGCGCCGCTGGCCGCCGGAGAGCGCGGCGCACTTGCGGTCCAGCAGCCCGGTGAGGTCCAGGTCGCGGGCCAGTTCCTCGGCGCGCTCGGCGGCCCGCGCCGTGCCGAGCCGGTACAGGCGGCCCTGGGTGACCAGCTCCTCCCGCACCGTGATCTGCGGATCGACCCCGCCGGACTGCGCCACATAGCCGCAGGCCCGCCGCACCCCGGCGGGGTCGGTCGCCAGGTCGTGGCCGGCCACGGTGGCCGCGCCGCCGGTGGGGGCGAGCAGGGTCGTGAGCATCCGCAGGGTGGTGGTCTTCCCGGCCCCGTTGGGCCCCAGGAAGCCGAGGATCTCCCCTTCGCGGACGGTGAGGTCGACACCGCGCACGGCCTCCACCGGGCCGCGCTTGGTCTGGAAGGTACGGGCCAGTCCGGCCGTACTGATGATTGCCATGACCCCAGAAAAACAGAGGGACTTAAATTTTGCAATGGCTCCAAAATTTCAGGAAGCCCAAGGATCATCGGGCCGACCTACGATGAGGGCATGGCAGAGGGGCTCAGGGAGCGGAAGAAGCGCGAGACCAGGCAGCGGATCTCGGACATCGCCACCGGACTGTTCCTGGAGCACGGCTTCGTGACCGTGACGATGGCGGAGGTGGCGGAGGCCGCCGACGTCTCCGTGAACACGGTCTACAACTACTTCCCCGCCAAGGAGGACCTCTTCTTCGACCGCTCCAAGGGCGTCGTCGACCAGCTCGCCCGCTGGGTCCGGGGCCGGGACGCGGGGGAGTCGGCCGCCCACGCCGTACTGCGCGAACTGCGCGCCGACATCGAGGCGGTGTCACCCCGGGTGGGCCTGCTGGAGGGCTACGACCGCTTCATGCGCGTCATCCACGACTCCCCGCAGCTCCGCTCCCGGCTGTGGAGTCTGCAGCAGGAGGTCCAGGACAGCCTGGAGGCGGCGCTCCGCGAGGAGACGGGCGCCGCCCCCGACGACCCGCTGCCGGGCCTGGTGGCCGGCCAGATCTGCTGGATCCACAGCACGGTGTTCACCGCGGTCGGCCGGGAGATGATGAAGGGCCGCGCACCGGCCGAGGTGTCCCGCGAGGCGCTCGTCCTGGTCGACGACATCGAGGAGCTGCTGAGCGACAGGGTGCTCGGTTACGCGGTGCGCGGCTGAACCGGGTTACGCCGGAGGGGTCGTGTGCAGGACGCACAGGAGGCCCCGCGCGCGGGTGCCGTCGGGCAGCTCCCACGCGCCGGCGACATGACCCGCCGCCCCCGGCCCGGGAAGCGGCGAGCCGTCCGGAGCGGGCAGCAGGGTGCGCAGGACCCGCAGGGCGGTGCCGTCCGGCGCGGACAGCTCGGTGTGCTCCGGGGTGTCCTCGACGGTGGTGAACTCCGCCGGGACCGGGGTCTCGCCCGCGCAGGCGCGGGTGACCTCCTCGTCCGGGGTGTCGCTGACGCTCTGGGCCTGGGCCCGCACGCGGCCCTCGATCAGCGCGGCCAACTCGGCGACGGCCACCGGGTCGTGGCAGCCGTCGTAGACCCAGCGCCGCCCGAGGACACCGTGTTCCGCGGTGCCGACGAGGGCGTGCTCCGCCCCGTCGAGCGGAGCGCCCCGGTAGGTGAGCGGCACCAGGTAGGCGGCCGGCTCGGCGCCGGAGGCGTCGGTGACGACCATGAACTCGACACCGACCTCCCCCTTCGGGTCGTCGAGCCGGAAACCGCCGGCCCTGGTCAGCCGCGGACCTTCCGTGCCCCCGTGGTACCAGGGGCGCGAGGGCAGCCAGGCGGCCAGCAGTTCGAGCTTGGTCGGCTCAAGGGTGGTGCGGTGGATCACGGCCATGCCGAGGTTCTCCTCCGTCGATCGGACACCGGCCCTCCTACCCTCGCATCACGGTGCGGCCCCTGACGGTCCGTCGGATCCACCGGCGCCTGCCGTCGGTGTGATGTCCGTCATGTGAGACGTGACGCGCGTTACTTACCGGTCACACAGGGCCCCGCGAACGCTAATGTCCGCTCCTGGAGAACAAGACAGCGCGTATCAGGGGAGTCGCACAGTGGCACGCAAGCTCGCCGTCATCGGGGCCGGTCTCATGGGGTCCGGCATCGCCCAGGTGTCCGCCCGGGCGGGCTGGGACGTCGTCCTGCGGGACGTCACCGACGAGGCGCTCACGCGCGGCACCGACGGGATCAAGGCGTCGTACGACAAGTTCGTGAGCAAGGGCAAACTGGAGGCGCACGACGCCGACGCCGCCCTCGCCCGGATCACCGCCACCACCGACCTGGACGCCTGTGCGGACGCGGACGTCGTGGTCGAGGCGGTGTTCGAGAAGCTCGAGGTCAAGCACGAGATCTTCCGGACCCTCGACAAGATCGTGCGTGAGGACGCCGTACTCGCCTCCAACACCTCCGCCATCCCGATCACCAAGATCGCGGCCGTGACGGAGCGCCCGGAGCGGGTCGTCGGCACCCACTTCTTCTCGCCGGTCCCGATGATGCAGCTGTGCGAACTGGTCCGCGGCTACAAGACCAGCGACGAAACCCTCGCCAGGGCCCGGGAGTTCGCCGAGTCGGTCGGCAAGACCTGCATCGTCGTCAACCGCGACGTCGCCGGCTTCGTCACCACCCGCCTCATCACCGCCCTCGTCGTCGAGGCCGCCAAGCTGTACGAGTCGGGCGTGGCGAGCGCCGAGGACATCGACGTGGCCTGCAAGCTGGGCTTCGGCCACGCGATGGGACCGCTGGCCACCGCCGACCTCACCGGCGTGGACATCCTGCTGCACGCCACCGACAACATCTACACCGAGTCCCAGGACGAGAAGTTCGCCGCTCCCGAGCTGATGCGCCGGATGGTTGACGCCGGTGACATCGGCCGCAAGAGCGGGCAGGGCTTCTACGAGCACTGACACCGCGCACTCGCCCCGGCGCGCATCACACGCCGGAGTGAATTCGGTATCGGTTCGCTTACAGGCAGCAACCTCGGACGCCGCCACGCAGTCAGAGGTTGCATCACCGGCCATTCGGAAAACGCGGAGCACGAGACGCATATCGGGGAGCGCATATGTACATCAAGGGCGACCACGCCGGGCTGGTCGTCGGGGGCCGCCTCGACGTCCGCAGCGCGGCGGACGCCCGTACGGTCCTGCACTCGGCCGTCGACGACGGAGTCGGCGACCTGGTGCTGGACCTGTCCGACCTGGACTCCTGGGACGCCACCGGACTCGGTGTGATCATGGGGGCCCACCGACGGGCCGGCCGCTGCGGCCGGCGCCTGGTGCTGCGGGACGTGCCGCCGCAGATGCAGCGCCTGTTGGTGGCCACCCGGCTGCACCGGATCCTGGCGATCGAGGGGGGTATCGGGGTGGAGACGCTGCCCCGCGTATGAGGGCGTACGGGTGCGGGACGGACGACCCCCGAGAACCCGGACCGACCTCGACGAACCCTTCGACGCGCGCACAATCCTCACGAGACCGTGACGTCCGGGACCGCGCGGTACCCCGGACTGTCGTAGATACTGGGCGAAGGTTTAGGGTTCGGCTGCCTGCTGCCCTGCAAACCCTGAGCGGGCCCGGACCAGAAGCGACAGCGCGGTGTGCGATGAGGCCGGGAGGGGCTTCCACCACACGACGCTTTTGGGGGGCTAGGACCTATGGACCCGAACAACCCGGGACCCGAGGAGTACGGCCACGAGGGTGACGGCCGTGCGCCGCGCCAGCGTCCGCCCCGGGAATCCCTCACTTCCGACTTCGGACAGCACGCGCCCGCGCTCGCCCGCACGGTGCAGCTCGTCTCCGGCGACTTCCTGCTGACCGTCAACCCGGTCGACGGCAGCGAGATCGAGCCCTGCCCGCCCGCCGAACGGCCGGCCCGCCCCGCGAAGCTGCCCGAGGCCGAGCGCGCCGAGGCCGAGCGGGCCGCCAGGCCGCCCGTCCCGCCGGGACCCGCGCAGCTCCCGCTGCCGCTGCTGGCCCGCCAGGACGAGCGCGAGAAGCTGGTCCGGCTGCTGGCGCGCGGCCGCTCGGTGCGCCTCACCGGCCCGGCCGGCTCCGGCCGCACCCGGCTCCTCGACACCGTCGCCGAGGACTGCGCGGACCTCGCCCCCGACGGCGTCGTCCGGCTGAACGGCCACCGCCGCTCCGCCGACGACCTGCTGCACGACCTCTTCTACGCCGTCCACGACGCCCCGCTGCACCGCCCGGACCGGGACGAACTCACCGGCCACGTCCGCGAGATCGGCGCCGTCGTCGTCCTCGACGACCTGGAGTTCGGCGGCGCCGCCCTCGACGAGCTGCTGGACGCCACCCCCGAGTGCGCCTTCCTGCTCGGCGCCACCCCGGACGTGCCCGAGCCGTCCGCCGACGCCGGCATCGAGGAGGTCGCCCTCCCCGGTCTCGACCGCGCGGCCGGTCTCGACCTGCTCAAGCACGCCGTCGGCCGGGACCTCACCGAGGACGAGTCGAACTGGGCCGGCGACCTCTGGTTCGAGTCCGAGGGCCTGCCGCTGCGCTTCGTCCAGGCCGGCGCCCTGCTGAGGCAGCGCGACCGGCTGCGGGCCGGCGCCGACGCCGTCGACGAGTTCGGCGTCTTCGAGGACGTACGGCCCGACGAGACGTCCTACGACCCCGCGGACGGCGACGAGGTGCCGCTGCCCTCGCTCGGCGAGGCCGCCGCCCCCGCCCCGCTGCTCGCCTCCCGGCTCAGCGCCTCCGCCCGCGCCACCCTGCGGTTCGCCGTCGCGCTCGGCGGCGAGGTGCCCCACCAGGCGCATCTGCCCGCCCTGGTGGGCGACACCCACGCCGACGCCGCGCTCGGCGAGCTGGCCGCCTGCGGACTGGTCTCCCCGGCCGGCGCCCGCTACCGGCTCGCCGCCGGGGTGCCGGCCCAGCTGGAGGCCGCCGGATACGCCGACGAGGCCGAGGACCGGGCCCGTGCCGCCGCCCAGCACTACGCCTGGTGGACCGGGCACCCCTCGGTCACCCCGGAACGGGTCTGCGCCGAGGCCGACGCGGTGCTCGCCGCGCTCGCCGTGCTGTCGCCGCTCACCACGGCCGTCACCGAGGGCGAGCAGAGCACGGCCGTACAGCTCGCCCGTACCGCCGCGCCCGCGTTCGCCTCGGGCCTGCACTGGAGCGCCTGGGAGAAGGCGCTGCGGGCCGGCGCGGAGGCCGCCCGGCTCGCCGGGGACGTGGCGGAACAGGCCTACTTCCACCACGAACTCGGCATCCACGCGCTGTGCGCCGGACAGCTCGACCGGGCGCGCGCCGAACTGGAGGCGTCCATCGGGCTGCGCGGCGCCCTCGCCGACAAGCGCGGCACCGTCGCCGGACGCAGGGCGCTGGCCCTCGTCGCGGACCGCTCCGGAACCCCGCTGTCGCTCATGCCGACCGCGGGGGAGGAGGTGCCCGAGGCCCGCTACGAGGAGTCGGCCTCGCCGCCCCGCGGGGTGCCGACGGCCTTCCCGGACCTCCAGCTGCCCTCCGACACCGGTCTGGTCGTCCACCGCACGGTGCCGTCGCCGTCCACGCCGCGCTCCACACCGCAGGCCAGGCCGGGCGGCGGTCTCAAGGGGCTGGCCAGGCGCAACCTGGTGGCGGCCGGCGCGGGCGCGCTGCTCGTCGCCGTGCTGGGCACGGTGGTCACCCTGGGCGCCACGTCGGAGAACGACGCCGGCACCCCGTCCGAGAACGTCGGCGTCAACCCCTCCGCCAGCCAGGGCGTCGACGACGGCAGCCTCGGAGCCGATCCGGCGACCGGGGACGAGGGCGACACCGGTGAGGCCACCAGCCGGCCGACCGACCCGGGCCCGGACGGCACGCCGGGCACGTCCGACGACCCGACGCCCACGGCCGGTTCGTCGGGGGAGCCGTCGGGCAGCCCGAGCGGGACGGCGAAGCCGGACGACCCGACCAGGTCGCCGTCCGCATCGCCTTCGAAGTCGTCGACCACGAAGCCCACGTCGCCCAAGCCGCCCACGTCCCCGGATCCGGATCCGGAGCCGACCGAGACGGAGCCGACCGAGGAGCCGACGGATCCCGGGACCACGGACCCGACCACCGACCCCGTGACCCCGCCGCCGTCCAACAGCAACTCCGCGAGCGACTCCGCCTCGTCCTCTCCCGTGGAGACGAGCGCGAGCGCCCCGCAGAGCGGCGACGCGGAACAGGTGATCTGACCCGCAGGACACACACGAGGGCCGGGTTCCCCACGGAACCCGGCCCTCGGTCCGTACCGGCGCGGCTCAGAACAGCCGCAGCTTGTCGTCCTCGATGCCGCGCATCGCGTCGTAGTCGAGGACCTGGCAGCCGATGCCCCGGTCGGTCGCGAGGACCCGGGCCTGCGGCTTGATCTCCTGCGCGGCGAAGACGCCCCGCACGGGGGCGAGATGGGGATCGCGGTTCAGCAGCTCCAGATAGCGTGTGAGCTGCTCCACGCCGTCGATCTCGCCGCGCCGCTTGATCTCCACCGCGACGGTCCGCCCCTCGGCGTCCCGGCACAGGATGTCGACGGGGCCGATCGCCGTCATGTACTCGCGGCGGATGAGGGTGTAGCCCTCGCCGAGGATCTCGATGCGGTCGGCGAGCAGTTCCTGGAGGTGCGCTTCCACGCCGTCCTTGATCAGGCCGGGGTCGACGCCCAGTTCGTGCGAGGAGTCGTGGAGGATCTCCTCCATCGTGATGATGAGCTTCTCGCCCGCCTTGTTGACGACGGTCCAGACGCCCTCTTCGTCGCCGGCGCCCTCCTTCAGGGTGCAGGGCGGCGACATCCAGTTCAGGGGCTTGTAGGCCCGGTCGTCGGCGTGGATCGAGACGCTGCCGTCCGCCTTGACCAGGATGAGACGGGGTGCCGACGGCAGGTGCGCGGTGAGCCGCCCGGCGTAGTCCACGGAGCAGCGGGCAATGACGAGACGCATGGTCGGCAACGCTACTCGACCGGCCGGGGTCGACGCGATTCGTCGCCACACCTGACCCTCGGGGCTCACCCGACGCGTCCTGAATCTCCGGGAAAACGCTTGTTTCGGCGGTGGCCGATTACCGGCCCACAGGAAGTTCCGCATCCGGGCATTCGCCTGGTGCCGTCACCGTCCGTTGCTTACGGTATTGAACGGGAGGTCGCGAACTGTGTACGCAGCGTGTCCGATACCGCGCACTCCCTTATCTGTCAGGCAACCCCTGTTCGTTGGGGGTGCGAGAGGAGAACCCATGTCGCTCGACGTCTCACCGGCCCTACTCGAACAGGCCGAGCGAGGCGAGGTCGACGAAGCTGAATTCGTCGACTGCGTCCGGACCTCCCTGCCCTTCGCATGGGAGATGATCAGCTCCCTGGTGGCACAGCTGAAGGTGGACGGCGGACCCTTCGCCGACAACCAGACGCCCCCGCCGGACGAGCACGCACGCGGTCAGCTGCTGCGTGCGCTTGCGAGTGACGCGATACGCGGCGCGCTGCAACGGCACTTCGGTGTACGGCTGGCCTTCCAGAACTGCCACCGGGTGGCGGTGTTCCCGCTCGACCCCTCGGTCGACGAGAGGCACGCCCGTTTCACCTCGGTGCGCGCTCAGATACTGAACCAGTCGCCGGAACTGCGCGACTGCTGACGCGCTCCACTGTTCGCTTGCCGCTCCGTACGCGGGAGGTGCGGTTGTACCGGGGCGGCAAGCCTGTGTGACCCCGCTCGCTCAGCCGAGCCGGGGCAGTACCTCGGCTCCGAGCCGCCGTACGTTCTCCTCGGTCGCCGCCAGGTCGCCGGAGCCCTCGACGAGCAGGGCGAAGCGGGAGATGCCGGTCCGCTCGCTGGTCGCGGCGAGCCGGTCGGCGCACAGTTGCGGGGGGCCCACCGGGTGCAGTCCGCAGAGGAGTTCGGTGTACGCCAGCGGGTCGCGCATCCGCCGCTGCCGCCCGTCCACCGTGACATGGGCTTCGAGACCCTGTTTCAGCCAGCCGGGCATCGCCTTCATCAGGGTCTCCGCCGCGTCCGTGCGCCGGTCCGCGATCTGGCAGACGCCGGCCGAGACATGGGCCGCGCGGTGGATCTCCCGGGACGGCCGCCCGCACGCGCGGGCGTGGTTGCGCCACAGGGCGACCATCTCGGCCTTCTCCTCGTCCCCGATGTGCATGCCGAGCAGCATCGGCAGTCCGCGCTCGGCGGCCAGCCGTACGCTCGCCGGGGAGGTGCAGGCGACCACCACCTCCGGGCCCTCCGTCTCGTCCAGGGACTCCGACGGGCGCGGCACGACGGGCACCTCGCGGAAGCGGAACCGCTCGCCGTCGGCCCCGACGGACGGTTCACGCAGCCAGCGCACCAGCAGATCGAGTGATTCCGGGAACCCCTTCTCGTAGGCCTCGAGACCGGCCCCGAACACCTCCAGGTCGACCCACGGCCCGCCGCGCCCGAGGCCCAGCGAGAACCGGCCGCCGCTCGTGATGTGCAGCAGCGCGGCCTGTTCGCCCAGGGCCACGGGGTGGACGGTGGGCAGCACGCTGACCGCCGTACCGACCCGCAGCCGGCGGGTGCGGCCGAGCAGTAACGCGGCCAGGGTGACGGCCGACGGACAGGTGCCGTAGGGCACGAAGTGGTGCTCGGCCAGCCAGACCGTGTCGAGGCCCGCCTCCTCGGCTACCTCGGCCGAGCGGACCGCGCGGTGCAGCGCCTCTCCCTCGCCCTGCCCGGGGAACTGGGCGGCCAACACGAAACTTCCAACGCGCATTGCTTTCCTGCTTCCTTGGCTCCGACGCGGAGCTCCCCCGCAGGGCATAACCGCCCGACACGTGCCGAGGACACGGCCGGGCGGGGGATTTTGCGGATTGTCTGCAGAATCGGGCGCTCAGGAGGGGGTGCCCCATCGACACGGAGGGGACTTGTGACGTTTGGTTCCGTACGCGTACCCCTGCGCGCGCCGCGTAGGCTGGAGGCGGCCCCAGCATCCTGTATAGCCCCGTGAGGTGTTCTGTGTCCCCGCGTCGCAACCGAGCCAAGGGAGCCGGTTCGTCCGGCCGGAGCGCCGAGGACGACCGCTCCGGCCGCTACGGCGGCTGGCAGTCCACGGAGAGCTGGCAGGACGAGGAGTGGAGCGTGCGGCACGTGGCGGGCGCCAGTGCCCAGGGCAAGGCCTACCGCTGCCCCGGCTGCGACCAGTTGATCCCGGACGGAGTGCCGCACGTGGTGGCCTGGCCGGAGCACGCGGGCGTCGACGACCGCCGTCACTGGCACAAGGCGTGCTGGAACGCGAAGGACCGCCGCACCACGCGGGTGCAGCGGTCCCGTAACGCGCCGAAGTTCTGAACCGCCCCTACACGTCCCGCTTCTGCAGCAGGGCGAAGGCGCCGCCGAGTGCGACGCCGGTGGCGATCAGCATGATCCACAGCGGGTCCCAGCCCGACGGGCCGGACTCGGTCAGCGAGTTGGCGTAGAAGATGCTCATCTGGTTCGGGATGGAGTACTCGAACAGCGCCTGCTGCACGTCCTCCAGCGAGGACGAGAACATGAACAGCGCGATCACCAGCGGGGCGAGCACGGCACCGATCATGATGGTGATGGCGCCCGCCGAGTGCCGGATGATCGACCCGATCGCCAGCGACAGGGTGCCGAGCAGCGCCACGTAGAGCGAGACGCCGACCGTGCCCTTCAGCCACTCCTCGCCGGAGGGGTCCTTGGCGTTGTACTCCTCCAGCAGCGCCACGTGCAGGAAGCCGATCAGCGACGCGCACACCAGGGTCACCACGAAGGCGAGCAGGAAGAACACCAGGGCCTTCGCCACGAGCACCCGTCCGCGCGAGGGACAGGCGACCATCGTGGTGCGGATCATGCCGGTGCCGTACTCCGACGCCGTGGTCAGCACGCCCAGCGTGATGATGCACATGCCGCCGAGGAGCAGCCCGAAGAAGCCGAGGGACAACGGGCTCTCGCCGCCCATGTCGGGGTCGGCGCTGGAGACCACCAGGCCGGTCAGCAGACCGATGCCGACCACGAGCAGCGCGAACACGCCCAGCGTCCACATCGTGGAGCGCACGGACTTGATCTTCGTCCACTCGGAGGCGAGCGCGTGCCCGAGGTGCGTACGGACCACGGGGATCGGCGAGGTGTAGCCGGGATACGGGGAGCCGGGCGCCGCCTGCCAGTCGGGTGCGGCGGCCTGCGGCATCGGGGGCGGGGGCGTGCTCATCGGGCGTCCTCGGGCTTGGTCAGGTCGGCGGCGGGAGCGGTCGGAGGCGCGGCGGGTGCGGCGGGCGGCGCCGCCGGAGCCTGGGCGGGCGGCGCCTGGGGCGCCTGCGGGGCGGGCTGCGCGTACGGGTTGGGCGCGGGGACGCCCGGGGCCGCTCCGGGGGCGCCCGGGGCGCCGTAGGGGCCCGCGGGGGCCTGCCCGGGCACACCCTGCGGCGTGGCGAAGGGCTGCCCGCCCTGCTGGGGCGGCGGCGGGGCGTACCAGCCGGGCTGGCCCTGTCCCGGAACCGGCATCGGCGGCTGCGCGCCGGGCGGCAGCGGCTGCTGGAGCCCGGCCTTCTGGTCGGTGGTCGAGCGGTAGTCGACGGCGCCCTGCGTCATCCGCATGTACGCCTCCTCCAGCGACGCCTGGTGCGGCGACAGCTCCCACAGCCGTACGTCGGAGTCGTGGGCGATGTCGCTGATGCGCGGCAGCGCCAGTCCCGTCACCCGCAGCGCGCCGTCCTGCTCGGGCAGCACGTGGCCGCCGGCCTCGGTGATCGCGGCGGACAGCTTCTCGCGCTGCTGCGGCTCGGTGTCGGGGGTGCGCACGCGCGCGAAGTCGGCGGAGTTGGCGGAGATGAAGTCCGTCACGCTCATGTCCGCGAGCAGCTGTCCGCGCCCGATGACGATGAGGTGCTCGGCGGTCAGCGCCATCTCGCTCATCAGGTGCGAGGAGACGAAGACCGTACGGCCCTCGGCGGCCAGCGCCTTCATCAGGTTGCGCACCCAGAGGATGCCCTCGGGGTCGAGGCCGTTGACCGGCTCGTCGAACAGCAGCACCTGGGGGTCGCCGAGCAGCGCGGCGGCGATGCCGAGCCGCTGGCCCATGCCCAGGGAGAAGCCCTTGGACCGCCTGCGCGCCACCTCGTGCAGGCCCACCACACCCAGCACCTCGTCCACCCGCCGGGCCGGGATGCCCGAGAGCTGGGCCAGGCTCAGCAGGTGGTTGCGGGCGGACCGGCCGCCGTGCACCGCCTTCGCGTCCAGCAGCGCGCCGACCTGACGGGGGGCGTTGGGCAGCTTGGCGTACGGGTAGCCGCCGATCGTGACCCGTCCCGCGGTGGGGTTGTCCAGACCGAGGATCATCCGCATCGTCGTCGACTTGCCCGAGCCGTTGGGACCCAGGAACCCGGTGACGGTACCCGGACGCACCTGGAAGGAAAGGTTGTACACAGCGGTCTTGTCGCCGTACCGCTTGGTCAGGCCGACTGCCTCGATCATGCTCCGCACCCATCGAAAGGTTCAGGACAGCGGGGCACACGCCCCCGTAAGGGTTAGGAGCTTATCGAGGCGCTGACGGTTCCGCTCAAGCCGAGGTAAAAACCGGTCCCGCGCGGTCACTCACTGCGCGTCGCGCCGCTTCAGCAGCACGTACCCGCCGGCGACCGCCGCGAGCACCCAGAGCACCATGATGCCGAGGCCGCCCCAGGGCCCGTACGGGGTGTCGTCGTCGAGGGGCGTCACCACCTGCATGATCCTGCTGCCGGCCTGGTCGGGCAGGAACTGTCCGACCTTCTTCGTGGCGTCGACGTTGCCGAGGATGTTGGAGATCAGGAAGAAGAACGGCATCAGGATGCCCAGCGACAGCATGGGGGAGCGCAGCATCGCGGCGACGCCCATCGAGAACAGCGCGATCAGCGTCATGTAGAGGCCGCCGCCGATGACCGCCCGCAGCACCCCGTCGTCCCCGAGGGACGCCTTGTGCTCGCCGAGCATCGCCTGGCCCAGGAAGAACGTGGCGAAGCCGGTCGCCATGGAGACGACCAGGGCGAGCGCGGTGGCGACCGCCAGCTTGCTCAGCAGGAACGTGCCGCGCCGCGGTACGGCCGCCAGCGAGGCGCGGATCATGCCGGTGCTGTACTCGTTCGACACCACCAGCACCCCGAACACGATCATCGCGAGCTGGCCGAGGCTCATCCCGGCGAAGCTGATGAAGGTCGGGTCGAAGGAGAGCCGGTCCCGTGCGCTCATGGTCTCGAACTCGTTCCTCGACAGCGCCGAGATCAGCATGCCGAGCGCGATGGTGACGACCACCGCCAGGGAGAGCGTCCACACCGTGGACGCCACCGACCGGATCTTGGTCCACTCCGACCGTACGACCTGCGTCACCGCCATGCTCAGCCCCTCTTCCAGTCGTCGCCCCACCGCTGCGGGGCCTGGGGGGTGCCGGTGTGCGCGTGGTACTCCACCGACTCCGCGGTCAGCCGCATGAACGCCTCCTCCAGGGAGGCCTGCTGCGGGCTCAGCTCGTGCAGCACCAGCTGCTGCCGGGCGGCCAGCTCCCCGATGTACTCGGCCTTGGAGCCGGCCACCTCCAGCGCCCCGTCGCCGCTCTCCACGGCGGTGACCCCGGCCTGGCGCAGCACGTCGAGCAGCCGCTCGCGCTGCGGGCTGCGGACCCGGACGTACGAGCGGGAGTTGTGCTCGATGAACTCGGCCATGGAGGTGTCGGCGAGCAGCCGGCCCTGGCCGATGACGACGAGATGGTCGGCGGTCAGCGCCATCTCGCTCATCAGGTGGGAGGAGACGAAGACCGTACGGCCCTGGGCGGCGAGCGATTTCATCAGCGTGCGGATCCAGTGGATGCCCTCGGGGTCGAGCCCGTTGACCGGCTCGTCGAACATCAGGATCCGCGGGTCGCCGAGCAGCGCGGCGGCGATGCCGAGCCGCTGGCCCATGCCGAGCGAGAACCCCTTGGCCTTCTTCCGCGCCACCGCCGTCAGCCCGACCGTGTCCAGCACCTCGTGCACCCGCTGCCGCGGGATGCCGTTGCTCTGCGCGAGGCACAGCAGATGGTTGTAGGCACTGCGGCCCGGGTGCACGCCCTTGGCCTCCAGCAGGGCGCCGATGCGGGTCAGCGGGTCCTTGAGCCGGTCGTAGCGCGTGCCGTCGATCCGTACGTCCCCGGCGGTCGGGTGGTCCAGGCCCAGGATCATCCGCATGGTGGTCGACTTGCCGGCGCCGTTCGGGCCGAGGAAGCCAGTGATGATGCCCGGTCTGACGGTGAAGGTCAGATCCTTGACCGCCACCTTCTCGCCGTACCGCTTGGTCAGCCCCTCGAGCTCGATCATGCGGCCACGCTAGAACGGGACAAAGCCCTCTGCCACCTCAGTGGCAGAGGGCTTCGCCGCTGTGCGTCGGTCGCCGTTACCGGGACTGCTGGGCCGGGACCCCGCGGGAGATCGGCTCGTCCTCGGTGGCGGGCGCGCCGGTCGCCGCCACCGCGGCACCGGTGAGCGTCGCCAGCATCTCGCGCACGTTCGTCAGCTGGGCGTTGATCGAGTCGCGGCGGTTGGTCAGCGCCGCGAGCTCGCGCTCGGATTCCGAACGGATCCGGTCGGCCTTGGCGTTGGCGTCGGCCACGATGTCCTCCGCCTGACGCTGGGCCGTCTCCACCGTCTGGCGGGCACGGCGCTCGGCGTCGGTGCGCAGCTTCTCGGCCTCCAGCCGCAGCTGCTCCGCGCGGTGCTCGATCTCCGCGAGGCGCTTCTCGGCCTTCTGCTGGCGCGAGGCCAGGTCGCGCTCGGACTGCTCACGCCGCTTGGCGAGGTTCGTCTCGAAGTCGGCGGCGGCCTGCGCGGCCTTGGCGCGGGTCTCCTCGAAGAGGGCGTCCGCCTCCTCCCGCTTGGACTGCGCGTCCTTCTGCGCCTCGGAACGCAGCTGGGCGGCGTCGCCCTGGGCCTTCTCGACGATCCGCGCGCCCTCGTCCTCGGCCTTCGACTTGCGCTCGGCGGCGTACGACTCGGCGTCGTTGCGCACCTGCTGGGCGGCCGACTCGGCGAGCTCGCGGTGCTGCTCCGCCGCGCGCCGGGCCTCCTCGCGCAGGTCCTTCGCCTCCTCCTCGGCGAGGCGGAGGATCTTCTCCACGCGCGCGCCGAGACCCGCGTACGACGGCTCGGCGTCGTTGACCTGGGCCTGGGCGTTCTGCGTCTCGAGGTGGAGCTCTTCGATGCGCTTTTCCAGAGCGGTGATGCGGGCGAGAGCGCTGTCACGGTCGGAGACGAGCTTGGAGATACGTTCGTCCACCTGAGCGCGGTCGTATCCACGCCGCACAAGCTCGAAGCCGTAGGGGGAAGTGTCGCTCATGGGGTTCCTGTCGAATGAGACCGGTGAGGTGATAGGTGGAATCCTAGGGGCCGAAGCGCTGTGTCATCGAGCGGATGCACGTTTGATACGGAGAATGACACCCCTTTTGAGTGGCTCGCCGTCGGAATGCTTGCCAAAAGCATGATCAAAGCCCTCACCCTACAAGGGACTTCGTCCGCTTTGTCGGCTATTCCGATGACTTGCCACCCGTACGGGTACCACCCGCGGCGGCCCCCGCCTTGACCCCGTTGTCCTTCGCGCCCCCCGGCGCCTCGAAGGACTCCAGCGCCTCCAGCACGTCCTGCACGCGGGAGATCTCCGCGTTGATGTCCTCGCGGCGCCGCACCAGCACCTCCAGCTCGCGCTTGCCCTCCTCGACCGTGCGCCGCGCCTCCCGGACCGCCTCGGCCTTCAGCTCCTCGGCCTCCTTCACCAGGCTGGCCTTCTTCTGCTCCGCCTCCTTCAGCAGGCCCTCGGCCTTCTTCACGGCGGCGATCCGCACCTTGCCGGCCTCGGAGTTGGCCTCGGAGACGATCTCCTTGGCCTTCGCCTCCGCCTTGGCGAGCTGCTCCTCGGCGGCCTTGATGAGCGCGTCGCAGCGGTCGCCCGTCGACTTCATCGTCTCCGCCGCCTCACGGCGGGCCCGCTCGTGCAGCTCCTCGATCTCACTGGTGAGCCGGTCGCGCAGCTCCTCCGCGCGCTCCCTGATCTGCGTGGCGTCCCGGCGCGCGCCGATCAGCAGCTCGTCCGCGTCCGCACGGGCCTTCTCCACCCGGGTGTTGCCCTCGACGGTCGCCTCGGCGACCAGCCGGTCGGCCTCACTGCGGGCCGCGCCGACCATCGTGTCCGCCTGCGACTCGGCCTCCGCCGTCGTCTTCAGCGCCTGCTGCTGCGCCTCGGTGAGCAGCTTGTCCGCCTCGGCGGTGGTCTCCGTGATGAGCGTGTCCACCTGCTCGGCCGCCTCGGAACGCCGCTTGTTGGCGTCCTTGCGGGCCTCGTCCAGCGTCCGCTCCGCCTCCTCGCGCGCGGCGGACACCACCCGCTCGGCCTCCGACTCCGCACCGGACCTGACCCGCTCGGCCTCCTGGCGCATCCGCTCCGCGTGCGCCTGCGCCGACCCGACCGTCTCCGCGGCCTCGGCCCGCAGCCGCTCCGCGTCCCCGGCGGCGTCCGCGATCAGCTTCTCCGCCTTGGACACCGACTCCGACCGCACCCGCTCGGCCTCGGCGACCGTCTCCGTGCGCAGCCGGTCGGTCTCCGCGAGGGTGTCGTCGGTGAGCCGCTCCGCCTCACTGCGGGCCTCGGTGATGAGGGTGTCCGCCTGCGTCGCCGCGTCCGAACGGATCCGGTTGGCGTCCTCACGGGCGTCCGCCCGGGTGCGCGCGGCGGCCTGCTCCG
Source organism: Streptomyces sp. NPDC059787 (assembly GCF_042732315.1). Lineage (NCBI taxonomy): Bacteria > Bacillati > Actinomycetota > Actinomycetes > Kitasatosporales > Streptomycetaceae > Streptomyces > Streptomyces sp. NPDC059787. Next base: position 199,093 of record NZ_JBHWHX010000010.1, read on the forward strand.
CCTCGGCGATCGCGTCCGACGCCTCCGTACGCACCCGCTGGGCGTGCTCGGACACATCCGTACGGATCCGGTCGGCCTCCGTGATGGCCTCGGACACCGTCCGCTCGGCCAGCGCCTTCGCGGCCTCCGTCTCCTCCTGCGCCTCACGCCGCAGCCGGCCCGCGTCCTCGCTCGCCCGCTCCCGCTCCGCGTAGGCGTCGGAGCGGACCCGGTCCGCCTCCTCCTCGGCCTCGCGACGCGTCCGCTCCGCCACGTGCTCGGCGGCGGACCGCAGCCCGGCGATCTCCTCCTGCGCCTGCTCGTGCAGCCCCGCCACGGAGTCACGCACCTGCTGGGCGTGGAGCTCGGCCGCCGACACCATCTCGGTGGCACGCCGGTCGGCCTCCTCGACCAGCCGTACGGCCTCGGCCTGCGCCTCCTCCACACGGGTGCGCGCCGACGCCAGCAGCTCCTCGCTCTGCTCGCGGGCCCGCTCGCGCTCCTGGTCGGCCTCCTGCCGGGCCGCGCCGAGGAGTTCCTCGGCCTCGCGGCGGCGCCGGGCGGCCTCCTCCTGCGCGGCGGCCAGCGTCTCCGAGGCCTCCGCGGAGATCCGCTCGGCGGCGGCCTGCGCCTCCGCGCGCATCCGGTCGGCGCTGTCCTGCGCCTCCGACTTCAGCCGCTCCGCCTCGGCCGCGGCCTCCGACCGCAGCCGCACGGCGACGGACTCGCCCTCCGCGCGGGACGCCGACGCGTCCGCGGCGGCCTCGTCACGCAGCCGCTCGGCCTCCGCCTCCGCCTGCTGCCGCAGCGTCCGGATCCGCTCGGCGGCCTCCGCGCGCAGCCGCTCGCTCTCCTCGGACGCCTCCCGGCGGATCCGGCCGGCCTCCTCACGCGCGTCGCTCAGCGCCTGCTCGGCCGACGCGAGCCGCTCCTCGGCCTCCGTGTGCAGCCGCGTCAGCTCCCCGGCGGCCTCCGCGCGGCGCGCCTGAACGGCCCGCTCGGTCTCCTCGCGCAGCTCGCGCGCGGCCCGCTCGGCGTCCTCCTTGAGCGCGTCGGCCTGCTCGACGACCTCCGCGCGGTGCCGCTCGGCCTCCTGACGGGTGCGTTCCAGCGTCTCCTCGGCCTGCCGGCGCAGCGTCGTGGCGCGCTCGATGGCCTCGGTGCGGACCTTCTCGCTGTCGCCCTGCGCGGTGGAGCGCAGTTCGTCGGCGTCCGCCTTCGCCTTGGCGAGCAGCTCCTCGGCGGACTTCGCCGCCTCCTCGATCTGTGCCACGGCCTCCTTGCGGGCCTCCGCGCGGATCTTCTCGCCCTCGGCGACCGCGTCGGCGCGCAGCTGCTCGGCCTCGCCGCGCAGCCGGCGGGCCTCCTCCTGCAGCTCGACCGTCTTGGCGCGGTACTCCTTGGTGTCGTCCTTCGCCGCGCCCTTGAGCTGCTCGGCGATGTCGTGCGCCTCGGCGCGCAGCCGGTCCGCCTCGGCCTCGGCCTCGCTGCGGATCCGCTCGGCCTCCTCGGCCGCCGCCCTGGTGGTCCGCTTGGCCTCCTCGGACGCCTTGTTGAGCACGTCCTCGGCGGTCTTGGCCGCCTTGGAGAGCTGGGTGGCGGACTCCTCGGCGGTGAGCGCGCGGGCCTTCTCGGAGGCCTCGGCGACGATCTTCTCGGCTTCCGCGCGGGCGTCCGCGACCAGTTGCTCGGCGTCCGCCTTGGTGGCCTCCGCCTCCTTGGTGGCCTCGCTGACCAGCCGCGCCACCTGCTCCTTGGCGGTGCGCGTACGGGTCTCGTTGGCGGACTCGGCGGAGGAGAGCGCCTTCGAGGCGGCCTCCTTCGCCTCGGCGAGCACCTTCTCCGCCTCCGCGCGGGCCTCGCGCAGCGCGGAGTCCGCCTGGGACATCCGCTCCTCGGCGGCCCTGCTGAGCTCCTGCGCCGCACGGCGCGCGGACTCCGACTCGCTGGCCGTGGACGTCCGCAGCTGCTCGGCGTGGTCGGTGGCCTCCTGGGCCTGCGTCGAGGCCGCGTTCAGCAGCCGCTCCGCGTCCGCGCGGGCCCGGCGCAGGATCTGCTCCGCCTCCGCGCGGGCCGACTCCGCCTCGCTCTGCAGCCGCTGCCGCGCCTCGGCCGTCAGCCGCTCCGCCTCCGCGCGGGCGGCGGCCATCGCCTGCTCGGTCTCCGCGCGGGACTCGTCGAGGAGCCGGCGGGCCTGCTGCTCGGTGCGGGCGCGCAACTGCTCCGCCCACGCCACGTTCTCGTTGACGTGCGACTCGACGGTCTGCCGGCGCTCCGCCAGCTCCTGGTCGAGCTGCTGGCGCCGCGTCACCGCCTCCTGGTGCAGCTCCGCCTGGAGCCGGGCCGCCTGCTCCGCGTGCTCCTGGAGGATCCGCTGGGTCTGCGCCCGCGCCTGGCTCAGCTCCCGCTCGGCGTCCGCGCGGAGCTGGTCGGCCTGCACCTGCGCGTTGCGCAGCAACTGCTCGGCCTGGTAGCCGATGTCACCGCCGTCGTACGCGGGCCGGGACATGATGGTGCGCCGCGCCTCGTGCAGCTTGGCGCGCAGCACCTCGACCTGGTAGCCGAGGTCCTCGGCGTGCTGGATCGCCTTTTCCCGCTCGGTCTTCAGCCGCTTCATCTCGGCTTCGAACCGAGAGAGGTGGTCGACGTCAGCCGCCGGCTCTCGCTCCTGGCTCTCGTAGCCCCGCACTGCGCGGTCCCATCCGTCCCCTGGTCGCAAGTCTGGCCGAGCTCCGTCCATCCGCCGAACGGGGCCCCCGGGGAATGGTGTCAGATCAACGGCGGAGCATGGGCTGCCGCCCCGCGCTCGCCCCCCGAAAACCGGACCCCGGCGATCCCGCCGCCGAAGACGACGGGACATCGGTCCTTCCGTCTGGATCGGGCCGGGCTCACGGGGCCTGGCACGCACATCTGCGGCGTTGTCGTCGGTAGCCAACGCTCCGCGTTGACTCCCTCCTCCGCCTTGCAGCTGCACGCACCAGGCCCCGCTCCCTGATCCGGCCTGATCCAAACGAAAGGACCATGGTCACCACGCATCGAGCGGCGACCAGACCCAACCCTACCGGCCCTTATGTACGTGGGTCAGTGCCCGGACGACTCAACGGGCGCCGAAGTGACCAGTTCTGTCAGTACGCCGTGGCAGTCCTTGGGGTGCAGGAAGGTGATTCGTGACCCCATGGAGCCGCGCCGGGGCTCTTCGTACAGAACGCGTACGCCCTTCTCCTTGATGTCCGCGGCCTCCGCGTCCACATCCGCCGTACCGAAAGCGATGTGGTGGACGCCCTCGCCGTTCTTCGCCAGCCACTTGGCGACGGTGGAGTCCTCCCGGGTCGGCTCCAGGAGCTGCAGGTAGGAGGCCCCGCCGTCGGAGGTGTCGTTGATCTTGAGCATGGCCTCGCGCACGCCCTGCTCCTCGTTGACCTCGGAGTGGAACACCTCGAAGCCGTACGTGGCCCGGTAGAACTCGACAGTCCTGTCGAGGTCGAAACAGGCGATCCCGATGTGGTCGATTCGCGTCAGCATGGATTCAGTGCAGCGTTCCCGCGATGGTTACGCAACGTGCGCGCGATCACACCGAAAGGGCGATGACGTGGTCCACCGCACGTCAGTACATTCGAAGTAAACCCTCGTTCACTCCTCGGCTGTGCAGCCGGAAGGGGATCGCAGCTCATGTCTTCCGAAACTTCCGCACCATCCGCAACGAACGGCACGACCTCCGTCATCGTCGCGGGCGCCCGCACCCCCATGGGTCGGCTGCTCGGCTCACTCAAGTCCTTCTCCGGAGCCGACCTCGGCGGCTTCGCGATCAAGGCCGCCCTCGACCGTGCGGGGATCGGCGGCGACCAGGTCCAGTACGTGATCATGGGCCAGGTGCTCCAGGCCGGGGCGGGGCAGATCCCGGCCCGCCAGGCCGCCGTCAAGGCCGGCATCCCGATGAACGTCCCGGCGCTCACCGTCAACAAGGTGTGCCTCTCCGGCCTCGACGCCATCGCGCTCGCGGACCAGCTGATCCGCGCCGGCGAGTTCGACGTGATCGTCGCCGGCGGCCAGGAGTCCATGACCAACGCCCCGCACCTGCTCCCGAAGTCCCGCGAGGGCTTCAAGTACGGCGCGGTGCAGATGCTCGACGCCATGGCGTACGACGGTCTGACCGACTCCTTCGAGAACATCGCCATGGGCGAGTCCACGGAGAAGCACAACACCCGCCTCGGCATCGCCCGCCCCGAGCAGGACGAGATCGCCGCCCTGTCCCACCAGCGGGCCGCCGCCGCGCAGAAGAACGGCGTCTACGAGGCCGAGATCACCCCGGTCGAGATCCCGCAGCGCAAGGGCGACCCGGTCCTGTTCAGCAAGGACGAGGGCATCCGCGGCGACACCACGGTCGAGTCGCTCGGCAAGCTGCGCCCGGCCTTCTCGAAGGACGGCACGATCACCGCGGGCACCTCCTCGCAGATCTCGGACGGCGCGGCGGCCGTGGTCGTGATGAGCAAGGCCAAGGCGCAGGAGCTGGGCCTGGACTGGATCGCCGAGATCGGCGCCCACGGCAACGTGGCCGGTCCGGACAACTCCCTCCAGTCGCAGCCGTCCAACGCGATCCGGCACGCCCTGAAGAAGGAGGGCCTGGAGGTTTCCGACCTCGACCTCATCGAGATCAACGAGGCCTTCGCGGCGGTCGCCGTGCAGTCAATGAAGGACCTGGGCGTTTCCACCGAAAAGGTGAACGTCAACGGCGGCGCCATCGCGCTGGGTCACCCGATCGGGATGTCCGGCGCCCGGCTCGTACTGCACCTGGCGCTGGAGCTGAAGCGGCGCGGCGGCGGCGTCGGCGCGGCGGCGCTGTGCGGCGGTGGCGGCCAGGGCGACGCGCTGATCGTGCGGGTCCCCAAGGCCTGAGCCGGGTTTTGCCGATTTCCCTCTCGTGAACGGAGCTGTGATGCAGGACGTCTCCTCGCTGGTCGCCCAGGCCAGGGAAGGCAGGCCACGGGCCGTGGCCCGGCTGATCTCCCTGGTGGAGGGGGCGTCCCCGCAGCTCAGGGAGGTCATGGCGGCCCTGGCGCCGCTGACCGGGAACGCGTACGTGGTCGGCCTGACCGGCTCCCCGGGCGTGGGCAAGTCCACCTCGACCTCGGCCCTGGTGACCGCGTACCGCAAACAGGGCAAGCGGGTCGGCGTCCTTGCGGTGGACCCCTCCTCGCCCTTCTCCGGAGGCGCCCTGCTCGGCGACCGCGTCCGCATGTCGGAGCACGCCTCCGACCCGGGCGTCTACATCCGCTCGATGGCCACGCGAGGCCACCTGGGCGGCCTCGCGTGGTCGGCCCCGCAGGCCATCCGCGTCCTGGACGCGGCCGGCTGCGACGTGATCCTGGTCGAGACGGTGGGCGTGGGACAGTCGGAGGTGGAGATCGCCTCCCAGGCCGACACGTCGGTGGTGCTCCTGGCTCCCGGCATGGGCGACGGCATCCAGGCGGCCAAGGCCGGAATCCTGGAGATCGGCGACGTCTACGTCGTCAACAAGGCCGACCGCGACGGCGCCGACGCCACCGCCCGCGAGCTGAACCACATGCTGGGCCTGGGCGAGTCCCGGGCCCCCGGCGACTGGCGTCCCCCGATCGTGAAGACGGTCGCCGCGCGGGGCGAGGGTGTCGACGAGGTCGTCGAGGCCCTGGAGAAGCACCGGGCCTGGATGGAGGAGGGGGGCGTCCTGACGGAGCGCCGCCTGGCCCGTGCCTCCCGCGAGGTCGAGACCATCGCGGTGACGGCCCTGCGCGAACGCATCGGCGACCTCCACGGCGACCGCCGCCTGGACGCGCTGGCGGAACGCATCATCGCGGGCGAGCTGGACCCGTACCGAGCGGCGGACGAACTGGTGGAGGGCCTGACCACAACCAGCCCGTCCGGCACCGACTAACCCGTCCGACACAGACCAGCCCGTCCGGCGTTTGAGGACGAGGCCCGTTCAGGGCCGAAAAAAAAGGGGGGTCCGGGGGCGCAGCCCCCGGGGAACGGGACGGGAAGGGGCGGCGGGGGCGAAAACAATCAGTCGTCGTCGGAGTTGCCACCGTCGTCGTCACGGTCCGCCGTGACCTTCCCGCCGCTCGGATCGACCCGCCAGTCCCGCTCACCCCCGCCGGAGGCGCGGGTCTCGGTCTCCCACCCCTTGTCATCGTCGTCGTCCAGCTCCACCGACGTCACCGTCCCCTTGGCGGCAGCCGCCTTCGCGGCCTCCTCGGCCGTCACCGACGCGCCCTTCAGCGCGGTCCGCACCTCATCGGCGTCGTCCTCGTCGTCCTCCGAGGCGCCCAGGACCTTCCCGCTGCCCGGGTCGACCCGCACGCTGTGCCAGGTGTCCCCGCCACCGAGGACGTCGACCTCCCAGACCGCCTTGCCGCCGTCGTCGTCATCGTCGTCCAGCTCGGCGGAGACGGCCGCGCCCGGTGTGTGCTTCAACGCGGCGGCGATGGCGTCGGCGGCGGTCACGTCACCGGAGACGACACGCTCACCACGGTCGTCGTCGCGGTCGTCCCGCCCGTCGTCGTCACGGGCGTCGTCCTCCCGCCCGTCGTCGTCCCCCACCCGCTTCTCCGTCTGCGCCACCGACGCCGCCCCGTCGTCGTCCCCCGAGACCGCGAGGGCCGTGGCCGTACCGCCCCCGACCAGGGCCGCGGCCGCGACGACGGCGATCACGATGTTGCGCTTCATGGTGTTTCCTCCCGAGTCGGTTCGTTCTCGACGTCTTCAATCTCGCCGACCGACGCTGAGGGGAACCTGAAACCGCCTGAAGGGATCTTCAGGTTCGCTTTGCGACCCTTGACCCATGCGCCCGCCCGTCTCCCACCACCACCCTGCCGGAGGCGCTTCGCGCCGCCCCTTTCGACTCCTGATCGTCGAGGACGAGAAACGCCTCGCCCTCTCCCTCGCCAGGGGCCTCACCGCCGAGGGCTACGCCGTGGACGTCGTCCACGACGGCCGGGAGGGCCTGCACCGGGCCACGGAGGGGACGTACGACCTGCTCGTCCTCGACATCATGCTGCCCGGCCTGAACGGCTACCGGGTCTGCGCCGCCCTGCGCGCAGCGGGCCACGACGTGCCGATCCTGATGCTCACGGCGAAGGACGGCGAGTACGACGAGGCCGAGGGCCTCGACACCGGCGCCGACGACTACCTCACCAAGCCGTTCTCGTACGTCGTCCTCGTCGCCAGGATCAAGGCGCTGCTGCGCCGCCGGCCGGCCGGCGGGGCCTCCCCGGTCCATGTGCACGGCGACCTCAAGGTGGACACCGCCGCCCGCAGGGTCTTCCTGGGCGAGGACGAAGTGACCCTGACCGCCAAGGAGTTCTCGGTCCTCGAACACCTGGTGCTGCGGGCCGGCGAGGTGGTCTCCAAGGCCGACATCCTCGAACACGTCTGGGACTTCGCCTACGAGGGCGACCCCAACATCGTCGAGGTCTACATCAGCGCCCTGCGCCGCAAACTGCGCGCCGGTCTCATCCGCACCGTGCGCGGCGCCGGTTACCGCCTGGAGACGGCGCCGTGAGCCGCCTGTTCGGCTCGGTCCGCGCACGGGCGACGCTCGGCGCCACCCTCGTGGTCGCGGTCGCCCTCGTCGCGGCCGGCACCGCCGTACTGCTGTCGCTGCGCTCCAACCTGATCGGCGAGGCCGGCACCCGGGCGGAACGCTCCGCGCGGGCGGTCGCCTCCGAACTCGCCGCCCGGACCCCGTACGACAAACTGTCCGGGCTGGACGGAGACGACAGCCCGGTGCAGATCGTCGACGAGGACGGGAGGCTGGTCGCGGCCTCCGAGGACCTGCGACGGATCACCGGTACGGCGACGACCGACGTGACCCCGCAGTCGCCGGAGCCGGACGGCGACGACGACTCCGGCGACGACTCGGACGACTCGGACGACGATTCCGGTGAGGCCCTCGCCCCCGGCGGGATCGCCGCCGAGACCACCTTCAGCAACGGCTCCGCCACCGTCGACGGCGACACCGAGGACTACCGCTTCGCCGCCGTGGAGGTGGAGACCGACGGCCGGGGCCGCCTCACCGTCCACGCGGGCGCCCCCCTCGCCGCCGAGCACAGCGCCGTACGGACCGCGCTGACCGTGATGCTCATCGGCTTCCCGCTGCTCCTGGCGGTCGTCGGTGCGGTGACCTGGCTGGTCACCGGCCGGGCGCTGCGTCCGGTGGAGGGCATCCGGAGCGAGATGGCAGCGATCACCGCCTCCGAGGACCTCGCCCGCCGCGTCCCCGAACCGGCGACCCACGACGAGATCGCCCGTCTCGCCCGCACCACCAACGAAACACTGGCCGCGCTGGAGGCGTCCGTGGAGCGGCAGCGGAGGTTCGTCGCCGACGCCTCGCACGAGCTGCGCAGCCCGATCGCGTCCCTGCGCACCCAGTTGGAGGTGGCCGCCGCCCATCCCGAGCTGCTCGACCTGGACGGCGCCGTCGAGGACACCGTGCGGCTCCAGCACCTCGCCGCCGACCTGCTGCTGCTCGCCCGCCTTGACGCGGGGGAGCGGCCCGCCGACGCCCGGGTCGACCTGTCCGCACTGGCCCGCGAGGAGACCGCGGGCCGTACGGGCGTGACGGTGGACGCGGAACCGGCGGAGGTCACCGGATCCCGGGGGCAGCTGGCGCGAGTGCTCGCCAATCTGCTGGACAACGCCCGGCGGCACGCCCGCGAGCGGGTCATCGTGACCGTACGGCGGGAGGGCGACCGGGCGGTCCTGGGGGTGGCCGACGACGGCGAGGGTGTGGCCGAGGCCGACCGGGAACGGATCTTCGAGCGGTTCGTACGGCTGGACACCGCCCGCAGCCGCGACGACGGCGGCGCGGGGCTGGGCCTGGCGATCGCGCGTGATGTCGCCGTACGGCACGGCGGGACGCTCACGGCGTCCGCGGCGCCGACCGGCGGAGCCCTCTTCGAACTCCGCCTGCCGCTCGCCCGCTGAGCCCGAGGACCGTCAGTGACGCCCCCGCTGCCCCCGCAGATGCTCGGCGATGGGCTTGAGGGCCTTGTCGAGCTCGATGAGGGCCTCGGGGGAGAGCAGGTCGATGAAGTGCCGGCGCACGGACGCCACATGATGCGGCGCGACCTTCTGCATGGTCTCCATGCCGTGGTCGGTGAGGACCGCGTACAGCCCGCGGCGGTCGGACTCGCAGTTCTCCCGCCGGACCAGGTCCGCGTTCTCCATGCGGGTGATCTGGTGCGAGAGGCGGCTCTTGGACTGCATGGTGGCGGAGGCGAGGTCGCTCATCCGCATCCGCCGGTCCTCCGACTCGGACAGATTCACCAGGATCTCGTAGTCGTTCATCGTCAGGCCGAACGGCTGCAGATCCTTCTCGAGCTGGTACGTCAACAGCCTGTTGACCTCCAGGTGGGTGCGCCAGGCGCACTGCTCCGCATTGGTCAGCCAGCGGGTGGCCGTCTCGGTCTCCATGAATGAAGTCTACCTAAGAAAGTTGAATGGCGAACTAATAAGGCTTCCGTGTGACACCGTGCGCAGGCGTTCGATGTCACACCCCGCACACTACCGCTCACAGCCCGAAGCGACGCTGGAGGTCTCCCAGCTGTCCGGGAAGACGCGGTGCGCCCGCCCCCTGCCCGTGGCCACCCGCGCCCCCGCCCCCGGGCACTCCCGGCTCGTGGGGAGTCACCCCCGTGGCCTGCTCCGCCATCAACGTCTCGGACGACTGGAGCAGTACCGTGCCCGCCCCCACGAACTCGAACTGGTGCTCCTCGCCGGAGGCCCCGCCCAGGCCCGTCATCGCACGTAGGCCGCCCATCAGGCCGGTCATGTAGCCATGGTCGTAGTGGTGGCACGGAGAGGGGCAGTCCGCCCATCCGACCAGCGCCTGCGGATCCACCCGGATGGGGGGCTCCATGAACACCACCGGACCGTTGGAGGCGGCCACGAACTTCCCGGTTCCGATCAGCGTCAGAAAACCCGGCACGATCGACTGCTTGAGCGCGAGACTTGGCTGAAAAGCGAGAAGGTTGCCCGAGCGAATGGTCAGATTGCCGTCGTCCAAGTCGTACGAATTCACGTCGAAGGCCCGGTCGGCGAGGAGCATCTTGCCCGAGCCCTCCGCCACGACCCAGTCGCTCGCGTGCAGTGGCGAATGGAACGACGTACGGACGAGTCGGTCGAGTCGCCCGTGCCCGATCCCGTTGAACTCGATCGAACCGTAGTAGGCGATCATCTTCCCCTTCTGCATGAACCACTGGGTGCCCTTGAGCTCCACGCAGAAGGTGTAGTGATCGACGTTGTCGTCGGACGGCAGTGTCGCCGGGTCGTGGACGGTGTTGCTCACAGCTTCTCCTCCGACGCCTGGACGTACACGGCACCGCTGCCGCTCAGCTCCAACTGGAACGCCTCGCCGGAACCCCGGCCCACCATGTCCCGCCAGCCGAGAGCGGTCGACAGCTTGTTGCGGACGTCGCCGTGGTGGGCGACGTAGGCCTGCGGGTCGACGCGCACCGGCCGTTGCGGGGTGATCGGGATCTCGATCACCCCTCCGTGGGCCATCACGGCGACCGCGCCGTGCCCCTTGAGCGAGGTCGTGAACAGCCCCTGCCCGGAGACCTGCCCCCGGACCATGCCCATCACCCCGCCCTGCGAGCCGAGGAACACCGTCCCCTGCTCCAGCGTGCCCTCGAAGGCCAGCAGCCGGTCGGCCTCGACGTACAGCGTGTCGCCGGCGAGATTGATCACCTGGATGTGGTGGCCGCCGTGCCCGAACAGGACGGTGCCGCTGCCCTCGACGGTCATCAGCGGCGTGTCCTCGTTCGCCACCCGCCGCCCGATCATCGACATCACCCCGCCCTGACCGCCGGCCGTGTTCGGGGTGAAGCCGACCTCCCCCTTGTACGCGAGCATCGCGCCGCGCTGACTGAACAGCCGCTGACCGGGCGACACGGTCGCCTCGATCATCTTCGAGTTGATCTCCCGGAAGCCCATGTCAGACGTCCCCCGCGATCGTGTTCCGCTCACTGGGCTGCACGTAGACCAGCCCGTCGCCCTCGAACCGGATCTGGAAGGCCTCGCCGCCGCCCTCTCCCATCAGCGTGCGGAAGGTCACACCCGACTGGAAGGACTGCCGCAGGTTCCCCTGGTGGGCCACATAGGCGCCGGGGTCGACCGTCAGCGGGTACTGCGGGCTGACCCGGAGCAGCACCGCCGGCCCGTCCGACATGATCGCCGCCTGGCCGTGCCCCTCGACCGTGGTCGTGAACAGCCCGTTGCCCTGCGAGGCCCCGCGCATCCCCGTGAAACTCGTCCCCGTGCGCAGCCCTCCGTCCGTCGCCAGCAGATTGCTGGACTCCACGTACAGCTTGTCGCCCTGCAGACCCACCAGGTTGATCTCGGAGGCCCGGTCCGCGAAAAAGCAGGTCCCGTGCCCCTTCACCTCCATCAGTGTCATCTGCTCGCCCGTGAGCCTGCGGGTCACCATCCCCCTCAGCCCCTCACCACCACCGCTGAGCTTCTTGAAGGCCATCTCACCGTCGTACGCGACCATGGAGCCGTTCTTCGCCTTCACGGCATCCCCGGTCATGTCGACGGCGAGCACCTTGCTGCTCTGAAGTCGGAACATCGCCACGCCTGCGACGGTAGCCGCACCTTCGCCCCCGCCGACAGATCCCGAGGGTGGAGTCGCACCCTGACCGGCCCCTTACGGGATGCGCGGACCCCCTCCGGTGATCACGGACGGCGTTTGCCACAATGGCGGGACGCTTGTGCGTGCGTTCACAAGCCGTCCGACCCGTCAACGCCGACGTCTCTCCCACCGAAGGTGACCCGTGGACATCAAGACCGCCTCCGCCCTCCGCCGCCTCCGCCTGGTCTCGGGCCCCGAAGCGATCTCGTTCCTGCTGCTGCTCGTCTGCTCGGTCCTGAAGCGGACGACCGACTTCAACGCCGTCCCGGTGATGGGCGCGGTCCACGGCTTCCTCTTCGTCCTCTACGTGCTCTTCTGGGCCGACGCCTGGAACCGCGCCAAGTGGTCGCTGGGGACCGCCGCCTTCTACTTCCTGATGTCGGTCCTGCCCACCGGCGGCTTCTTCGCCGACCGCCGCCTCAAGCGCGAGGCCGAGGACGCGGTGATCGCCTCCCGCGCCCGCAACGAAGGCGTCGTGAACGCATGATCGTCGCCTTCTCCGTGACACCGCTGGGCGTCGGCGAGGACGTGGGGGAATACGTCGCCGACGCCGTGCGGGTGGTCCGCGAATCCGGCCTCCCGAACCGCACCGACGCGATGTTCACCTCGGTCGAGGGGGAGTGGGACGAGGTCATGGACGTGGTGAAGCGCGCCGTGGCCGCGGTGGAGGCACGCGCACCGCGCGTCTCCCTGGTCCTCAAGGCGGACATCCGCCCGGGTGTGGAGGACGGCCTCACGTCCAAGGTGGAGACCGTCGAAAGACATCTGGCGCGAGGTGACGCCTGACCGACGGGACCGATGAGTGAGACAGGGCTGACCGACATATGACCGGCCGGTAGGGTCTGGTCCGTGCCGAAGCCGCTCAGTCTCTCGTTCGATCCCATCGCCCGCGCCGACGAGCTCTGGAAGCAGCGCTGGGGAAACGTGCCGTCGATGGCCGCGATCACCTCGATCATGCGGGCGCAGCAGATCCTGCTGGCCGAGGTGGACGCGGTCGTCAAGCCGTACGGGCTCACGTTCGCGCGGTACGAGGCGCTGGTGCTGCTGACCTTCTCCAAGTCGGGCGAGCTGCCGATGTCCAAGATCGGCGAGCGGCTCATGGTGCACCCCACGTCGGTGACGAACACCGTGGACCGCCTGGTGCGCTCGGGCCTGGTCGCCAAGCGCCCCAACCCCAACGACGGCCGCGGCACCCTCGCGACCATCACCGACAAGGGCCGCGAGGTGGTCGAGTCCGCCACCCGCGACCTGATGGCCATGGACTTCGGCCTGAGCGCGTACGACGCCGAGGAGTGCGGCGAACTCTTCGCGATGCTCCGGCCGCTGCGGCTGGCGGCGGGGGACTTCGAGGGCGAGTGACCCCGGGCAGGATCTCCCGGAACGGCCCGTTACGCTCGACTCCATGAAGAAGAGCGTGCTGACCCGCTACCGGATCATGGCCTACGTCACCGGTGTTCTCCTCGTCGCGCTGACCCTCGGCATGATCGGCAAGTACGTGCTCGACATGGGTGGCGCGGCCGACTTCACGCAGGTGGTCAGCATCGCCCACGGATGGCTGTACGTCGTCTACCTGATCTTCGCCTTCGACCTGGGTTCCAAGGCGAAGTGGCCGGTCAAGAAGCAGCTGTGGGTGCTGCTCGCCGGGACCGTCCCCACCGCCGCGTTCTTCGTGGAGCGCAGGATCAGCCGTGAGCTGGAGGGCAAGGTCGCGGACGAGGCCCCCGCGGTCGCGTAGCGCGTCCCACCGCCGTACGGAGCAGCGTGCGGCGGTCTCCCATCGACATTTACTTGGACGTCCTAGTAAATTCGAGGGTATGGACGCTGACGCCATCGAGGAGGGCCGCCGACGCTGGCAGGCCCGGTACGACGCCGCTCGCAAGCGCGACGCGGATTTCACCACGCTCTCCGGCGATCCCGTGGAGCCGGTGTACGGGCCCCGGACCGGGGACGGCTACGAGGGGTTCGAGCGGATCGGCTGGCCGGGGGAGTACCCGTTCACCCGCGGGCTGTATCCGACCGGCTACCGGGGGCGTACGTGGACCATCCGGCAGTTCGCCGGGTTCGGGAACGCGGAGCAGACCAACGAGCGGTACAAGATGATCCTCGGCAACGGCGGGGGCGGGCTCTCCGTCGCCTTCGACATGCCGACGCTCATGGGCCGTGACTCCGACGACCCGCGCTCCCTGGGCGAGGTCGGCCACTGCGGGGTGGCGATCGACTCGGCCGCCGACATGGAGGTCCTGTTCCGGGACATCCCGCTCGGGGACGTGACGACCTCCATGACGATCAGCGGGCCCGCCGTGCCCGTCTTCTGCATGTACCTCGTCGCCGCCGAGCGCCAGGGCGTCGACCCCGGCGTGCTCAACGGCACGCTGCAGACGGACATCTTCAAGGAGTACATCGCGCAGAAGGAGTGGCTCTTCCAGCCCGAGCCCCATCTGCGCCTCATCGGCGACCTGATGGAGCACTGCGCGGCCGGCATCCCCGCCTACAAGCCGCTCTCCGTCTCCGGCTACCACATCCGCGAGGCCGGGGCGACGGCCGCGCAGGAGCTGGCGTACACGCTCGCGGACGGCTTCGGGTACGTGGAGCTGGGGCTCAGCCGCGGCCTCGACGTCGACGTGTTCGCGCCCGGGCTCTCCTTCTTCTTCGACGCGCACGTCGACTTCTTCGAGGAGATCGCCAAGTTCCGCGCGGCCCGGCGGATCTGGGCGCGCTGGATGCGGGACGTCTACGGCGCGCAGAGCGACAAGGCGCAGTGGCTGCGCTTCCACACCCAGACCGCCGGTGTCTCGCTGACCGCGCAGCAGCCGTACAACAACGTCGTACGGACCGCCGTGGAAGCCCTGGCCGCCGTGCTCGGCGGGACCAACTCCCTCCACACCAACGCCCTCGACGAGACCCTCGCACTGCCCAGCGAGCAGGCCGCCGAGATCGCCCTGCGCACCCAGCAGGTGCTGATGGAGGAGACCGGCGTCGGCAACGTCGCCGATCCGCTGGGCGGTTCCTGGTACGTCGAGCAGCTCACCGACCGCATCGAGGCGGACGCCGAGAAGATCTTCGAGCAGATCAAGGAACGGGGCCTGCGGGCCCACCCGGACGGGCGGCACCCGATCGGGCCGATCACCTCCGGCATCCTGCGCGGCATCGAGGACGGCTGGTTCACCGGCGAGATCGCCGAGTCGGCGTTCCGCTACCAGCAGGCGCTGGAGAAGGGCGACAAGCGGGTCGTCGGTGTCAACGTCCACACCGGGTCCGTCACCGGAGACCTGGAGATCCTGCGCGTCAGCCACGAGGTGGAGCGCGAGCAGGTGCGGCTCCTCGGCGAGCGCAAGGCCGCCCGCGACGACGCGAAGGTGCGCGGCGCGCTCGACGCCATGATCGCGGCCGCCCGCTCCGGCGCCAACATGATCGAGCCGATGCTCGACGCCGTACGCGCGGAGGCGACGCTCGGCGAGATCTGCGGTGTCCTGCGGGACGAGTGGGGCGTGTACACGGAGCCCGCCGGGTTCTAGACCCGACGCCACTCCGTCACGACGGCGGGGGCGGCCGCCCCCGCCGTCGTAACGCCGGTCGGAGGTGTTCCGGGCGGGGAGCCGGTGGCCTGCGCCGAGAGCGCGCAGAGGGGAGATCGCCGTGGCCCGCGGTCCTGATCAGGGCCACGGCGACGTCCGTGCCGGAGGCCGGGTCAGCGGCGGGTGATCTCCACGGTCACCTCGGCGGAGGCCGCGGTGTGCCAGGGGTCACCGGCGTACGTCACTTCGTACCTCGCCTGACCGAGCCTGGTCGGCGTGTCGGTCACGGTGAAGGTGCCGTCGGCCGCCACCGTGACGGTGCCCAGCGAGGTGCCTTCCGGAGCGGCGGCGTCGTAGCGCTTCACCGCGACGGTGGTGCCGGGAGCGAAGCCGGCCGCCGGAGCCAGGGTGCCGGTGACGGTCAGTTCCCGGTACCTCCTGCTGGTCGGGGGCGCCTCGAGGGCGAGGGTGGTCTGCACGGTGGTGGCGACCTGCCGTGCGTGGAACCGGAGTCCCATGACACCGGTCTGCTGTGTCACGGCGAAGACCCGGCTCCCGTCCGGCGCCCAGGCCAGCCCCTCGGGCACCAGGCTCTCGGTGTCACCGCCCAGCTCGACCGTGGTCAGCGGAGCGGGAGCGCCCGGCGCGTAGAAGGACAGGTCCGGCACGTCGGCGCTGTTGTTGGAGGTTCCTCCGGCCACCGTGCCGTCGGGTGCGACGGCGACGGCCAGGGGAGAGGGCGAAGCCGCGGGGGCTCCCTGGTCCGAGAGGTCGTCGAGGCGGAAGGTCTGGTAGCCGGACGAGATGAGGGCGGCCACGACGACGCTCCGGCCGTCGGGTGTCACGTCCAGGTCCCGCAGACCGTTCATCTCCGTCCCGGAGAAGACCCGCCGGGCGGTCACCTCGGGTGATCCGCCGCCCACGTCGTACACGGTGAGGGTGTTGACGTTGGGGTTGTTCGTGCCGACCACCAGCACGTCGGGGTCGGTGGGGGAGGCGACGAGGTCCGCTCCCCCGTCCAGCGAGGCGTCCAGGCCGAGCTCGATCACCGGTTCGGCACCGGACACGTCGACCGACCCGAGGTCCCCGGTGATGCCGTATCCGAACCACAGCTTCCCGCCCGCGAAAGCCAGGCTCCACGGGGCGGTGTCCTCGCCCACGAAGTACCGTGCGGTCTCCGTCAGTGTCGCGGTGTCGTACGCGACGATGGTGTCGATGTCCCGCGCGGCCACGTAGAGGGTCCGGGAGTCGGGCGAGAGGGCCAGCCCGCCGGCGCCCGGCAGGCCGCCCAGCCAGGTGCTGTTCCCGCCGTCGTAGTCCGTCACCGCGACCCGGCCGTCCGCTCCCGCGGGCATGCTGAGGAAGACCCTCTGGTTGCTCCCGTCGACCTCCATGTCGGCGAGGGAGTACAACGGCAGCGGCACGCCGCCCGCCGCGAACGCCGGGGCGGCTCCCGGAACGGTCAGCAGCAGCGAACCGAGGGCTGCGGTGAGCGTGGTGCCCAGCGCCCGTCTGAGTATGCGCAAGGTAGTGCCCTTCTGTGTCCCATGAATCACGTCGGCACACCGGTTGGACGACCGGAGGGGACGGCGCGGGGCGCCGCCCGCCAGGATTCTGCGGCGCGGAGTCCCTTGAATCACGTCGGCGCACCGGTTGGACGACCGGAGGGGGCGGCGCTGGGCGCCGTCCGCCAGGATCCCGCGACGCGGAGCAAGGAATTCGGAACTCCGTGTCCGCGGCTCGACGCGCGTCCCCGACCGGTTCCGCGCGTGCCGCGGTGATCCGGCCCGCAGGGCGGGGCGGTACGGAACCCGTGACCGGTGCCGATGAGCGGCGAGTGGGTCCCCCGGCCGGCCTCCGCCCCACCGGGCACAGCCCGCCGGCCGGGGCGCCGCAGCACGGGAGACGGCTCCCCACCCCGTCCCGGGAGACGCTCAGTCGAGACAGAACTCGTTGCCCTCGATGTCCTGCATCGGGATGCACGACTCGTTGTCCTCATCGGCGTACAGCGTCTGTACATGTACCGCGCCGAGCGCGACCAGCCGCGCGCACTCGGCCTCGAGCGTGGCGAGGCGCTTCTCGCCCACGAGTCCGGTACCGGCCCGCACGTCGAGGTGCACCCGGTTCTTGGCGGTCTTGCCCTCGGGGACGCGCTGGAAGTACAGGCGTGGGCCCACACCTGTGGGGTCGACGCAGGCGAACCACGAATCCCGCTGCTCGGAGGGCTGCGACTGCTTGTAGTCGTCCCACGTGGCGAACCCCTCCGGCGGAGGCGGTACGACGTACCCCAACACCTCGCACCAGAAACGGGCGAGGCGCTCGGGCTCAGCGCAGTCGAAGGTGACCTGGAACTTCTTGACCGATGTCATCGGGGCACCGTAGCAAGGGCTTTGCCGCTTGTTCCCCGGTGGGGATCCGGCGGTCGGCGGGGCCCGCTCGGCATGAGCGGGCCTTTCCGCGCGACCGTGTCACGGCTTGCGGGCCACCGCCCCGTACAGGGAGATCACGGCGTGCTCGTCGACCGTCTCCCCGTCCGCGAGTTCGGGGTGCCAGTCGGTCAGCTGGACCAGGCCCGGATCCACCGGCTCCAGGCCCTCGAAGAAGCGGGCGATCTCCGCACGGCTGCGCGGCGCGAGCGTGACGCCGCCCGCCTTGTACATCTCGACCCCGCGGCCGACCGCCTCGGGGTCGAAGTCGGCGGTGAGCTGCGACAGGACCAGGTAGCTGCCGGAGGGCAGCGCCCCGACGAGCCGCGCCACCAGCCCGTACGGGTCGTCCTCGTCGCCGAGGAAGTGCGTCAGCGCGACGAGGGACAACGCCACCGGCCGCTCGAAGTCCAGCTTCTCGCGGGCCTGTTCCAGGATGCGGGCGGGCTCGCGCACATCGGCCTGGACGTAGTCGGTGACGCCCTCGGGGGTGCTGCGCAGCAGCGCCTCGGCGTGCTTCAGGACGATCGGGTCGTTGTCCGTGTAGACCACGCGGGACTCGGGCGCGATGCCCTGGGCCACCTGGTGCAGATTGGGCTCGGTGGGGATGCCGGTGCCGATGTCCAGGTACTGGCGGACGCCCGCCTCACCGGCCAGCCACCGGGTGACCCGCTGCATGAACCAGCGGTTGGTGCGGGCGATGTGCCGGGCCGTGCCGTCGACGCCCATGATCTGCCGGCCCAGTTCCTCGTCGACCGGGTAGTTGTCCTTGCCGCCGAGGAACCAGTCGTAGACCCGGGCCGGGTGCGGCCTGGAGGTGTCGATCCGTGCGGCGGCGGGTCCGGTCCCGGTCATGTGCGCCTCCCTGGCTGCTCGGCGTCCCGCACGTTCCGGTGCGGCGTGATCATCGATCCTCGCAGCGCGCCGGGGGCGGTGACAGGCGACTACCGGCCGACCGTGGCCGGTTCAGGGCCCCGCGGCGGCGAGGCCCGACAGCAGGACCCGGGTGAAGCCGTGCACCCACTCCGCGTCGGCCGGTTCCGCGCTCACCAGGGTGCGGTGCACCACCGCGCCGGCCACCATGTCGAAGATCAGGTCGACCGTGCGGGCCGCCTCGCCGGCGTCGGGCTCCGGCGGCAGCTCGCCTCGCGCCTGCGCCCGCGCCCGGCCGGCGAGGACGAGACGCTTCTGCCGGTCCACGATCGAGGCGCGGATGCGCTCGCGCAGGGCGTCGTCGCGGGTGGACTCCGCCACCACCGCCATCAGGCCGTTCCTGGCCTCGGGGCGGGCCAGGATCGCGGCGAACTGGAGCACCACGCCCTCGATGTCGGCGGCCAGGGAGCCGCGGTCGGGCAGGGTCAGCTCGTCGAAGAGTTCCGCGACGGCGTCCACGACCAGTTCGTTCTTGCCCGCCCAGCGCCGGTAGAGGGTGGTCTTGGCGACCCCGGCGCGGACCGCCACGTCTCCCAAGGTGAGTTTGGACCAGCCCAGTTCGACCAGGGCCGCACGGGTCGCGGCCAGGATCGCGGCATCCGCGGCGGCGCTGCGCGGGCGCCCGGTGCGACTGGCTGGGGTGCGGCTCTGCATGGTCCGACGATAACGGCGGATTCCGTGCGGTCGCGCGTGAGGGAGATCACCGGGGCACCCTGTTCAGCGAGCCCCGGTCGGTATTACGCTACGACTCGTAGCGAAAGCGCGCGTGACCGGCGTGCCCGAGCGACGACCACCGGCGCGGGGTGGGGACCCGGCGTCAACAGCACACGTACGCCTGGCTTTCCCGGGCGTTTTCACACACACGCGGAGTACGGGGGAGGATAGACGCATGCAGCCACGGAACATGTCCATGAGCGGAGTCGTCGACCTCGCCGCGGTGAAGGCGGCCCAGGAGGCCAAGGCGAAGGCGGAGCAGGCGCGCGCGGAAGCGGCCCGGCAGGGCGGCGGGGGTGCGATCTCCCCGGCCGATCTCGTCATCGACGTCGACGAGGCCGGCTTCGAGCGTGACGTCCTGCAGCGGTCCACCGAGGTCCCGGTCGTCATCGACTTCTGGGCCGAGTGGTGCGAGCCCTGCAAGCAGCTGAGCCCGCTCCTCGAGCGGCTCACCGTCGAGTACAACGGGCGCATCCTGCTCGCCAAGATCGACGTCGACGCCAACCAGATGCTGATGCAGCAGTTCGGGATCCAGGGGATCCCGGCGGTCTTCGCGGTGGTGGCCGGGCAGGCGCTGCCGCTCTTCCAGGGGGCCGCGGGCGAGGCGCAGATCCGCCAGACCCTGGACCAGCTGGTGCAGGTCGGCGAGCAGCGCTTCGGTCTGACCGGCCTCGCCGTCGACCCCGACGCCGAGCCGGGCGGCGGCGCGCAGGCGGCCCCGGTCGAGGCCGTCGGTCCGTACGACGCCCTGCTGGAGGCCGCCGTCCAGGCTCTGGACAGCGGTGACCTCGGCGGTGCCGTCCAGGCGTACAAGAACGTGCTCGCCGACGACCCGACCAACCCCGAGGCCACGCTGGGTCTCGCCCAGGCCGAACTGCTCCAGCGGGTGCAGGGCCTGGACCCGCAGCAGGTGCGCAAGGACGCCGCGGAGAAGCCGGGGGACGCCGCCGCGCAGATCGCCGCCGCCGACCTGGACCTGGTGGGCGGTCATGTCGAGGACGCCTTCGGCCGGCTCATCGAGACGGTGGCGCGCACCGCGGGCGACGACCGCGATGCCGTACGGGTGCGGCTGCTGGAGCTGTTCGAGGTGGTCGGCGCCGACGACCCGCGGGTGATCGCCGCGCGCCGGGCGCTGGCGCGGGCCCTGTTCTGAACCACCCGGGCGCCGCTGCCCGATTCCGGTCGGTTTGCCGGGGGTTCGGGCGTGTGGGGTTCGAGTTGCCGAACGGATCATGGATGCCGGTGCGGCCGCGCTTTGCCAAAACTTGGTAATCGCGGCCGCTGTTACTGCGAGTAAGTCGCGGGCGTGGATCTGTCGGACTCTGTCCATCAATCAACGGTTTTGTACGGCACTTGTGGTGAACCCAGCGTCGCCGTGCGGCGCCGTCGGGTCGTTGCGGGGTTACCCGGCCGTTACTAGCGAGTAACGAACCCCCTTGTGTCGGCGGCGAGAATGGACCACGATCGGCGACGCTCGGTCCATTACCCGTATCCCGACAGCCGGTCGGGGCGCGGGAACTCCTGGGTCCCCACCGAGCAGAACCGGCGGCAGTGACGCCGGTTCTCGGACAGGGGGGTCTTCGCCCACCCGGTGAAGCCTGTCCAGCAGGGTTGTGCGTGATGCGTGTCAGGCGCGACCAGTGGTTGTCGCTCGGGGGTGATCGCCGGTGATCGGGCACGTCGTACGTGTCGTCGAGCTCGGGCGCTCTCCTTCCCGAGGACGTAGCACTTCTCCCATCTCTGCCCGGCCGGGCCGCCGTTCATGGCGACGGGTCGGGGCAGGAGATGTACGTCCGAGAAGGAGGAAATATGGAGTCCCAGGTGCGTGGCGGGACCAGATGGAAGCGGTTCGCTGTGGTCATGGTGCCCAGCGTGCTCGCGACGGCGGCGGTGGGTGTCGGCCTGGCGCAGGGCGCGCTCGCGGCGTCGTTCAGCGTGTCCGGCCAGCAGTTCAAGGTGACGGCCGGTCACCTGCACGGTGAGGGTTTCGCCCAGTACGGCGGCATCGACACCGTCTACACGTCGACCGACGGTGACAAGAAGACTCAGGTCCCGGTCGCCATCTCGTCGTTCAAGGACGCCGAGATCACCAAGATGTGCCAGTCGGTGGCGACGAAGATCCCCGTCATCAACAAGACGATCTACCTTCGTCTTGACGCGGGCAGGGACAAGCCGGTCACGGCCAAGAACCTCTACATCGACGTCGCCCAGCTCGACGCCGATGCGACGTTCACCAACATCGACATCGGCGTGGCGGTCCAGGACCAGAACCGCGGTCCTGACATCAAGAAGGGCGACAGCGTGCTGCCGGGCGGCTTCGCCCAGCAGGCCGAGTCGGCCGACCTCTACGGCGTCGAGCAGACGGCGTGGGCGACCACGGCCGGCACGTTCACGCTGAACGGCCTGTCGATGCGTCTCGGTACGGACGCCAAGATGGAGTGCTACTAGACGGCCTCCGTCACCGGGGTGTTCCGGGGTAGCTGAGCTGCCTCGGGGGCGGGGAGGCCATCGCTTCTCCGCCCCACCGCCCGGCCGGTCCGCGTGCCGGGCCACCTCACAGACCCACACTTCCGGCTTCTGCGCGCCTACGGCCGAGCCGGTACGTACTTCCACCGGACCCAGGGAGCTTTTTCCATGAGTGCCGAGACTCCGGTCCAGAGCACCGGGACCTTCACCCGGCTGCGACTGCGCTTCCGCGGCTGGCGGGGCACCCGGCCGTTCTGGGCCGGTCTGTTCACGCTGCTGGGCGGCATACCCATCGCGTACTTCCCCTACGCCACGCTCAAGCTGGGCCACATGTCGCTCGCCATGGCGACGACGGCCGGCGCCGGATCGCTGATCATCGGCGTGCTGCTGGTCACGCTGGGCCTGACGATGTGGTTCCAGGCGGCGACCCGTGTCTTCGCCGGTGTCGCATCGATCCTGCTGGCCCTCGTGTCGCTGGTGATCTCCAACATAGGCGGCTTCCTGATCGGCTTCCTGCTCGCGCTGATCGGCGGTGCGCTCGCCCTCTCCTGGGCGCCGGGCGAGCCCCCGGTCGAGGCGGCGGGGGAGCACGACGGCGCCGACGCGCCCACGGGTGAGGCGGCGCCGGACACCACGCCCCACGACCCCGCCGTGGCACCGCAGTTCCCGGCCGTTTCCTTCGAGAAGGGGGAAGACGGTGAGGCGGACGGCGTCCGGGCCGCAGGGGGGCACCGTGTCGGCTGACGAGGTGCGCGGACCGCGTCACGCGGCCCCGAAGAAGCCGCTGTTCACCAGGTTCCACGTGCCGAGCGGCAAGGCGATCGCCCTGGCGGCGATGCCCACGGCGGTCCTCATGGGGATGGGGTTCACGCCGACGCTGGCCCTCGCCGACGGCAACGACGGGGCGCCGACGGCGAACAGCCTGACCGTCGACGAGTACCAGGCCTGCCTGGAGATCGTCGAGAACGCCGAGAAGGACGACGCCTCCGCGTCGCCCACACCGTCCGCGTCGGCGAGCGGGAGCGCGTCCGCGGACGAGGAGCCCTCGGCGGAGACCTCCGGCGAGCAGCAGGCCCCCGAGGCGGACAAGGGCACTGACAAGGACACGTCCTCTTCGTCGGATTCAGGTTCCGACGACAAGGACGAGCCGGCGCCCGCCCCCTCGGCCTCCGCCTCCGCCGCCGAGGACACGGCCGAGCCCGAGCCCGAGCCGGAGCCCTCGGAGACCGACCGCAACCTCCTTGAGGGCCTCGGAGACGCCCTCAAGGACGTCTTCACCCCGAAGGAGAAGGAGGCCGAGGCGAGCCCCACCCCGTCCGCCTCCGCCACGGAGGACGCGGCGAAGGACGCGGCCGAAACCGCCGAGGAGACCACCGAGAAGGTCACCGAAGCGGCGAAGGACACCACCGAGGACACCACCGAGGACACCGGCGACAAGGCCTCGGAGACCGCCGAGGACACCAAGGAGACGGCCGGGGAAGCCACCGGGGAGGCCACCGAGACCCCCGAGGCCACCGCCTCTCCCAGCCCCTCCGAGTCGGCCACGGTCGACCCCGAGGACTGCCCGATCGCCACCGACGCCGAGGGCGGCGTCGACAACGAGCTCCTGCTGCCCGACGACCCCTGGACCCTCAACGCCAGCTCGCTGCTGCTGAAGGGCGCCTCGTACGAGGGCATCGTCGAGGTGCGGACGGCGAGCGGCGGCACCAAGAGGGTGCTGAAGTACGTCATCTCCGACGGCACCGACATCGGGGACCTGCACCAGACGGTCAAGGACGAGCAGTCCGGCGCGACCCACCACGTGCAGGCGGCCAAGGGGTCGACGTCCACCATCCGTGACGGCGACACCGTGATGTACACCGAGAGCATCTCCGGCAACCTGCTCGGCCTGATCCCGGTCACGTTCGACCCGGAGAACCCGCCGCCGCTCGACATCCCGCTGATCTACTTCACCAAGGTGACGGTGAAGCAGGCCGGCCAGTTCGGCGGCACCCTGCACGTCCCCGGGCTCCAGCAGTACATCACCACCGGCTGAACGCCACCAGGCCCCCCCGGGAGCCGCAACACCGAGGGCGCCCCCTGTGAGACCACAGGGGGCGCCCTCGGTGCCGTACGGGCCCCTTACCGTCAGCCGGTCGCGCCGCCCAGGTGGTGGACACGGACCATGTTGGTGGTGCCGGGGACACCGGGGGGCGAGCCGGCCGTGATGATCACGGTGTCGCCCTCGCTGAAGCGGTTCAGCTTGAGCAGCTCCTGCTCCACCAGCTCGACCATCTCGTCGGTGCTGTTCACGAACGGCGCGACGTACGGCTCCACGCCCCAGCTGAGCGCGAGCTGGTTGCGGGTCGACTCGTCCGTGGTGAACGCCAGGATCGGCTGGGTGGCGCGGTAGCGGCTCAGCCGCCGGGCCGTGTCGCCGGACTGGGTGAAGGCCACCAGGCCCTTGCCGCCGAGGAAGTCGGCGATCTCGCAGGCGGCACGGGCCACCGAACCGCCCTGGGTGCGCGGCTTCTTGCCCGGCACCAGCGGCTGCAGGCCCTTGGAGAGCAGCTCCTGCTCGGCCGCCTGGACGATCTTCGACATCGTCCGCACGGTCTCGATCGGGTACGCGCCCACGCTCGACTCGGCCGACAGCATGACCGCGTCGGCGCCGTCCAGGATCGCGTTGGCCACGTCGGAGGCCTCGGCGCGGGTCGGACGGGAGTTGGTGATCATCGACTCCATCATCTGGGTCGCCACGATCACCGGCTTGGCGTTGCGCCGGCAGAGCTCGATCAGGCGCTTCTGCACCATGGGGACCTTCTCGAGCGGGTACTCGACGGCCAGGTCGCCGCGCGCGACCATGACGGCGTCGAAGGCCGCCACGACGCCCTCCATGTTCTCCACCGCCTGCGGCTTCTCCACCTTGGCGATGACGGGGACCCGGCGGCCCTCCTCGTCCATCACGCGGTGGACGTCGGCGACGTCCTTGGCGTCCCGGACGAAGGACAGCGCGACCAGGTCGCAGCCCATCCGCAGGGCGAACCGCAGGTCCTCGATGTCCTTCTCGGACAGCGCGGGCACGTTCACCGCCGCGCCGGGCAGGTTGATGCCCTTGTGGTCGGAGATGACACCGCCCTCGATGACGATCGACTTCACGCGGGGGCCGTCGACCTCGGTGACCTTCAGCTCGACGTTGCCGTCGTTGATCAGGATCTGGTCGCCCTTGGACACGTCACCGGGCAGGCCCTTGTAGGTCGTTCCGCAGATCGTCTTGTCGCCCGGGACGTCCTCGGTGGTGATGGTGAACTCGTCACCGCGCACCAGCTCGACGGGACCCTCGGCGAAGGTCTCCAGGCGGATCTTCGGGCCCTGGAGGTCGGCGAGGACGCCGATGGCCCTGCCCGTCTCCTTGGCGGCGGCACGGACCCGGTCGTACCGGCCCTGGTGCTCGGCGTGCGAGCCGTGGCTGAAGTTGAAGCGGGCCACGTTCATGCCGGCTTCGATCAGAGCGACGAGCTGCTCGTGGGAGTCGACCGCGGGGCCGAGAGTACAGACGATTTTCGAACGGCGCATGGGGCGATCCTATCGGTTTGTTTCGCTACGGAATATTCCGTCTGGCGGAAGATACAAATGAGGAAGTCCCTGCTCAGTTGTTCTTTCCGACCAGTGCGTATGTCTGCTGAGCGATCTCCATTTCCTCGTCCGTCGGTACCACCGCGACCGCGACCCGCGCGCCCTCGGGCGAGATCAGCCGCGGCCCGCCGCCGCGTACGGCGTTGCGCCCGCCGTCCACCGCCAGGCCCAGCCCCTCCAGGCCCGCCACGGCCGCCTCCCGCACCGGAGCGGCGTTCTCACCGACCCCGGCGGTGAAGGCCACCGCGTCCACCCGTCCGAGAACGGCGTAATAGGCGCCGATGTACTTCTTCAGACGGTGAATGTAGATGTCGAACGCCAGCTTCGCCTGTTCGTCGCCCGCGTCGATCCGGCGCCGGATCTCCCTCATGTCGTTGTCACCGCAGAGTCCGACCAGACCGCTCTTCTTGTTGAGGAGAGTGTCGATCTCGTCGGCGGACATTCCGCCAACACGCATCAAATGGAAGATGACGGCCGGGTCCATGTCTCCGGACCGCGTACCCATCACGAGCCCCTCCAAGGGCGTCAGCCCCATGGAGGTGTCCACGCACCTCCCGCCCCGTACGGCCGAGGCGGACGCCCCGTTGCCCAGGTGCAGCACGATGACGTTCACCTCCTCGGGCTCCTTGCCCAGCAGCCCGGCCGTCGCCCGGGAGACGTACGCGTGCGAGGTGCCGTGGAAGCCGTAGCGGCGGATGCGGTGCGCGTCGGCGGTCTCGACGTCGATCGCGTAGCGGGCGGCCGACTCCGGCATCGTGGTGTGGAAGGCGGTGTCGAAGACGGCGACCTGCGGCAGGTCCGGGCGCAGCGTCATGGCGGTGCGGATGCCGGTGAGGTTGGCCGGGTTGTGCAGCGGCGCGACCGGGATCAGCCGCTCGATCTCGGCCAGCACCCGGTCGTCGATCACCGTCGGCTCGGTGAAGTGCTTCCCGCCGTGCACCACCCGGTGGCCGATCGCGGTCAGCTCGGGGGAGTCGAGCCCGAGCCCGTCGGCGGCCAGCTCCTCGGCCATCGCCTTCAGCGCGGCGTCGTGGTCGACGACCTGCCCGGTCCGCTCCCGGGCCCCGCCGCCCGCCGCGAGCGGGGTGTGCCGGACGAGGGAGGTCCGCTCACCGATCCGCTCGACCAGCCCGGAGGCCAGCCGGCTGCTGTCGCGCATGTCCAGCAGCTGGTACTTCACCGACGAGGAGCCGGAGTTGAGGACGAGGACACGCGTGGAGCTCACTGGGCGGTCGCCTTCTCGGTCGGGGACTGGGCCTGGATCGCCGTGATGGCGACGGTGTTGACGATGTCCTGGACGAGGGCGCCCCGGGACAGGTCGTTGACCGGCTTGCGCAGACCCTGGAGCACCGGCCCGACGGCGATGGCGCCGGCCGAGCGCTGCACGGCCTTGTAGGTGTTGTTGCCGGTGTTCAGGTCGGGGAAGATCAGCACCGTCGCCTGCCCGGCCACCTCCGAGCCGGGCAGCTTGGTCGCCGCGACCGACGGCTCCACGGCGGCGTCGTACTGGATGGGCCCCTCGATCCGCAGATCGGGCCGGCGCGAGCGCACCAGCTCGGTGGCGGCGCGCACCTTGTCGACGTCGGCGCCCGTACCGGACGTACCGGTCGAGTACGACAGCATCGCGATCCGCGGCTCCACCCCGAACCGCGCCGCCGTGACCGCCGACTGCACGGCGATGTCGGCGAGCTGCTCGGCGTCCGGGTCGGGGTTGACCGCGCAGTCGCCGTAGACCAGCACCTTGTCGGCCAGGCACATGAAGAAGACGGAGGAGACGATGCCCGCGTCCGGCTTGGTCTTGATGATCTCGAAGGCCGGCCGGATGGTCGCCGCCGTGGAGTGCACCGAACCGGACACCATGCCGTCGGCGAGCCCCTCCTGCACCATCAGTGTGCCGAAGTAGTTCACGTCCGAGACGACGTCGTAGGCCAGCTCCACGGTGACGCCCCGGTGGGCGCGCAGGGCGGCGTACCGCTCGGCGAAGGAGTCCCGCAGCTCGGAGGTGGCCGGGTCGATCAGCCGGCTGTCACCGAGGTCGATGCCCAGGTCGGCGGCCTTCTTGCGGATCTGGTCGACGTCACCGAGCAGCGTCAGCTCGCACACGCCCCGGCGCAGCAGCACCTCCGCCGCGTGCAGCACCCGTTCCTCGGTGCCCTCGGGGAGCACGACCCGGCGCAGGTCGGAACGGGCCTGCTCCAGCAGCTTGTGCTCGAACATCATCGGGGTCACGCGGTCGCTGCTGGGCGCGGAGACCCGTTTGGTGAGGTCCGCGGTGTCGGCGTACCGCTCGAACAGGCCGAGCGCCCGCTCCGCCTTGCGCGGGGTGGCCGCGTTCAGCTTGCCCTCCAGGGAGAAGAGCTGCTCGGCGGTGGGGAAGCTGTTGCTCGGCACCGACAGCACCGGGGTGCCGGGGGCGAGCCGGTCGGCGAGGGTGAGGATGCGCTCGCCGGGCACCTCGTCCAGGGTCAGCAGCACCCCGGCTATCGGTGGGGTCCCGGCGCTGTGCGCGGCCAGCGAACCGACGACCAGGTCGGCGCGGTCGCCCGGCGTGACGACCAGGCAGCCCGGGGTCAGGGCAGCGAGGAGGTTCGGCAGCATCGCGCCGCCGAACACGAAGTCCAGGGCGTCGCGGGCCAGCCCGGAGTCGTCGCCGAGCACCACCTTCGCACCGAGGGCGTGGACGATCTGGGAGACGGTCGGGGCGGACAGCGCCGGTTCGTCGGGCAGCACGTAGCAGGGGACCGGGAGCCGGGTGGCGAGCCGCTCGGCGAGCTCGTCGCGGTCCTCGCGGGCGACCCGGTTGACCACCATGGCGAGCACGTCGCAGCCCAGGGTGTCGTAGGCGCGGTAGGCGTTGCGGGTCTCGGCGCGCACCGACTCGGCGGTCTGCCTGCGGCCGCCGACGACCGGGATCACCGAGGCGCCGAACTCGTTGGCGAGCCGGGCGTTCAGGCTGAGCTCGTCCGGGAGCTGGGTGTCGGCGTAGTCGGTGCCGAGGACGAGGACGACGTCGTAGTCGCGGGCGACCCGGTGGAACCGGTCGACGAGCGTCGACACCAGCTCGTCCGTGCCCTGCTCGGCCTGGAGGGCGGACGCCTCGTGGTAGTCGAGGCCGTAGACGGTCGACGGGTCCTGGGTGAGCCGGTACCGGGCGCGCAGCAGTTCGAAGAGGCGGTCGGGCCCGTCGTGCACCAGGGGGCGGAAGACTCCCACCCGGTCGACCTGCCTGGTCAGGAGCTCCATGACCCCGAGTTCGACGACCTGGCGGCCGTCGCCGCGGTCGATACCGGTCACGTACACGCTGCGGGTCACGCGCGCTCTCCGTTTCGTCGAGGGCCGCAAGGGTCTTCGGCGGGGCCGCAAAAAACGCCCACCCAGGTGAGCGGACCCCTCTTGACAATACCTCCGGCGCTGGCTAGGGCGCTCACCCGTACGGCGTCGGCGGCGCCCGGAGGGACGTGAAACAATCGGGACTGGCTCACCGGTATCGACAGCGACCAGGAGACTCAGCACGATGCGTATAGGAGTACTCACCGCAGGCGGCGACTGCCCTGGACTGAACGCAGTGATCCGGTCGGTCGTGCACCGGGCGGTCGACAACTACGGCGACGAGGTCATCGGCTTCGAGGACGGCTACTCCGGTCTGCTGGACGGCCGCTACCGGCCGCTCGACCTCAACGCGGTCAGCGGCATCCTGGCCCGGGGCGGCACCATACTGGGCTCCTCCCGGCTGGAGCGCGACCGCCTCCGCGAGGCCTGCGAGAACGCCTCCGACATGATCCGCGACTTCGGCATCGACGCGCTGATCCCGATCGGCGGCGAGGGCACGCTCACCGCGGCCCGCATGCTGTCCGACGCGGGTCTGCCCGTGGTCGGCGTCCCGAAGACGATCGACAACGACATCTCCTCCACCGACCGCACCTTCGGCTTCGACACGGCGGTCGGCGTCGCCACGGAGGCGATGGACCGCCTCAAGACCACCGCCGAGTCCCACCAGCGCGTGATGGTCGTCGAGGTCATGGGCCGGCACGCGGGCTGGATCGCCCTGGAGTCCGGCATGGCGGCCGGCGCCCACGGCATCTGCCTGCCCGAGCGCCCCTTCGACCCGGCCCAGCTCGTCAAGATGGTCGAGGAACGCTTCGCCCGCGGCAAGAAGTTCGCGGTGATCTGCGTCGCCGAGGGCGCACACCCGGCCGACGGCACCATGGACTACGGCAAGGGCGAGATCGACAAGTTCGGCCACGAGCGCTTCCAGGGCATCGGCACGGCCCTGGCGTACGAGCTGGAGCGCCGGCTCGGCAAGGAGTCCAAGCCGGTCATCCTCGGCCACGTCCAGCGCGGCGGCACCCCGACGGCGTACGACCGCGTCCTCGCCACCCGCTTCGGCTGGCACGCGGTGGAGGCGGCGCACCGGGGCGAGTTCGGCAAGATGACGTCTCTGCGGGGGACCGACATCGTGATGGTGCCGCTGGCGGAGGCGGTCACCGAGCTGAAGACGGTCCCGGTGGACCGGATGGACGAGGCGGAATCGGTCTTCTAGACCGGGAGTCGGTCTTCTGGACCGGGAGTGCCGGAGGGCGGGAGGGTTCTTCGCCTCGCCCCCGGATGCTGCCGGCGCCTCCTGCCGCCGTTCGACGAGGGGAGCGTTCCTCCCGGCGTGACGCCGCCCATGCGGTGTTCCGCCGGGA
>NZ_JBHWHX010000010.1:229103-231740 GCF_042732315.1 Streptomyces sp. NPDC059787
TTGCCGTGTCTCGCGTTGGGTCGCTTACCCCCGCGGGGCCCCCCCCCCCGGGGGGGTCCCGGGGGGTGAAACGCTCCCCTCGCGCTGCCGGAACCGGCCCTGCCACAGGCGAAGTTCCACGGTGGTTCCCCCCGAGGGTATGACCTGCGTTACAGAACCCGCGCCGTCGTACAACCTTCACCCGTTCGTGTGGGTCTCTCGTGTGCCGCCTGTCCGGGCGGCGGGCACCTGCCCCGTTCTTCCCTCCTTACGCAGAAGGACCACGCGAACCGACATGCGCACACCACGGCATTTCTGGAAGGCATCCGCGGTCGTCGCGGCCGGCCTGTCCGGGGCACTCGTCCTTCAGGCCATGACGGGACAGGAGAGCGGCGGCTCCCGTGCCGACGGTGCGCCGGGGCCCGTCACCAGCAAGGCGGAGACCACCGCGCTGCGGGTCTCCGGGGACGGGACCTCCGCCTCCCTGGGCAAGCGGGACACCGGGCCGTTCAGCATGCTCGGCGTGACCTGGTCCGACCCGTCCGCCCGCGTCGGCGGCACGGTCGAGGTCCGCACCCGGGCCGCCGGTACGCAGGAGTGGTCGCGGTGGCTGACGCTGGACGGCGACAGCGGCCAGGGGGAGAGCGGCGCCGCGCGCGGCGGTACCGAACCGGCGTGGGTGGGCCCGTCCGACGGCGTCGAAGTACGGGTCGACGGAAAGGACTCGGCCGGACTGCCGAAGGGCCTGCGACTGGACATGGTCGACCCCGGCAGCGGCGAGGTCACCGCGCTGGAGCCGGCGGCGTACGTGGCCGAGGGGGCCGAGGAGAGCGAGGAGCCCACCCCTGCGGCCACCGAGCCGGGCACCGGCACCGGTACCGGCACCGAGCCGCAGCCGGACGCCACCCTCCCGGAGACCCCCGCCTCCGGGACGCCGCCCGAGCCGTCCCCCTCCGAGCCCTCGGCGTCTCAGCCCTCGGTGACCGAGCCGTCGGCCACCGTCTCGCCGTCCGTCCCGGACACCTCCTCACCCACCGCCTCCCCCACCCCTTCGGTGAGCGTCCCGCCCGCGCCGCCGTCCACCGCGCCGCGCCCGCCGATCACCTCCCGCGCCGCCTGGGGCGCGGACGAGTCGATCAGCCCGGAGGAGCCGAGCTACCTGCCCGGCGGGAAGATCAAGGCGGTCGTGGTGCACCACACCGCCGAGTCCAACGACTACACCTGCGCCCAGGGCCCCGCCGTGGTGCGCGGCATCTACGCGTACCACGTGAAGCAGCTGGGCTGGAAGGACGTGGGCTACAACTTCCTGGTCGACAAGTGCGGCACGGTCTACGAGGGCCGCAAGGGCGGAGTCGACCTGCCGGTGATGGGCGCCCACGCCTACGGCTTCAACAGCGAGACCACCGGCATATCCGTGCTGGGCACCTACACCTCCACCGCGCCCTCCACGGCCGCCATGACCTCCGTGGCCCGGATCGCCGCGTGGAAGCTCGGCCAGTACGGCGTCTCCCCCACCGGCACCGCCACCCTCACCGCGGGCGACAGCGGGCGCAGCTACTCCGGGAAGACCTGGGCCAAGGGCGCTCAGCTGACCCTGCCCGCGATCCACGGCCACCGCGACGGCTACAACACCCAGTGCCCCGGTGACGCCTTCTACAACAAGCTCGCCACCGTCCGCACCTGGGCGGGCGGCCCGGTCTCCGGCCTCACCCTGAAGTCCGTCACCGGCGGCGGGACCTCCGGCACGACCACCTACACCAAGGCCGCCGTCACGGTGAACTGGTCGGCCACCACCCCGGCCGCGCTCATCTCGAAGTACGAACTCCTGGTGGACGGCAAGGCCGTGGCCACCACCGCCGGCACCGCCACCTCCGCCAAGGCCACCCTGACCGCCGGCACCCACCAGGTGGCCGTCCGCGCCGTCCACCAGTCGGGCAGGACGACCACCACGGCGGCCACGACCGTCGTCGCCGAGACCACCGCCCCCACCTTCACCACCAAGCCGAACCTGGCCCTGCGCACCGGCACCGTCAACACCGCCGCCGTTCCGCTGACACTGAAGTGGAAGGCCACCGACGGCGCCGCGCTGAAGGAGGTCCGGCTCACCGCCCCGACCGCCAAGACCTACGGACCCACGGTCACCAGCGCCAACCACACCGCCAAGTCCGGCGCCGCCACCACCTGGTCGCTGAAGGCCTACGACCGGGCCGGCAACACCGCCACCGCCTCGGTCGCCGGCACCCCGGTCATCCTCCAGGAGAGCTCCGCCACCAGGTCCGGCACGTGGACGACCAAGTCCTCCTCCAGCTACCTCGGCGGCAAGTCGTACACCAGCTCCTCCAAGAACGCCTCACTGAGCTGGACCTTCACCGGCCGCTCCGTCGCCTGGACGGTCTC
Source organism: Streptomyces sp. NPDC059787 (assembly GCF_042732315.1). Lineage (NCBI taxonomy): Bacteria > Bacillati > Actinomycetota > Actinomycetes > Kitasatosporales > Streptomycetaceae > Streptomyces > Streptomyces sp. NPDC059787. The sequence goes on from NZ_JBHWHX010000010.1 coordinate 231,480, forward strand.
CCGCGCCACCACCTCCGGCCAGGCCCACATCTACGTGGACGGCAAGAAGACCGCCACCGTGGATCTGAAGTCGTCCACCACCAAGTACCGCGACGCGATCTGGACCAAGACCTGGAGCGGCAGCGCCAAGCACACGATCAAGATCGTGGTCGTCGGCACGAGCGGCCGTCCGGCCATCACCACGGACGGCGTCGTCTACCTCAAGTGACGGCCGTCCGCCCCCGGCGGACCACGACGGCCCGGGGCCCGGCCGCGCACACG
>NZ_JBHWHX010000011.1:0-229283 GCF_042732315.1 Streptomyces sp. NPDC059787
GCCGTGACACGTGGGCCGGGCCCCGCCGCAGCCCCCCTGGAGGGCCGCGGCCGGGGCCGGCCTCTGTTCCGCCCGGCTCTCCGGCAGGGGGCGGCCCGTCACCCGTGCGCGCGGTCGCGGGCCGGGAGAGGACCGGCCGGCGGACACCGGCGCCGCGGCCCGTGCCGCGATCGTCCACGGCCCGGCGAGGGATCGGGCGCTCAGCCGCCCGTGCGTGTCCGTGCCGCGTGCTGGGCGGCCAGGCGGACCGGGGCGTTGCGGGCGCCGTAGCCGCGGTGGGCGCCGTCGCGCTGGACGAGTTCGAAGAAGACGCGGCCGACGGTGAGGGTGTAACAGTGGCGCAGGGTGCCGTGCTCGTCGGCGTCGTAGAGGATGCCCAGGTCGCGGTAGGTCTCCAGCTCGCCGTCGGCGAACTCGTGCCGGGCGGCGAGGTCGTCGTAGTAGTTCGCCGGAATCGGCAGCAGCCGGCCGCCCGCGTCGCGGAAACGGCGGGCCGCGGCGACCACGTCGTCGGTGGCGAGCGCGATGTGCTGGGCGTGCACGGTGTCGTCCGTGGGCGCGGCACCGACACCGAGGGCGATCCGGACACCGCCGTCGGCGTTGCCGACCGCGCGGCTGCGCTGCAGGCCGTAGGGGTCGGCGAGGTCCACGCTCTCGTCGGCGCGCAGCCCGAGCACGCTGCGGTGGAAGAGGGCCGCCTCGTCGAAGTGGTGCCAGGGCTGGGTGAGGGCGAGATGGTCGATGTGCCGTACGGCCGTGGCGGCGGGGGCGTGCTCCACGTCCGCGAAGTCGGACCGCCAGCCGCCGCCGGAGGGCGGCCGGGTGCCGCAGAAGAACAGTTCCGTGCCGTCGGGCGCGGCCACCGCGTCGAGCGGGGCGTCCTCGGGGGCGCGGCGGCGCGGCAGTACGGGCGCCAGCATGGCCTCCGCGCGGCGGGCGGCACCGGCGGCGTCGGGTGACTCGAGGCCGACGGCCGCGAGCCGGGTGCCGTCACGGCGTACGGCCGCCCCGGTGTTGACGAGGATCCGGGCCTCGCCCTGCTGCCACAGGTCGACGGGCTTGCTGCGGTGCCGGGCGGTGCGGGCGAAGCCCAGCGCGTCGAGCAGCCCCGCGAGGGGGTCCGCGTCGGGCGTGACGAGTTCGGCGAAGGCGAACCCGGTGGGGACGACGGGGGCCGGGGGTTCGGCCGCGCCCACCTCCTCCTGGAGCATCAGCAGGGAGCGGCGGGCGTCCACGGCGGTCGGTCCGGCCTCGGCCTGCCGGACGACGTCGTTGAAGACCTCCAGGGAGAGCGGCCCGGCGTAGCCGGTGCGCAGCACGTGCCGGACCAGTCCGGCGACGTCGAAGCCGCCCTGGCCGGGGAAGCAGCGGTGATGGCGGCTCCACTGCAGCACGTCCATCGCGGGCAGCGGGGCGTCGGCGAGCTGGAGGAAGAAGATCTTCTCGCCGGGGATGTCCTCGATGCCCTTGGGGTCGCTGCCGCGCGAGAGGATGTGGAAGCTGTCCAGACAGGTCCCGAGCGCGGGATGCCCTGCCGCCTCGACGATGCGCCAGGCATGGTCGTACGTACTGACGTGCCGCCCCCAGGCCAGCGCCTCGTACGCCACCCGGATGCCGAAGCCGTCGGCGAGGTCGGCGAGTTCGCTCAGCTGCCGTGCGGCGAGGGCGTCGTCGTCGACGGCGGACGGGTCGACGCTGGAGCAGACGAGGACGGTGTCGGCGCCCAGCCTGCGCATCAGTTCGAACTTGTGCCGGGCGCGGCGCAGATTGCGGGCGAAGAGGTCCGCGGGCACGGCCTCGATGTCCCGCAGCGGCTGGTAGAGGTCGATGCCCAGGCCGAGGTCGGCGCAGCGGGCGCGGATCTCCTCGGGGGTGAGCACCGCGGTGAGCAGGTCGTTCTCGAAGATCTCCACGCCGTCGAAGCCGGCCCGGGCGGCGGCCGTGAGCTTCTCGGTGAGGGAGCCGCTGAGGGAGACGGTGGCGATGGACGTACGCACGTCGGTACCTCTTGCTTCTGTGGGGCTTCTCGGTCTCTCGGGCTTCTCGGTCTACTTCGGCGCCCCGACGGCGCCGTCGGTCAGCTCGGTGAGGTCCGCGAGCATCCGCGCGCTGTCGGGTTCCCGGCCGGTGAACAGGCGGAACGCGTCGGCGGCCTGGAAGGCGGCCATGCCGCCGCCGTCGAGGGTGGCGCAGCCGGCCGCGCGGGCGGTGCGCAGCAGCTCGGTCTCCAGCGGGCGGTAGACGACCTCGGCGACCCACAGTCCGGGGTGCAGCAGCCCGGCCGGCAGGGGCAGGCCGGGGTGGGCGGCCATGCCGGTGGGGGTGGCGTGCACGAGGCCGCCGTGGCCGTCGGCGGCGCCGAGCAGCTCCGGCAGCCGGCCCGGGGGCGCGGCGGCGGCGCGGCCCGGTCCGAAGCTCCGGTTCAGCGCGGCGGCCAGGTCGGCGGCCCGCTCGGGCAGCGCGTCGACGACGGTGACCCGTTCGGCGCCGAGGGTGAGCGTGGCGTGCGCGACGGCCGCGCCGGCGCCGCCCGCGCCGATCTGCACGACCCGTTCCAGCGGGGCTTCGGGCAGACCGCGGGCGAAGGCGGCGGCGAAGCCGGTGACGTCCGTGTTGTGGCCGACGGCGCGCCCGCCCTCGAACACGACGGTGTTGACCGCGCCGAGCGCCTCGGCCTGCGGATCGAGGGCGTCCAGGTGCTCGACGACGAGCCGCTTGCACGGGTGGGTGATGTTGAGCCCGTCGAAACCGAGCAGCCGGGCGGCGCGCAGCAGCTCGCCCACCGCATCGGGCGCCACGCCGATCGTGTCGAGGTCGAGGAGCCGGTACAGACAGCGCAGGCCCTGCCGGCCGGCTTCCCGCTCGTGCAGCGCGGGGCTGAGCGAGGGGCCGATGCCGGAGCCGATCAGCCCGACGAGATACGAGTCTTTGAGCACCGCGGACCTCCAGAGGCGGCTCACTAATGTACGAACCAGTACGTTAGCTATATCAGCCGTTCCGGGCCCGCGGGAAGCCCCGTCGGGCCGGGCGGGGGCTGCTTCTAGAATCACCGGCACCGCACCCCGGCCCGAAGGGACCCGATGACCAGCGTCGAAGAACCGGCACGGCCCGGCGAGCGCATCCGTGACGCCGCCCGCACCAGGGCCGAGATCCTCGACGTGGCGACGCGGGAGTTCTCCCGGGCCGGCTACGACGGGGCCCGCGTCGACGAGATCGCCGCCCGCACCCGCACCACCAAGCGGATGATCTACTACTACTTCGGCGGCAAGGAACAGCTGTTCACGGCCGTGCTGGAGCGGGCGTACGGCGTGATCCGCGAGGCCGAGCAGCAGCTGGACGTGGACCATCTGGACCCGGTGGCGGCCATCCGGCGGCTGGCGGAGCTGACGTTCGACCACCACGAGCGGCACCCGGACTTCATCCGCCTGGTCGGCATCGAGAACATCCACGGCGCGGAACACATCGCGGCCTCCGAGGAACTGGGCCGGATGGGCTCGCCCGCGCTGGACGTGATCCGCCGGATCCTGGCGGCCGGACAGGAGTCCGGGCTGTTCACGGCCGACGTCGACGCCGTGGACCTGCACGCGATGATCAGCTCGTTCTGCTTCTTCCGGGTGTCCAACCGGCACACCTTCGGCGCGCTGTTCGGCCGCGACCTGGTGGCCCCGGACCGGCGCGAGCACTACCGGGCGATGCTGGGCGACATGGTGATCGCCTATCTGACGGCGGAACGCACGGCGGGCTGAGCCCTGCCCCGGACCTGACCGAAGTCCGTACGACGCGACCCCTTGACAGTGCGGGCGGCCGGGCGCAGCATCCCTACCCAGCCGCTACTAACTACCCAGTGGGTTAATTAGCACATCGGCAACTCCCCTCCGCTCGTCCTCCGCGTACCGTCGTGGAGTCCCCCCGAAGGAGCACGCCGTGACCGTCCCCGCACCGCCCCGCGACGCCTCCCCGCCCGGACAGCCGAAGAAGGCGGCGGCCGCCGCCTGGATCGGCAGCGCATTGGAGTACTACGACTTCTTCATCTACGGCAGCGCGGCCGCACTGATCTTCCCGGAGATCTTCTTCGACGACTCCGACCCGGCCACCGCGACCCTGCTGTCGCTGGCCACGTTCGGTGTCGCGTACGCGGCCCGGCCGATCGGCGCGCTCTTCCTCGGGCACATCGGGGACCGGCTCGGCCGCAAGAAGATCATGGTCTTCACGCTGATGCTGATGGGCCTGTCGACCTTCCTCATCGGCTGTCTGCCCACCCGCGCCCAGGTCGGCTCCCTCGCCCCGGTCCTGCTGGTGCTGTGCCGGGTGCTGCAGGGCATCTCGGCGGCCGGCGAGCAGGCCAGCGCGAACTCGATGACGCTGGAACACGCGCCGCCGGACCGGCGGGGCTTCTTCACCAGCTTCACCCTCAGCGGCACGCAGGGCGGCCAGCTGCTGGCCACGCTGGTCTTCATCCCGATCGCCGCGCTGCCCGAGGAGCAGCTGCTGTCCTGGGGCTGGCGGGTGCCGTTCTGGCTGAGCGTCGCGGTCGCCGTCGTCGGGTGGGTCATCCGCCGCAGGCTGGACGAGACACCGGCGTTCGAGCAGCAGACCGCCGGCGAGGGGGTCGTGAAGCTGCCGCTGATGGTGCTGCTGCGCGAGCACCGGGCGGACGTCCTGCGGGTGGTCGCGGGCGCGCTGATCGCCTCGGTCAGCACCGTCTTCACGGTGTGGGCGCTGGCGTACGCCACCGGTGACACGGTCGGCATGTCCCGCTCGTCGATGCTGTGGGTGGGCGCGCTGGCCAATGTCGTCGCGCTGGCCGCGATCCCGCTGTGGGCCGCGCTCTCCGACCGCGTGGGCCGCCGTCCCGTCTATCTGATCGGGGCCGTCGGCAGCGCGGTGACGATGTTCCTCTACCTGTGGGCGATCTCCACGGGCGACTACGCGCTCACCCTGATCCTCGGGATCATCGCGTTCGGCGTGGTCTACAGCGCCGCGAACGGTGTGTGGCCGTCCTTCTACGGCGAGATGTTCCCGACCAGGGTCCGGCTGTCGGGCGTGGCGATCGGCACGCAGATCGGCTTCGCGGTGGCCGGGTTCGCGGTCACGTTCGCCGCGCGGATCGCCGGGCCCGACGGCGACGACTGGATGGCGGTGGCCCTCTTCACGGCCGCTCTGTGCGTGCCCCCGGTCATCGCGGCGATCACGGCCCGCGAGACCCATCGCGTCCCCACCGGGCAGCTCGGCGAACGTGCCGTCGAGGAGAGCGCGGAACGGCCGGAGAAGGTGACGGCCTGACCCACGTCGAAGACGTTCCCGACCGGTCAGGAATCAAGAAGCGCAGGTGGACACGGTCCGCCTAGCCTAGCCTTGCCGCGATGGGGACGCCGGCGGGGACCGCGCACGCGGTCCTCGCCCGACGGAGGGGAACGATGAGCATGACCACGAGGACAGAGCAGCAGCCGGCCGAGCCGCACGCCGCCGACAGCCACGATCTGATCCGCGTGCACGGGGCGCGTGAGAACAACCTCAAGGACGTCAGCATCGAGATACCCAAGCGCCGGCTGACGGTGTTCACCGGTGTCTCCGGCTCGGGCAAGAGCTCCCTGGTGTTCGACACGATCGCCGCCGAGTCGCAGCGGCTGATCAACGAGACGTACAGCGCCTTCCTCCAGGGCTTCATGCCGAACCTGGCCCGCCCCGAGGTCGACGTGCTCGACGGCCTGACCACCGCCATCACCGTCGACCAGCAGCGGATGGGATCCGATCCCCGCTCCACCGTCGGCACCGCCACCGACGCCAACGCGATGCTGCGCATCCTCTTCAGCAGGCTCGGCACACCGCACATCGGCCCGCCCGCCGCGTACTCCTTCAACGTCGCCTCGGTCTCGGCGACCGGCGGCTTCACCGTCGACCGCGGTTCCGAGAAGACCAGGACCGAGAAGGTCAGCTTCAGCCGCACCGGCGGCATGTGCACACACTGCGAGGGCCGGGGCACGGTCTCCGACATCGACCTCACGCAGCTGTTCGACGACTCCAAGTCGCTCTCCGAGGACCCCTTCACCATCCCCACGTACACCGGGGACGGCTGGACCGTGCGGGTCATCACCGAGTCGGGCTTCTTCGACAAGGACAAGCCGATCCGCGAGTACACCAAGAAGGAGCGGCACGACTTCCTCCACCGCGAGCCGACCAAGGTGAAGATCAACGGGGTCAACCTCACCTACGAGGGGCTGATCCCGAAGCTCCAGAAGTCGTTCCTGTCCAAGGACCGCGAGTCGATGCAGCCGCACATCCGGGCCTTCGTGGACCGGGCGGTCACCTTCGCCGAGTGCCCCGACTGCGACGGCACCCGGCTCAGCGAACTGGCCCGCTCCTCGAGGATCGGCGAGTTCAACATCGCCGACGCCTGCGCCATGGAGATCCGCGACCTGGCCGAATGGGTCCGCGGGCTGACGGAACCGTCGGTGACGCCGCTGCTCACCAAGCTCCAGCACACCCTCGACTCGTTCGTGGAGATCGGCCTCGGCTACCTCTCCCTCGACCGGGCCTCGGGCACGCTCTCCGGCGGTGAGGCGCAGCGCACCAAGATGATCCGCCACCTCGGCTCCTCGCTCACCGACGTGACGTACGTCTTCGACGAGCCGTCCATCGGCCTGCACCCGCACGACATCCAGCGGATGAACAACCTGCTGCTGCGGCTGCGGGACAAGGGCAACACGGTGCTGGTGGTGGAGCACAAGCCGGAGACGATCGCCATCGCCGACCACGTCGTGGACCTCGGCCCCGGCGCCGGCACGGCGGGCGGCACCGTCTGCTTCGAGGGCACCGTCGACGCCCTGCGCGCGAGCGACACCGTCACCGGCCGCCACCTCGACGACCGGGCCAAGCTGAAGGAGACGGTCCGCAAGGCCACCGGCGCGCTGGAGATCCGCGGCGCGAACGCCAACAACCTCCAGGACGTCGACGTCGACATACCGCTCGGCGTGCTCTGCGTCGTCACCGGTGTCGCCGGCTCCGGCAAGAGCTCCCTCGTCCACGGCTCCGTACCGGCCCCCGAGGGCGTGGTCTCGGTGGACCAGACCCCGATCCGCGGCTCGCGCCGCAGCAACCCGGCGACGTACACGGGGCTGCTCGACCCGATCCGCAAGGCGTTCGCCAAGGCCAACGGCGTCAAGCCGGCGCTGTTCAGCGCCAACTCCGAGGGCGCCTGCCCCACCTGCAACGGCGCCGGCGTCATCTACACCGATCTGGCGATCATGCAGAGTGTCGCCACGCCCTGCGAGGACTGCGGGGGCAAGCGCTTCGACACGTCGGTGCTCGAGTACCGCTTCGGCGGCCGGGACATCAGCGAGGTGCTCGCGATGTCGGTGACCGAGGCCGAGGAGTTCTTCCGCGAGGGCGAATCACGGATTCCGGCCGCGCACCGGATCGTCGAGCGGATGGCGGACGTCGGCCTCGGCTACCTCACCCTCGGCCAGCCGCTCACCACCCTGTCCGGCGGCGAGCGGCAGCGGCTGAAGCTGGCCGTCCACATGGCCGACAAGGGCGGTGTGTACGTCCTCGACGAGCCGACCACCGGTCTGCACCTCGCCGACGTGGAGCAGCTGCTCGGCCTGCTCGACCGCCTCGTGGACTCCGGGAAGTCGGTCATCGTCATCGAGCACCACCAGGCGGTCATGGCGCACGCCGACTGGATCGTCGACCTCGGCCCCGGGGCCGGTCACGACGGCGGCCGGATCGTCTTCGAGGGCACCCCCGCCGACCTGGTCGCCGCCCGCGCCGGCCTCACGGGCGAGCACCTCGCGGCGTACGTCGGCGCCTGAGGCACGCGCGGTACGCGCCGGGGTGTTCTTCGGTCACGCCCCGGCGCGGCGCGGGATGCCGTACGCCCGTTCCACGCGCAGTCGCAGCACCAGGCGCCGGTCGCGGACCATCGCGGCGCGGTAGTCGTCCCAGTCGGTGTGCTCGCCGTTGATGTCGCGGTACAGCCGGATCAGTTCCTCCACCGTCTCGTCGTACAGGTTCCCGGCGACGGGTGACAGGTCGGCGGTGCCCTCGGCGACCGTGTAGGCCCACCGGTCGTCGCTGGTGACGTGGTAGGAGGCGCGGGGATCGCGCCGCATGTTGCGGGTCTTGGCCCGGTCGTCGGTGAGCGAGACGCGGATGACCCGCTCGTCGGGGTAGTAAGCGTGCATGACGTTCGACAGCTGGGGCCGCCCGTCACGTTTCAGGGTGACGAGCACTCCCCCGTGCCGCTCGGAGAGCAGGGCGAGCAGTGCGTTCTGTTCGGCGTCCTGGGTCATGACTCGTTCAACGGTCCGCACCGGGCCGGTGTTCCCCCGAGGAGAACGATGACAGTGCTGCGGCAGGAGACCGATCCCGCCGAGGCCGGGCTGGACGCGGGGGCGCTGGAGCGCCTGGACCGGCACTTCGCCCGTCTGGTCGACGAGGGGAGGCTGCCCGGGTTCCTGGTGGCCGTCGCCCGGGGCGGGCGCGTCGCGCACCTCACGGCGTACGGGGCGCGGGACGTCGCGGCGGGCCTGCCGGTGGAGAGCGACACGCTGTGGCGGATCTACTCCATGACCAAGCCGGTGACGGCCGTCGCCGCGCTGATGCTGATGGAGGAGGGCCGCCTGTCGCTGGACGACCCGGTCGGCCGCCATCTCCCGGCGTTCGCACGGCCGCGCGTGTACGAGAGCGGAGCGGGTGACGGGGTGCGGACCCGCCCTCCCGCCGGCCCTCTCCTCGTACGGCATCTGATGACGCACACCGCCGGTCTGACGTTCGCCTTCTACCACTCCCACCCCGTCGACGCGCTGTACCGCGCGGCCGGGCTGGAGTCGTCGGTGGCGCCGGGCGCGGATCTCGCGGGGACGACCGAGGTGTACGCGCGTCTGCCGCTGCAGTTCGATCCGGGTACGCAGTGGAACTACTCGGTCGCCTCGAACGTGCTGGGGCGGATCGTCGAGGTGGTGTCGGGCCGCCCGCTCGACGTGTTCCTCGCCGAACGGATCTTCCGGCCGCTCGGTATGACGGACGCCGGATTCGAGGTCACCGACGAACAGGCGGGGCGGCTCGCGGAGATGTACGGGGAGTCCGACGACGGCGGCATCGAGACCGTCCCCGGGCTGCCGCTGCGGGGCCGGCCCCGGTTCCTGTCCGGCAGCGGCGGCATGGTGGCCTCCGCCCACGACTTCCACCGTTTCATGGAGCTGCTGCGCCGGCGCGGCGAACTCGACGGTACACGCCTGCTCTCCCCGGCGACCGTGGACCTGATGACCCGCAACCACCTCCCCGGCGGCGCCGACCTGCGCGCCTTCGGCAGCCACCCCGCACACGACGTCCCCGGCAACGCGGGCGTCGGCTTCGGCCTCGGCGTCTCCGTCGTCATCGACCCCTCCCGCACGCAGGCCCCGTCCGCTCCCGGCAGCTACGGCTGGAGCGGCGTGGCCACGACCACGTTCTGGGTCGACCCGGGCCGCGACCTGACCGTGCAGTTCTACACGCAGGTGCGGCCCGGTTCCTCCCACACCGTCTTCCGGGACCTCAAACGGCTGGTGCACGAGGCGGTGACGCGCTGACCGTGGGGCCGGGTCAGGACAGGTGCGCCACGGCGTCCAGATGGGGCAGGTGGTGGTCGAGCCGCTCCCGCTTGGTGCGCAGGTAGGTGATGTTGTTCTCGCACGGCGGTATCAGCAGCGGCACCTGCTCGGCGACCTGGACGCCGTGCCGGACCAGCGCCTCGCGCTTGCGCGGGTTGTTGGACATCAGCCGCACCGAGCGTACGCCCAGGTCCTGGAGGATCCCGGCGGCGACACCGTAGTCGCGGGCGTCCACGGGGAACCCGAGCGCCAGGTTCGCCTCGACGGTGTCCAGGCCCTCCGCCTGCAGGGCCATCGCCCGCAGCTTGCCGAGGAGTCCGATGCCGCGGCCCTCGTGGCCCCTCAAGTAGACGACGACGCCCGCCCCTTCGGCGACGACCGCGCGCAGCGCCGACGCGAGCTGGTCGCCGCACTCGCAGTGCTGGGAGCCGAAGGCGTCCCCGGTCAGGCACTCCGAGTGCAGCCGGACGAGGACTTCGTCCGTGCCGATGTCGCCGTACACCAGGGCGACCTGCTCGTCACCGCGGTCGTGGTCCAGGTAACCGACCGCCTGGAACTTGCCGTACACGGTGGGCAGCGGCGCATTCACGACGCGTTCCACGCCGGTCCGCCGCTGGGGCTTCTTGCCGAGTACGCCTACTTTTTCTGTCATGATTCCCGAGTTCCTAAGCAGAGACGAAAGGCCGTGACGATATGGGTGGTTCACAAAAGCGGTCGGCGGCATACGGTCCGGTGCACGGCCTGTTGCCGGCGGATACTACTGAGGATGTACGGACGCGGGGAGCCGGCGTCTCACGGCAGATCGCGGTACTTCCGGTCGGGAGTTTCGAGCAGCACGGTCCGTTCCTGCCGTTGGCGACCGACACGCTGGTCGCCTGCGCGATCGCGCGGGAGATCGCCGACGCCTTTCCGGTGCACCTCCTCCCTCCGGTGACGATCTCCTGCTCCCACGAGCACGCGGCCTGGCCGGGGACCGTCTCCCTCTCCTCCGTCACGCTCCACGCGGTGATACGGGACATCGCCGACTCGCTCCGCAGGTCGGGCGTGGACACCCTGGTGCTGGTCAACGGGCACGGCGGAAACTACGTACTGGGCAACGTCGTCCAGGAATCCTCCGCCCGCGGCGAGCGAACGGCGCTGTTCCCGGCCCCGGAGGACTGGGAGACGGCACGCGCACGAGCCGGCGTCGCCACATCCCTCCTCACCGACATGCACGCGGGCGAAATCGAGACCTCCATTCTTCTCCACACACATCCCGAATTGCTCCGCCCCGGTTATGAGACCTCCGATCACACAGCGGACGACCGCCGCCACCTCCTCACCACGGGCATGTCCGCCTACACCGATTCGGGCGTCATCGGCCGCCCTTCTCTGGGCACGGCGGAAAAGGGCAGGGAAATCCTGGCAAGTTTGGCGGATTCGTTCGCGACGTACTTCTCACTACTGACCTCACCTTCCGGCACATCCAGCCCGTCCGGCGTCTGAGGACGAGGCCGAAGGCCGGCAGGGGGTCCGGGGGCTACGCCCCCGGGGACGGGACGGGAAAGGGCGGCGGGGGCGACAACACCACGGCCCCCGCCCCGCACCCCCGCGTACCACCGACCGACCAGCACCACCACACCGGGCAGGCTGGCCACAAGACTGAGCACCCCGTAGACGACCGCGACGGTCAGCCCCCGCCCCGCCCCGAGCCCCGCCGCCCCGAACGCCCAAGCGGTGACCCCCTCCCGAGGCCCCCACCCGCCCACGTTCAACGGCAGCCCCATGGCCAGCAACGCCAGTACGGCCAGCGGCAACAGCTCCCCCACGGACGCGTCCGCCCCCGCGACATCCGCAGCGAGAACGAACATCCCCACATACCCGGCCAGCACGACGATGGACGAAACAAGGACACCGGGCGCGTTACGCCGCGACAACAACCCCTCACGCGCCTCGGCGAACACCCCACGGCCGACGCCCCGCCCCGGCGCCCGGTTCATCCGCACCGCCAACACCACCGCACAGGCCCCCAGCACACCGAGCCCCACCACCGGCGCGGCCTGCCGCACTTCATCGAGCACCGGCGACGGCATGGTCACCAACACCACCGCCCCCACGGCGAACAGCGCGAGCTGCCCGGCGGTCCGCTCCAGCACCACCGCCCGCACCCCCCGCCCCATGTCCCCGGCGCTCTGCCCGTGCCGCACGGCCCGGTGGACGTCACCCAACACACCCCCGGGCAAGGCCGCGTTGAGGAACAGGGCACGGTAGTAATCGGCGACAGCCGCCCCCAGCGGCAGCCGGATCCCGATCCCCCGGGCGACCAGCGCCCAGCGCCACGCGCTGAACACGGTGGTCACCAGCCCGATCCCGAGCCCCGCGAGCAGTGTCGGCCCGTCGATACGGCGCAGCCCGTCCACGAGGACACCGGTGTCGATGCGCCACAGCAGAACCGCGAGGATCACGACACCGCCGAGCGTGCCGAGACGGGTGCGCACGACAGGGGTGCCGATCCGGGCCGGAACACCGCGGAACCACGCACTCATGCGGCCCCGTCCACCGGCCGGCACAGAGCGAGCAGATCACTGTGATGGACGACGACCCTCAACTCCCCAGCCGCACAGGCCTCCAGCCGCTCGGCCAGATAACCGTCGGCGCGCGGCGCCAGTTCCGGCCGCTCCTCCACCGCCGCACCGACCCACCCCCGCAGCCACTGCTCGGTCAACGCGGCCTCTCCGGGGCCGAGCCGCCAGGGGCTCGGGTTGATCCGTACCGTCGCACCGTGCTCGGCGAACGCCTCGGCGGCCACCGTGACCGCGTCCGGCCCGAGCAGCCCGCCCCGCCGCTGATGGGCGTTGAACGCCTCCGTGATCTCGCGGTCCAGGGGGTGCGGCTCGGTCAGTTCCACCCGTCCGGCCACCGACAACGTCAGCAGGGCCGGGCAGCCGGCTCCCGCGCAGGCGGCGGCGAGGGCGCCGACCTCCTCGCGGGTGAGGACGTCGAGCAGCGCGGACGCCGTCACCAGGGAGGCACCGGCCAGCGCGTCCGAGGTGAGCCGGGCGACGTCACCGCGCCGGGTCTCGACGGTGACATGGCTGCCGTCGGCGGCGGAGCGCGGGGAGGCGACGGCGGCGAAGTGCAGCAGGTAGGGGTCCCGGTCGTGCAGGACCCAGTGCTGGGCGCCGTCGAGGTGGGGGGCGAGCCAGCGGCCCATCGAGCCGGTGCCGCAGCCGATGTCGTGGATGACGAGACCGTCCGCCCGGCGCGGCAGATTGGCGAGCCGGATGCGCAGCGGATCCAGCAGATCGTACGACCGGGCGGCGGCGTCGGCCGGTTCCCGCAGTTGGAGCCACTCGGGCGCGTAGCGGGCCGGTTCGTCGTCGCCGGTGTCCCGTAGCCGCAGGGTGGCCCGCTCCCCGGGGCGGGGCGCGGGACCGGCACCGGGGATGACCTCCCGGGTGCCGGGCGGGGCCGGGATGGTCCCGCCGTACTGGGTGGTGGTCGCCTGTTCGGTCATGCGGCCCTCCGGGGTTCGGTGGGAAGCCGGCGCAGTACCGCCGCCAGGCTCTGTGCGGTGCTCGCCCAGCCGCCGAGTGCGGCCCGCCGGCTGCGGGCGGCGGCCTTGAGCCGGCGCCTCACGTCCGCCTCGCCGAACCAGCCGCGCAGTTCGGCGGCGATGGCGGCGGGGTTCTCCGGCGGGACGAGGATGCCGGGCACTCCCCCGTCGGGTGCGCGGCCGACCGCCTCGGGCAGCCCGCCGACGTCGGTCGCCAGCACCGGGATGCCGCGCGCCAGCGCCTCGGTGACCGCCATGCCGTACGTCTCCGCGTACGAGGTGAGCACCATGAGGTCGGCGGTGGCGTAACTGGCGTCCAGTGCGGCGCCGGCCCGCGGGCCGGTCAGCTCCAGCCGGTCCTCCAGGCCGTGCTCGCGGATGAGTCCGCGCAGGTGGGCGACGTACTCGGGATCGTGCCCCAGCCCGCCGACGAGCGCGCAGCTCCACGGCAGGTCGGCCACCGCCGCCAGCGCCTCCACCAGCCGGTGCTGTCCCTTGCGCGGGGTCACGGCGGCCACGCACAACAGCCGGGAGACACCGTCGGTGCCGGGCGCGAGGGGCGCGATGTCGGCGCCGGGGGCGGCGACATGGACGCGGTCGGGGGCCAGGCCGTGATGGGAGACGAGGCGGCGTACGGCCCAGTCGCTGGTGGCGATCACCGCGGGCACCGCCCGCAGGACCGCGCGCTCGCGGGCGTCCAGTTCGGCGGCGACGGCCGCGTCGAGCCCGGTCTCGTCGCCGAGCGGCAGATGCACGAGGACGGCCATGCGCAGCCGGCCCTCCTCCGCCTGGGGGACGACGATCCCGGGCACTCCGCAGGCGACCAGCCCGTCGAGCAGGACGACGGCGCCGTCCGGCAGTTCGCGCAGGGTGCGGGCGAGTTCCGCGCGGGCGGCGGCGTCCGGCCGGGGCCAGTCACCGGCCACGGCGTGCCGGTGCACCTGCCAGCCGAACCCGGGCAGGTCCAGGCACACGCGCCGGTCGTAGGCGTTGCCGCCGCTCGGCGTGGCCGGGTCGTCGACACCGCCCGGCATCACGAAGTGCACGGAACGCAGCGACATGGGGATGATCCCGCCGTTCCTCGGGAAGGACGCCTGCCGGGGAACGTAGTCCAGGCGGGCGGTGCCGGCCCGGTCGGGGGCCGTGCCGGTCACGTCCATGGTCGTGTCGGTCACAGGGCACGCTCGTAACTCGCCCAGGCGATGTGCGACTCGTGCAGGGTGACGGCGATGCCCGCGATGCCCTTGGCGCCCTCGCCCAGCGCACCCTTGTGGATGCGTTCGGCGAGCCGGTCGGCGATGACCTTGGCCAGGTACTCCGTGGAGGTGTTGACCCCCGCGAAGTCGGGTTCGTTGTCGAGATTGCGGTAGTTCAGCTCGCCGACGACGGCCCCGAGTTCCTGTGTGGCCAGGCCGATGTCGACGACGATGTTGTCCTCGTCCAGCTGTTCGCGCCGGAACGTGGCGTCCACGAGGAACGTGGCTCCGTGCAGGCGCTGGGCCGGTCCGAAGACCTCGCCGCGGAAGCTGTGGGCGATCATGATGTGATCGCGGACGGTGATGCTGAACAACGGACGACCCTCCAGGTGCGGCGCGTCTGCTCCCCGGCCGATCTCCGACGGGGATGCCGTGTAGTACGGCTGACTGCCTTCCCCTGTTCAGCGTCCGCCACGTCTTTTCTCAGGTCAGGCGCGCCGGCCCCGCTACGGGGTGTCGTAGCGCACGCGGTGGCACAGGGCCGGTGTCTCCCCGGAGGCGAGGCGGGGCATGACGTCGGGCAGTTCCCCGAAGGCGGACTCGCCGGTGACGAGGGCGTCGAGGGCGGGGTCGGCGAGCAGGTCGAGGGCGAGGGCGAGCCGGTCGGCGTAACCGCGGTTCGCGCGGGCCGGGGAGACGGTGCCGACCTGGCTGCTGCGGATGACCAGTCGCCGGGAGTGGAAGGTCTCGCCCAGCGGGAGGCTCACCTTCCGGTCGCCGTACCAGCTCAGTTCGACGACGGTGCCCTCGGGGCGGAGCAGTTCGAGCGCCCGGCCGAGTCCCTGCTCGGTGGCGCTGGCGTGCACGACCAGGTCGCACTCGCCGAGCGCGTCCCCGGGCAGCGCGAACCCGACGCCGAGCGCCGCCGCGGTCCTGGCGCGCGCCGGCTCGGCGTCGACGAGCTGCACCCGTACGCCGGGGAACCGTGCCAGCAGCGCGGCCACCGAGCAGCCGACCATTCCGCCGCCGACGACGGCGATCCGGTCGCCGACCAGCGGCGCCGCGTCCCACAACGCGTTGACGGCGGTCTCCACCGTGCCGGCGAGCACGGCCCGCCCGGCGGGCACACCGTCGGGCACGGGCGTGACGGCGCCCGCCGGGACGACGTACCGCGTCTGGTGCGGATACAGGCAGAACACGGTGCGTCCGACGAGTGCCTCCGGTCCCTCCTCCACCACCCCCACGTTGAGGTAGCCGTACTTCACGGGGGCCGGGAAGTCGCCCTCCTGGAACGGCGCCCGCATGGCGGCGTGCTGGCTTTCCGGCACCCCGCCTCGGAAGACGAGCGTCTCCGTGCCCCTGCTCACCCCGGAGTACAGCGAGCGCACCAGCACCTCGTCCGCGCCGGGGGCGGGCAGGGCGACCTCACGGATCGCCCCTCGGCCGGGCGAGTCGAGCCAGAACGCACGTGCGGTGCGGTTCATCGAATTCCTCCTGAACGATCGGGAAGCCGCGCGCGTACCGAGTGGTGCACAGGCCGCGCACAAGGTAGCGGCGTTGATCGACTCTGTCACACGGCCGGAGGGTGTTCGGTGGCCCTGAACAACAGTTACGACGCGAGGCTCGTACAGCAGGAGACCGCCGTGGGGGCGGGCGTACAGATCCTGTTGCTGGCCCTGATCGGTACGGCGATCGGCATGGGCCCCGCGGGCTGGCTGACCGGCCTCGCGTTCGCGATCGCCACCTGGGCGGTGCTCTCCCGGGCCCTGCACCGGTCCCGGCTGCGCTCCTTCGGCGCGGCCAACCGGGTCACGCTCGGCCGTGCCACCCTCGTCGGCGGGGTCACCGCGCTGGTCGCCGACTCGTTCCAGGACTCACCGCCCGTCTCGCTCTTCGTCGGCCTGACCGCCGTGGCCCTGATCCTGGACGGCGTGGACGGCAAGGTGGCCCGCAGGACCGGTACGTCGACTCCGCTGGGCGCCCGCTTCGACATGGAGGTGGACGCGTTCCTGATCCTGGTGCTGAGTGTGTACGTGTCGATGGCGATGGGTCCATGGGTGCTCCTCATCGGTGGTATGCGGTATGTCTTCGTGGCCGCCGCGCGTGTCCGGCCCTGGCTGACCGCCCCGCTCCCGCCGAGCACGGCCCGCAAGACGGTGGCCGCGCTCCAGGGCGTGCTGTTGCTGCTGGCCGGGGCGGCTCTGCTGCCGCACGTGGTCAACGTCGGTGTGGTGGTGCTGGCGCTGGGGCTGCTGGTGTGGTCGTTCGGCCGGGACGTGCTGTGGCTGTGGCGGACGTCCCGGGTGGAGGCGGCTCCCGCCGGGCCCGAGGTGCGGCGGGAACTGGTCGCGGGCTGACGGCCGGCCGGGGGCGCGGCACACCGTCGTCGGTGAGGTGAGCGGATGCCCATCGCACAGGGCTTGAGCCGGTGGGTTCGCCCTCCTTTCCTCAGCCCGCACGCGAGCGGAGTCGAGGACCGTGTGGGGGACGTCGCCGAGGTCGGCGTCATCGAGTCGGTGCGGCACCGACTCGTGTGGCCGGCCACGCGCTCCGGCCCGAACGGTACGGGCTCCGCGCTCCCCGTCCCGCGTACGGACCGGCGAGCGATCCCCCGGTAGGAAACCGTCCTGATCCAGTGGACCGTTCACTATCCTTCGATTCACCGGAAGCGCAATGATGTTCGAATGCGGCGAATATCGAAGTCATGGCGCTGGCCCTTGGCCTCTCTGGCTCTTGCCGGTGTGGGCGCCCTGTTCGTTCCTGTCGGCGGGATGCTCTGGGTTCACCTGTTCGTGGCCCTGTGCGCGGTGGTGGTGCTCGTACGACTGGCGCATCGCGAGGTCCCGTTCCCGGTGGCCTTGGCACAGTTACGCCTCGGTGGCGACGATCCGGCCGTTCTGCGCGCCCGTGTCCTGTCGGCTGCGACGTGTCTGATGCAGGGCCGACCCGGACTCGCGGTGTACCGGATCAAGCTGGTGCTGCCGGACCTGACCCGCGTTCTGGGAGCAGACCACCCCGACACCCTGTCGGCCCGCTTGCTGAGCCTGCAGATTCGGGGCGAGACGGGCGACCTGCCCGACCGCCTCACCGCGATACGGGAACTGATCGGCGACATCACACCGGTCCTGGGCCCCGGCCATCCCGACACCCTGGCCGCCCGCCACTGCCTCGCCGAGTGGCTCAACCAGGACGGCCGCGTCGACGAGGCCGAAGCGGCGTACGAGGACGTCATCGCCACCGGCACCGAGCACCTGGGCGCCGAACACAACACCGTCTTGATATCACGCAGTTGTCTCACCATCCTGCGCTACGAACACGCCGGCCCCGACAACGGGGCAGCCGTCGACGACATGACCGCCATCGTCGCCGCCATGGAACGGTCCCTCGGCACCTCCGATCCGACGACAGCCTCCACCCGGCGACTTCTCACCCAGTGGCAGAGCACGCAGGCCGGCAACGGCGCGTAGGGCTTCGACATCACCGGGCACGGCGGCAGAGCCCGCCGTGCCCGGCCACTGACGAGAACCGATCCGGAGGGCGGGGCAGTGGCGCCCCCGGGCCGGAAGCGGACGGGCGGGGGCCGCTCCCGTCACGCCCTCCGTGGCAGCAGCAGTGCCGCCGCCCCCGTCGCACCGGCCAGTACCAGCCACGGCACCGCCGGCGGCAGCCCCGCGTCCAGCAGTGTGCCGGTCGCCGAGCTGCCGAGCAGGACGATCAGGCCGGAGACGGAGGACAGCGCCCCGGTGTAGAGGCCGAGCCGGCCCTCCTCCGCGAGGTCGGGCACCCATGCGCGGGCCACCGGAGCGACCAGCATCTGGCCGAGGGTGAGCAGGACCACGAACCCGGCCGCGGGCACCAGTCCGGCGGTCCCCGACCACCCGGCAGGGCGTGCCGCCGCCACCACGGCGAAACCGGTCGCGACGAGCAGCAGACCGGCCGTCATCGACCGGCGCATCGCCAGCCGCTCCCCCACCCAGCGGGTGACCGGCAGCTGCGCGGTCACCACCAGCAGCGAGGACAGGGCGAACAGCCAGGCCAGCGCCGTCTGGGAGCCGGTGACGCGCTCCACCTCGACCGGGAGGGCGAGATACAGCTGGTTGTAGGCGAGCAGGTAGGCGCCGAAGGCGCAGCACAGGCCGAGGAAGGGCCGGTTGCGCAGCACCAGCCGCAGTCCGCCCTTGACCGGTGTGCGGTCCCGCCCGGGTATGCGCTGCGGCAGCAGCCGGGCGTGACCGGCGAGCACCAGCACGAAGACCCCGGCGCCCGCCAGGCACGCGGTACGGAAGTCCACCGCCAGCAGCAGCGCGCCCAGCAACGGCCCGGCGAACGCGCCGGCCTGCCCCGCCACGGTGAACAGCGCCAGCACGCGGGGGCGGGATCCCCCGCCCGCCTCCTCCCGCACGACCGCCTGCCGGGCCACCTCCGACTCGACGGCCGGGGAGAACAGGGCGGCGGCGAACCCGATCAGCACCACCGCGCAGATCACCGCCCAGGTCCGCTCGGCGTACCCCAGCCACACGAAACCGGCGATCCGCAGGGCGCACCCCGCGAGCACCACCGGCCGGATGCCGTACCGGTCGGCCAGCGCCCCGCCGACCACGAACAGTCCCTGCTGGCTGAACGTCCGCAGTCCCAGCACCAGTCCGACCAGCCAGCCCGCCATTCCCATGGCCTGTCCGAGATGGGCGGCCAGGAAGGGCAGTACGGCGTAGAACCCGAGGTTGAAGGCGAGTTGGGTGACGATCAGCAGCCGCAGCAGCGGGGAGAGCCGGGTCCGGCCCGTCGCCTCGCGCGGACGGGTGGGCAGGACGGTCATCGCGCCTCCACCAGTTCCTTGGTGACCGACGACGGGCCCGCGGGCGCCTCCCCGGACCCGTGGTCCCCGGTTCGCCCGCGCCGTCGTCCCGGCCACCGCACTCCACCGGCCGCGGTCACCGCGAACGCCCCGAGCAGGGCGAGGACGGCGGCGGGGGCGAGCACGGCCCAGGGCGCGCGTTCGGCGTAGGGCTGGTTCTCGGCGAGGAGCAGCCCCCATTCCGGCGACGGCGGCTGGGCGCCGAGACCGAGGAAGCCGAGGGAGGCGAGGGCGAGGGCGATCCCGGGCAGCCGTACCAGCGCATGGCGGGTGACGGGCGGCAGTACCGCGGGCAGCAGTTCACGGCGCAGCAGGTACCAGGGGCCCGCCCCGAACTGCCGCGCGGCCGCGAAGTGCTCGGTGGCGCGCTCCTGGATCAGCAGCGCCGAGGTGTGCGCGGCGAGCGGGGTCCAGGCGACGGCGGTCACGGCGATCGCCGGTGTGGCGGCCCCGCCCCCGACGGCGGCGGTGACGAGCAGCGCGCCGAGCACCGGCGGTACGGCGTTCACCGTGTCGGCGAGCGGCCCGGACAACCGGGGCAGGAGCCCGAGTGCCACCCCGGCGCACAGGGCCACGGCGCTGATCCCGAGGGCGAGCAGCAGGGTGTCGAGGGCACCGTGCCCGACCCGGGCGAGCAGGTCCCGGCCGAGGGCGTCCGTACCGAACGGATGGGCGAGGGACGGGGCCTGGAGCCGCTCCCCGGTGTCCACCGCGAGCGGGTCGCGGGGCAGCCCGAGCACGACGACGGCGGCCAGGAGGGCGCCGTAGACAAGGGGCTGGACGTGGCGGATGGACGGGACCGGCCGGTGCAGCGTCGTCAGGGCGCCGTCCCGCAGTGCCGGCCCGACGAGCAGCCGGGCCGCGATCCTGCACGCCCCGGTGGCCACGGCCGCGAGCAGGACCAGGGCGAGGGTGCCCGCCTGGAGCACGGGCAGGTCCTGGGCGAGGGCGGCCTGAAGGGTTGTGCGGCCGAGTCCGGGGATGTCGAAGACCTGCTCCACGGCGACGGCCCCGCCGGTCAGCCCGACGACGAACAGGCCGAGGTTGGGCAGCAGCGCGGGCACACAGCGGCGTACCGCCCGGCGGGCGACGCGCCGGGCGGGCAGTCCCTGGGCGGCGGTGGTCAGTGCCCAGGGTTCGGCGAAGGCGCCGGGCAGCAGATCGTCGAGCAGCCGCCCCAGCACGGCTCCGGCGGGCAGGCCGAGGGCGAGCGCGGGCAGCACGGTCCACTGCGGCCCGTACCAGCCGAGGGCGGGCAGCCAGCCGAGGTGCACTCCGACCACGGTGGCGAGCACGGAGGCGACCAGGAACTCGGGCAGCGCGGCGAGCACCGCCGACCCGCCGCCCCCGGCCCGCCGGCCGTCGAGCTGCCGCCGCGCCCCGAGGTGGAGCGTGCGGGCGCAGACGAGCACCGCGGTGACGGCGGCGACGAGGAGGGACACCGACATCAGCAGCAGGGAGGCGCCCAGTGCCTGGAGCACAGCGGGCAGGACCTCGCCGCCGGAGATCCACGACCGTCCGGCGTCCCCGTGCCACAGCCCGCCCAGCCACTGTCCGAGCAGGGAGAACGGGCCCGACTCCAGCCCCAGCTGGGCACGGATGTCCGCCAGCACCTCGGGGGTGGGATCACGCTCGGCCGACCGTGCCTTGAGGACGGTCAGGGCCGGGTCGGTGTGCGAGAACCAGGGCAGCAGGCCGATGCCGCACACGAGGGCGGCCGCGAGGACAACGCGCCACAGGAGTGCGGTCAGGGGCTGTCGCACGGGTCAGCGCCGCGTTCCCGTACCGACGAGGGTGCGCTCGTAGGGGTCGAGCAGCACGCCCCGCACCGAGGTGCCCACACCGGTGATGATCCGCTGGTGCACCAGCGGTACCACGGCGTCACTGCCGAGGACGGCCGCCTCGGCGGCCATGGCAGCGTCCTGCCGCTTGCCGGGGTCGGCGATCCGCTCGGCCTCGGTGACGGCCCGGTCGACGTCCTTGTCGCACAGCTGGGCGATGTTGTAGCCGCCGTCGCAGGTGTAGTCACTGGCGAGGACGGCGACCGGGTCGCCGGTGTCGAGGAGGGTGTTGCGGGCGAGTACGAACGCGTCGAACTTCCCGTCCAGCGCGTCGCCCTCGAGCCGCGAGTACTCCCGTATCTCGAGCTTCACCTCGAAGCCGGCCTTCTCCAGCTGCTGCTTCACCACCTGCGCGACCTCGGGGAGCTCGGGCCGGTTGTCGTACGTCGCGAGGGTGATCGTGGTTCCCTTCGCACTGCCGGCCTCCGCCCGCCCGGTGGGCTCGACCCGCTTGCCCTCGGCCCAGGTCACGGCGGGCCCGTAGACGCCGGCGCCCGGGTCGGCGTACCCCTCGTACACCCCCTCGGCGAGCGCGGAGGTGTCGACGGCCGCGCGGGCGGCGGCGCGCAGCTTCGGGTCCTTCAGGGGCCCGGAGGCGGAGTTGAGCAGCAGGCTCGTGGTGCGGGTGGTGGCGGTGTCGCGCCGGGTCTTCCGGTCGAGGGCGGCGGCCTGTGCGACGGGTACCGCCTCGGCTATGTCGACCTCACCGGTGCGCAGGGCGTTGGCGCGTGCGGTGCCGTCGGCGATGAAGCGGGCGTCGACGCCGGAGGCCTGGGCGCGGCCGCCCCAGTAGTCGTCGAAGCGGTCGAGCGCGGCGGACGAGGCCCCGTCGGCCTCGGTGAGTTCGAAGGGCCCGGTGGCGGTGCCGACGGGGTCGACGCGGCCCTTCGCGTCGTATGCCTTGCCGGAGAACACGGCGAGGCTCGGGCTGGACAGCCGCAGCGGGAGAACGGGGTCGGGCTCGGCGGTGCGGACGGTGACCTCGCGGCTGCCGTCGGCCTCGGCGGCCAGGCCGACGCCGGAGAGGGCGGCGGGTTCGGGCTCGGCCTCGACGGCGTGCGTGAGCGCGTCGGCGACGGCGGACGCGGTGACGTCCGTGCCGTCCTGGAAGCGGGCCTCGCGCAGTGTGAACACCCAGGTCTTCGCGTCCTTCTGTCGCCAGGACTGGGCGAGCGCGGGCGCGGCGGCGCCGTTGGCGTCCATCGCGGTCAGCCCTTCGGAGACGCCGAGCCGGCTGAGGATCGTGGCGTCGGCGCCGTACGGTGAGAGCCGCTCGGCGGGCGGGAAGGCGAGCGCGACCCGCAGCCGGGAGCCGCTCCTGCCGTCGCCGCCGCCCCCGGATTCATCTCCTCCGGAGGCGAAGCAGCCGGCCAGCAGTGGAGTGAGGGCCAGGGCGGCGAGAAGCCGCGAACGAAGCAGGCGCACAGGTCACCGTCCCATCGGTATCTCGAAGTGGACGACTCCGTTGCCGCCGTCCGCGTCCTCACGTTCGTCGTGCACGACCTTGCCCAGCGACCGCCAGAAGGGCTCCGCCCCCGGAACGGACGGGTCCGTGTGCAGGTACACGGACCGGTAGCCTCCGTCGGCTGCCGCGAAGTCGAGCAGTTCACCGACCATCCGCCGCGCCAGTCCACGTCTGCGGTGGTCCGGCCGCACGTACACCCGCCGCAACTGCGCGGTCTCGCCGGAGGGGTAGCGCTCGGCGAGCTCGCGCGGGTTCGGCGGATGGGCGGGGCCCCGGGAGTCGAGGGCCCCGGTGGCGACGACCTCGCCGTCCGGGTCGAGCGCGACGAGCAGGGTGTGCCGGGGCGGGGCGAGATAGGCGGCACCCGGGTCGATGATGTCGCCGTGCCACCGCGGCACGTACCCGGTGCCGAAGTCTCGGTACACGGTGTCGAGCATCACGGCTCGCGCACGGTCGAGGTCTGCCGGGCCCGCGGCCCTGATGCTGTAGTCACGCACTTGCAAA
The DNA here is from genome assembly GCF_042732315.1 of Streptomyces sp. NPDC059787. Taxonomy (NCBI): domain Bacteria; kingdom Bacillati; phylum Actinomycetota; class Actinomycetes; order Kitasatosporales; family Streptomycetaceae; genus Streptomyces; species Streptomyces sp. NPDC059787. The sequence goes on from NZ_JBHWHX010000011.1 coordinate 22,987, forward strand.
GCATATGCAAGAAGGCTTCCGGGGTGATCAAGGGGGTGAGGGCCCGCCGACACACCTGGACCCTACATACATGACATTCATTTCCAAACACGCCCGCCGCCCGCCGGGCCGGCCGATCGCCCCGGTGCCTCCCCCGCCTCGCCTACTCAAGACCGGCCGCCCCGAGCAGCCGGACCAGGTCCTTGCGCCCGTACCCGAGCCGGCGGGCCCGGTCGGTCGCCATGAGCACCAGGTGCGCCACGGTCTCCGCCGCGTATCCGTTCTTGTGGTCGGCGTCGAACCATTCTTGGGGCTTCTCGACACCCAGGCTGTTCATCACCAGCCCGTGCTCACGGCGGACCTCCGCGACGGTCCCGGCGACCGCGTCCAGGAGCGTCTTCCCCGGCCGCTCGCACTCCAGGGCGAAACAGCCCCGGTCGGCCGGCACGCACCCCTCCGGCGGATGCTCCCGCAGTCCCGCGTACCGCTCGTCCGCGAAACCCGTGTCGTCGAACTCCTCGTGCACCAGCGCGAACCGGTGGAACCCGGGCGGCACCGGGGGCGGTGGCGGCGTGTACGCCCACCCCGCGTCCTCGTACAACTGCCGCTTCACCTCCTCCTCTTCGGCGTGTGTCACGGTGAAGCCGGTGGCCTCGTTCCGCCCGGTCGTCGTGCCGTCGGGGTTGCGGCGGAGATGCAGGCTCATGATGTGCTCCGGTCGTCCGTGTCGTGTGAGGACGGGAGATGTTCCCGTCACCGGATCGAACGGACCGCCCGCCCCGCACGTGCCCGCATCGCACAGCACCACCCGATCGTGTGACGCTGCTCGCCGGAGGCGACACCACCGGCCACGGCATCACCGCCCCGAGGGAGCGCCGTTGCGCCGGGGGCGGTTGTCAGGGGTGGGAGTTATCCTCACAAGGCGCTTGCGACACATGTGTCTTATGACCACGGGGGGTGTCCGTGCACGGCCGTGACCAGAATTTCCCACAGGACTGCCCGGGCGGTCACCCGGGCATGTCGACCGAGGCGGGGATCGACGTCCAGCGACAGCTGGAGTCCCTGATCCAGGACTTCCGGACCAGCGATCCCCCGATGCCGGTGATCGTGCTGCACGCCGAGGACTCCGCCGGCGACGACCGGGTCACCGAACTCGTCGACGAGCTGAGCGAGGGGCAGCAGCGTCACGGTACGCGCCTGGCCGTCGCCCCGACCGAGCCGCAGCCGGGGGACCTCGACCCCACCGCCCGGGCCGCGCGGCTCCTGGTCGACCTCGGTGACTCCAGGAAGTGGGGCGACCGGTCCGCCGCCTACCGTCCCTACTCCTTCCCCCGCCTCAACCTGGTGCGCGCCCTCCAGGAGGCCACCGACGACCCGGAGATGCGCGAGCACTGGCCGACCGCCCCCGGCGGCACTCCGGACGGGAACGCCCAGCGGGAGCGGGCCCAGACACATCTGCTGCGCATCCTGGCCAAGCAGCGCTGGCGCCCCCGCAGACCCTCGCGCCGGAACCGGCAGATACTGCTCAACGACGTGCAGCAGTTCCTCCCCATGGGCGTCCTGGGCGCCTTCACCGCGCTGCTCACCCGCCCCGAGTGGTACATCGCCGTCCTGGCGGGCATCGGGCTGATGATCCTCCTCGCCGGCCTCAACCACGTCCCCGGGCGCGCTCCCCTCTTCCTGTGGCTGCGCAGGGAGAGCCGGTGGTTCCTGACCACGACGTTCCTCCAGTCCGCCGCCCGCCGCCAGTCGACCAGCGTGCGGCTGCTGCGGCCCGTCCGCTCCTGGCGGGCCATCGCGGCCCGCGCCTACGACGTGGCCGAGGCCATGCGCGAAGGCGGCCCGTTCCCCCTCCAGCTGTACGTGCTGGCACTCTTCGAGGACCTGCGGGACAACCACCGGCGCGGCAGCTGGGACCTGCGGGGGTTCAAGCGGACGCGCCCGCCGGTGCTGTTCCTGCGCCGGGTGGGCCGGGAGAACGGCGGCATAGAGCTGCTCAGGGCGGTCAGCGACGTCCGCAGCCGGCGCAGCGAGCTCGACCCGCTGCTGATCGTGGCGAGCGTGGCGGCGGACGACGCGGCCCTGCTGGACCGGGGCGCGGACGCCAACCCTCCGGTCAACCGGCCGCAGCAGCCCCCGTCCCCGCCCTCGCGTCTCCCCCAACGATTGCGGCACTGGTACGACGAATGGGCCGGAAACCTCCGGGCCGATCAGTCACCGAGCAGGACGAACGCCCTGCCCTGGGTACTGAGGATCCCGCTGCCCGCCGGCGAGTTGGTGCAGCTGCGGCAGACGGACTGGCGGTGCGTCAGGGCCGGGCACCGGCCGTCCCTGGCCCGCCTGGTGTGGTCGGCGCACAGCCTGCTCCTCGTCCTCGCCCTGGTCGTCACCGCGGGCGTCGTCCACGCCCGCGAACTGCACCGGACGTACTGCTCGGCGGGCCTGCTGACCGCCGACCGCGACACCGAGCGGCGTCCCGCGCCCGGCGGCGGCACGGAGTGCGTCGGCATAGCCACCGGAGACGTCCGGTTCGGCGCGCACCTGAGCGGCGGGACCACCGGGGAGGGCAAGCGGCTGCAGGAGCTGGAGAGGCTGGTGCACGCGGAGAACACCGAAGTCCTGCGCGACCACCCCGACGCCTACGTCACCGTGGTGTACGCGGGACCGCTGAGCTCCTCCTCGGTGGACCCGTCCCTGGTCAAGGGCGCCGAGGAGCTGACCGGCGTGTACCTCGCCCAGCGCGTCGTCAACGAGAACTACACCGTGAAACTGCGGGTGCTGCTCGCCAACGGCGGTGCGGACATGGGGCACCAGCGCGTCGCGGCCGACGCGATCGCCGAGTACGCCGACCGCGACCCGACCGTCGTCGGCGTGGTCGGCTTCGGCCGCGACCTGCAGAGCAGCCCCGACGTCACACGCCGGCTGCACGCGGTGGGGCTGCCCGTCGTCTCCGGCACCAACTCGGCGACCTACCTGCCGAAGGAGTTCTCCAACTGGTTCAGTCTCGCGGCTCCCGACGAGCACCAGGCCGAGGCGCTCGGTCTCGTCGCCCGGCAACTGCGCACCGGGGACGGGGCCCCGCACGCCTTGGTGCTGGCCCGCGACACCAAGGAGTCGCAGGACCGTTACACCAGTGAACAGGCCCTGTACGGCGGGGAGATGCTGGACCGGGAGGGCTTCCGGATGCTGCCCGCGCGGCGCTACCGGGTGGCGAACGGCAAGCCGGAACTGCGGTCGCACGCGGAGAGCATCTGCCGGGGCGAGAACGTCCCCTCGGTGATCTACTTCGCCGGACGGGTCGAGGACATCGGACCGCTGATGACGCAGCTGACCACCGAACCGGGCTGCGCGAACCGGCAGATCTCGATCCTCACGGGTGACGACCTGAGCAAGGCCAGGTTCTCCGGCACGGGCGGCCGCGACGGCGTGGCCCCGCGGATCACGCTGTACCACGCGGCCCTGGCCGAGTTGAAGGAGGCCTCGTCCAGGACCGCCTTCTACGAGGACGCCGCCAACTACCTCCCCTGGCTGGAGGACGGAAAGGCCACGTACGACGCCGCCGACTTCGCGAGCGGGCAGACGGCCCTCTCCCACGACGCCACGCGCGCCCTGTACTGGGCGGCCAGCCTCGGGGACGTACGCCAGAGCCGCGCGGCGACCTGGGTCAACCTCAGGAACGTCAAGCTCGACGGCATGGCCACCGGAACGATCGACTTCACCGACGCGCCCCTGTACGCGGAACGCCACGGCCACAGCATCGTCCTCAACCGGGTCCGCAGAACCGCCGAGGGCGTCTCGAAGGCGGAGGTCCTGTGCAGCAGACCGGCCGGCAGCACGAAGCCGCTCACTGTGCGGGAATGCTCGATCGAGTGAGCGGAGCACCGGTTGTTACGCTCCCCGAGTGAGGATTCCGGGGCCTGAAGAGATCCGCGCGCTGCACCAGAAGCACGCACCCACCGCCGAGGCGTTCGCTCTCGTCCACACGCACTGCGAGGTCGTCTGGAGCATCGCCGAGCAGCTCATTTCGGTCTCGCGCCTCGACGTCGACGCCGAACTGGTCCACGCCGGCTGCCTCCTCCACGACATCGGCGTCTACCGCCTCTACGGCGACGACGGCCTCCTGGACCACCAGAACTACGTCCGGCACGGCCTGCTCGGCCACGAACTCCTCGCCGGGGAGGGCTTTCCCGAGCCCTTGTGCCGGTTCTGCTCCCACCACACCGGGGTGGGGGTCACGAAGGACGACGTCCTGCGCCAGGGCCTCCCGATCCCTCCCGCCGACTACCTCGCGGTGACGCGGGAGGAGCGGCTGGTGATGTACGCGGACAAGTTCCACAGCAAGTCCCGGCCGTCGGCGTTCCTCTCCCCCGACGCGTACGCCGCCCACGTCCGCCGCTTCGGCGAGGAGAAGGTCACCGCCTTCCATGCCCTGCGCGCGGAGTTCGGCGACCCGGACCTCGACCGGCCGGTGCCGGAGGGCGGTGCGTCCGTCCGCCCGTGAGCGCCGCCGGGCGCCGACCGCACCGCCGTCGCTGTCGCCGTCGGCGTCGCCCGTGCGCTCACGCGGCGTACGGGCTTTCTCCTTCTGCGCGGACGGACGGAGCCGACCGACGCGACGGCGCGGCCCGCGCGATGTGTGGGTCGCGTGACGGGACCGCGAGCCGCGCGTGAATCTTCCGCAGTTCCAGATGACGTTCGCCACAGCACCGGAGCAAAGAATCACAGTCGGCGGGCGCGGCACGGCCCGTCGAATGGCCGGGACGGCGGCGATTCACACCAATCCGGCACACGGGCAAGCCATGTCGGACGCCGACCCCGGCGACGAACCGCTCCGTTCCACCTGCTCTATGATCGTTTAATAGTTGACTTCATCGCGCCTGCAATCCCTCCTCGGCGATTCTCGGCGACCGCGAACACGTCCATCGTCGCGGGTCTCGCGGTGGTGACACGCAGGAAGAAAGGTGAACCGCATGGCCCTCGGACTGCTCCGGCGTCGACGTTCCCGCGGCGGCCCCGACGCCGCACCGGACCTCTCACTGCCCCTGCCGGCCGGCGCCGGCGCGTACGGCTGTGAGGTCGTCGATCCCATGGGACAGCCCCTGGGCGGCGCCGAGGTCACGGTGACCGCCCTGGACAGCCACCGGGTCGCCGCCCACGGCACCACCGATCCGTACGGTCTGTTCATGGCGGCGCTCCCACCCGGCTCCTACAGCGTGATGGTCGCGGCGGAGGGCCTCACCCCGGCCCGCAACAACGTCGACATAGCCGCCGGTGCCGCCCTCCCCCCGGCGCGCGTCGCGCTGCTGCCCGCACGCCAGCTGGAACTGCCGCCACCCGGCACCTGGCTGTTCGACCCGCCGCACACCGCGATCCGCTTCATCGCCAAGCACGTGGGCATGGCCCACGTCCACGGACGCTTCACCCGCTTCACCGGCGGCATCCGCATCACCCCGGACATGGGCGACTCCCAGGTCTCGGTGCGCATCGACGCCGCCAGCCTCACCACGGGCAACAGGACCCGTGACAACCACCTGCGTTCCGCCGACTTCCTCGACGTCGAGCATTACCCCTACATCGACTTCACCAGCACCCGGTTCGTCTACCGGGGCGGCTCCAGGTGGACGCTGAACGGCACGCTCACCATGCACGGCACCAGCCGCTCCGTGGGACTGGACACGACGTACCTCGGCACGGTGAACGGCGGTTACGAACAGGAGCTGCGCTGTGCGGCCCTGGCGAAGGCGGAGCTGCACCGCGAGGACTTCACCCTCAACTGGCGCTCGATGCTGGCCCGCGGCATCGCGGTCGTCGGCCCGACCGTACAACTGGAGCTGGACGTCCAGGCGATGTACCGCACCCCCGAGACCCCCACGCCCCCGGAGTAGGCGGGCGGCGGCCCCGGTTCACGCGTAGGGGTCGGGGATCACCTCGGTCGCCGACTCGAGGACCTTCTCCACCCGCAGGACCGCGCTGCGGACGGCTCCCGCCTCCGCGACCAGCACATCGGGGACATGGGACTCGTAAAAGCGGAGGTACCCGACGGTGCCCACGGTCGTCGTACGCGCGCCGAGCCACAGCACCATCCGGCGCAGGTCTTCGAACTCGTCGGGATGCGCCTCCTGCCGCACGGTCAGCGCCCACTGCGGCCCGTCGGAACACAGTTCCCCGACCAGCGCGCCCCCGATCCGCAGCGCCGGCCCCCGGTCCCCCCAGAGGGGGTACTCGTACCCGTCGTCCTGCCGGCCGCCCTCCTCCCCCAGGTGCCAGCGGAGCAGGGCGAGGTCCTGCGGCGGGAGCGAGCCCGGCAGGTCGAGGGTGAGCTGGAGCTCGTAGATGTCGGCCATGATCAGAAGGCTACGAGTCCCGGTGCGGTGCCCTTCACCGCGGACGGCGGCTGCTGGGACACCGAACGCGGCCTGCGCGCTGCGCGACGCCAGGCACGACCCGCAGGACAAGCACACTCGGCAGATCCTGCGCGCTCTCACGGGCCGTTCTACCCTCGTTGCAGTTCCCCGCGATTCACCTGGGCCAGGAGAGGTGGCTCGGACTCCCCTTCGTAGCCGAGGTGGAGTTCCTGCCGTGCGCGGGTGGCCATCACGTAGTACGACATGCGCAGGGCGGCGGAGGTGGGGTCCGTACCCGCATCCGCGTGTGTGTCGGGGATGACGACCGTGTCGAAGCCGAGCCCCTTGGCGCTGCGGCGGTGCACGATCACGATGCCGGGCCGGCCCAGGTCGAGGTTGCGGTACTGACCGCCCCTGGACTCGGACATGTACAGCTGGGGCTTCAGGCGCGGTGCGCGGTTCTGGACGCTGCCGAGCAGGGAGAACTGGGTGTGCTTGGTGGCGGCGATCACTCCGATGCTCTTCTTGGGCTGTGTCTCGGCGAGCAGGACGAGCAGGTCCGCGACGCCCCGCTCGTGGAAGCGGTGCAGGCGCGGCACCGGTCCCTGGCGGCCGGGCAGGACCGGCGTGTCGGCACCGGTGTGGAAGTGGGCCGCGAAGGACGCGATCTGCTCGGTGTTGCGGTGATTGCCGGCGAGTTCGTGGCGGGTGCACCGGCCGAGGTTGCGGGCGATCTCGTCGAGGGTGGAGTTGGTGTCGGTGAGCCGTTGGCACTGGTCCGCGAAGACGGTCGTACGGGCCCCCAGCATGCGGCACAGCAGGTAGAACTCCGGTGGCAGGTCCTGCCCTTCGTCGATGACCAGGGTGGGCCCGACGGCCGGTGCGGTGTCGGCGGCACGGTTGTGGAGGGCGTCCCAGTCGTACCAGCCGTCGCCGCCGCCGGGAGGTGTGGCGCCGTACCAGTCGGCGAGCCAGCGGTGTGCGGTCATGACGCGGACCGAGCGGTCCGCGGGGCCCAGTGCGTGCACCGTGCCGGCGAGCGACTGGCGCAGCAGGTTGGAGTAGGTCAGCAGGACCACCGGGGTGCCGGTGAGGGCGAGCATGGCGGCGCGCTGCGCGGCCAGCACGCTCTTGCCGCTGCCCGGCGGTCCGCCGACCAGGTGGTTGCCGTCGAAGGGGAGTCCGTCGAGGCCGGACCGCTGGTCGGGGTCGAGGTCGAGGTAGGTGATGGTCACTGCTGCTCCAGGGCTCCCGCCGCGGCGGCGCGGGCGGCGGTGACGATCGACTGCAGGTAGCCGGGAACCCGTTCGCCGCCGACGACGAGGGCCCGGTCCAGGAGGCTGTTGCCGGCCTCACAGCTGGTCTCCGGGAGCAGGGCGCAGGCGTGACAGGCTGCCCGGTTGAGGTTGCCGAAGCCCTGCCCGGAGTGTTCGGCGCACAACGGGTCGGCGGAGCACCAGGCGGCGGACTCGGTCATCCGCAGCAGTGTTTCGGCCAGCCGCGGCGGTTCGCCCTGGCGGACCAGTCCGCCGAGGGTGCCTTCGGCGTCCCCGGCTGCGGTGTAGACGAGGATGCCGTACTGGTCCTGTTCGGGGCGGGCGTAGATCCGTTCGCGCAGGCTCGCCGTCGTGTAGCCGGACTCGAAGGACAGCTGGCGGATCACGAGGTGGGCCAGGGTGTGCAACAGGACGAAGCGCGGGGAGAGTTCGGGACCGGTCACGTTCTGCAGCCGGTCCTTCTGGAAGGAGCGGTCCAGGTCGGCCCGCATCCCCTTGACGCGTCCGCGTACGTCCGGGTCCTCCTCCCAGTCCTTCAGCGCGCCGTGGTCGAGGGTGAGGAAGACGCCCTCGCCGAAGACCTCGACGGCGGGCAGCCACTTCAGCCGACGCGAGGTGTCGGCGGGGACGACGGCGGCGTCCGGGGAGACCCGGGTGAAGCCGGACAGGGCGCGGACCTCGCGAAGCCGGTCGGCGAGGACGACGCGGCCGAAGCGGCTCGCGAGGCCGGCCCAGGGTTCGTCGGTCTCGCCGGCCAGGCCGAGCGTGGTCTCGCGCAGGGCGAAGTCACGGGTGGCGGGCGGGGCGGGTGCCGTGAACGCGGCCCATTCCTCCCGGCTCAGGTCGGGCCGTGCGGGGCCGTCGGGTGCGGCAGCCGTGACGGCAGGGCTCGTATCGCCCGTCTCCTCGGCCAGGAGTGCGTCCAGCAGACCGTCGTCGGCTCCTGTGTCCTCCTGGATCATCTGCCGGAACAGGGCGGCACGGGGCGAGGCGGGGTCGCGGCACAGCGACACCCAGAGGTGGTGTTCGCGGACCTGGTTCGCGAGCACGTCGTCGGCGTGCGCGGGGACGTCGGTCTCGGGGATGTCGAGCGCGGAGTGCACGATCGGGTAGTAGAGGTTGCCGGCGGTCCGCTGCACGATCTGCACCGGGCGCGGGCACTCGCCGGCTTCACCGGCACACTGCCAGGGGTTCCGTCCCGAGCAGCGCATACCGTGGGTGCCGAGGATGTCGAGCAGGTCCCGGATGGCTCCGCAGCCCTTCGCGGTGCAGGCGACGGAGAGCGCTTCGAGGCCGGAGGCCCGTTCGGAGACGAGGAAGCGCAGCTTCTCACGTTCCCCGCACCGCCGCCGCTCGCCTCCGTCACGCCGCGAGTGCGCCCAGAACCACCAGTCGACGTCGCTGAGGTGACCGGCCTGGCAGATCTGCACGAACCGCATCGGCGCCAGCGTCCGTGCGGGAGAGCAGGACGGGCAACACGGCGCCTGGCCACGCTTCTCGTCGGCGATCCGCCACCGCTTCATTCGCCGGCAGACACCGCAGAACAGCCAGGAGGGGAAACGGATGTACGGCGCTCCGGGTGCGTCGGCGACGTCGAAGCGGTCGCCCGCGGCGGCGGGCGCGGCGTAGAAGCCGGAGACGCCGAGGCGGTCCGCGAGCCGGGGCGAGTCGATGGGCTGTCTGCCGCGGGACGGCCAGTCGCCGATGCCGGTGGCGACGAACGACTCGCCCTGGATGTCGAAGACGGCCCCGACCCCGAAGGGCACCACGGTCTGCGACTGACGTACCCGGAGTGTGCGGCTCACAGGTCGGCTCCCTTCACTGTCACCTGGCATTCCCGGTCGACGTTGCGCATCGAGTTGGGTGTCTCCCACAGGCCGTGGACCTGCTCGAAGCTCTTGATGAGGTTGGACTGGCCCTTGCCCTGGCTGCGGTAGTACAGCTCACGGCCGTCCTTGCGGGCCTGGCGCGCGAGGTCCTCCCAGTCGGCGAGCAGCCCGGCGAGCTCCTTGCGCACCGCGTCGCCGGCCCCCGGCTCCGCGGTGTCCGCCCGCACCGCCAACTCCTCCGCCAGTTCCTCCGCTTCGGTCATCCGGTCGAGGATCTGCCCGGCCTGGTTCTCGGCCGCGAGTCCGAGCCGGTGCCGTACGAGGACGACGAGCACGGCGTGCAGGGCGCGGCGGCGGGAGGGCACGGACCAGGGGGTGACGCTGGTCGGTTCGACGTGCCGGTAGAGCGCGCGGTGGTACACGTCGAAGGTCTCGTAGTGCGAACGGTCCCTGGGGCGGGTGGCGTTGAAGAAGGTCACCACGAGTCCGGGCACGGCGTGGCGGCCCACGCGGCTGGTGGCCTGGATGTACTCGGCGGTCGTCTTGGGCTGCCCCTGCATCAGCATCAGTGCGAGCCGCTTCACGTCGACGCCCACGGACAGCATGTTGGTGCAGGGCAGGAAGGACACCGACCTCGTGTCGTCCCAGCCCTTCTCCAGCCGGTCGAGGAGCACGGGCTGCTCGGAGCGCGGCAGGTTGCTGGTGAGTTCCTCGACCTGCTGGTCCGGCAGGGGACGCACACCGCTGCCGGAGTCGAGTCCGGCGAGCTGGGCGGGGATGTCGTCGGCGGCGGCGGTGACCGTGCGGCCCAGTTCGCGCAGGCTGTGGTGGTAGGCGACGAGCGTCCAGTAGGCGTCCCGGTGTTCCTCGGGCAGTTCCCAGGCGCCCTGGAGCAGGGCGGCGGCGGTGGCGACGGAGGCACGGCCGGCGGTGTGTCCCTGGGCCATGACACCGACGTAACGGCGGCCCGGCCGGGAGGTGTCGAGCTCGGCGAAGTAGGAGCGGCGGGCGTCGAGTCCGGCGGGCGGGAAGAGCTGGACGTCTCCCCCGTACAGGGCGCGGACCTGCTCACCGGAGCGGCGGATGGTGGCGGTGGACGCCACGACCTTGGGCCCGGTGCCGTCCGGAGCGGCGCACAGTCCGAGGACGGCGGACTCGTAGAGGCCGACGGTGGTGCCGAGCGGGCCGGTGAGCAGGTGCAGTTCGTCCTGGATGACGAGGGACGGCGGCCGGTGCCCGGTGCCGGCGCCGAAGAGCCGTCCCGCACGCGGCTCCCAGGCGAGGCGGGCGAACTTGTCGACGGTGCCGAGGACGAAGGTGGGCGGACGGTCGTACAGGTGGTCGTCCACGACGGCGACGGGCAGTTCGTCGTGGAAGAGGCACTCGTCCCTGGGGCAGAAGAAGGCGAAGGAGTCTGCGGCGGCGCGCACCCCGTAGTCGCCGGTGTCGGGCGACTTGTGGGCGGGCAGGACGCGCGTGCCGCACCACGGGCAGCGGTCGAGGATGAACACGTCGTCCGGGGTGGCGGCCTCTCGCGCGTCGTCGAAGTCGCGGCGCGCCTTGTCGTAACTATTCGCGGTGGTGGTCTCACCGACCCACAGCCCGATGGAGAACGACTCCTCGCCGTAGGTGGCCGGGTCGGCCCGGCGCATGGACTCCAGGGCGCACACGGTCGTCGCGGCGCGCTGGAACTGCTGTGTGGTCAGCAGGCTGAGCGTGTACCGGCTGAGCACGGCGGTGCCTCCGCCGTCGGGTCCGCCCCGGCGCAGCACCATCACGAACGCGGCCAGCAGCAGGTACGCCTCGGTCTTGCCACCACCGGTCGGGAACCAGATGAGGTCCGTGACGGCGCGGTCCGGGTGCCGGGGGTCGACGGCGCCGTCGACGGCCAGCAGGAAGAACGCGAGCTGGAAGGGGCGCCAGGTGGCGTCCGCGTACGGTTGCGGGTCCGGCGGTACGCCGTTGTCGCGGCGGGGGCGCCGGGTGCCGGCGAGGTCGGCTACGGAGTGGCGCATCTGCAGGGCCATGGCGTGGTTGGCGGCCCGGAAGGCGTGCAGCAGTTCGGGGCGCCGGGGGTCGCAGAGGGTGCGTACGCCGGACTCGATGCGGGAGACCGCGGTGCCGATCCGCCCGAGGACGCGCTCGGCCGCCTCACGGCCCCACTCGGGCACCTCGGTGTTGAGCTGACCGACGTACCAGGCCCGGTACGCGGAGGCGAACTCGAAAAGTTCCTCGCGGAGTTGATCGACGGAGACGGCCGGGTCGGCGAGGTGGGCGAGGCTGAGCGCGGGCGTGTCGGTGAGTCCGGCGGCTCGTACGCCCGTGACCTCCGCCTCGGGCATGACGGCTGCCCGGAGTCCCGTCACCGTCCGGTCGGCGTCGTCCCGCAGTTCCTCGACGGCGCACCCGTGACCGACGGCGTGGGTGCGCACATGCCGGTACTGCAGGCGCAGTTCCTGTTCCTCCAGGTCCCTGCTGGCCAGGCGCACGCTCGGATACTGGAGCACCTGCCCGTCGACGGGCCGAGCCCGCAGCTCCACCTGGAACAGCATCCCGTCCCAGTGGGCGTTCTTGCCGAGCACGGAGTCGTACCGGGCAGCGTTGACGAGGGCGACGGTGACGAGCTTCCCGTTGCCGAAGTCGCGTCGTGTGATGCGTAGTTCGGCTCGCGCGTCCAGCACGGAAATCTGGTCCCGGTCCGGGCCGAGGAGGTGCGTCTCGGCCGGTATCGCGATCCGCTGCCACGTCCGGCCGCGCTGACCGCTGCGCGACTGAGTCCGGTAACGGGCGGCGGAGCACTCGACCTCGAGTGTCTCGGCGTCGGTGTAGAAGCTGAATCCGAGCGACGACGGCAGCCAGGAGTTCGACTCCGGCACGGGGGCGCCCGCCGGCGCGGTGTCCTCGGCTCCCCGCTCGGTGCCGGCCCCGTCGAACTCCTCCTTGGCGAGGTCCAACTGCCCCTGCAGGTGGGATTCCTGCGGGTAAAGGGTGCCCATGAGGTACTGCCGGTCGGGCGGCGCGTCGAGCGTCTCGTCGTCGCCGTCGACCGGGCCGACGAGTTGCCGCCGCAGGTAGGAGACGAGTTCCTGTCTGGGGTCCATGGGATTCCTGGTGTCGATGAGTGCGGAGGGGGGCGGGTGGGCGGCCGGCGGGCTCAGGAGCGGCGCCAGCGGTCCCGGAGGGAGCCGCGACCGCGGTCCGCTGCTTCCTGGGCCGCGGCCAGTTGCGCCTGTACCTCGCTGAGCCGCGTCTGCATCTCGCCGAGTTGCGTCTGCAGGTCGGTGATGCGGAGCCAGGCGTCGTGCTCGCTCTGCGCGATGCGCCGGGCCGCCTCCTGCTCGGCCTCCTCGGCGCGCCGCCGGGCCGCCTCGACGAACAGGTCCCGCTGGGCGACGGCCGCTTCGGCCTCCCGCAGCCGTGCCTCCACCTCGGCGACGCGCAGTCGGGCACCCTCGCGGTACTCCTCCCGCGCCGACGCGGCGGCGCGTTCGCGTTCGTCGGCGGCCGACTGAACCTCGCTCAGCCGTGACTCGAGATCCCCGATATGCGCTTCGGCGCCCTCACGGTACTCGCGCAGCCTCTGCTCCAGGGTATGGATCCGTTCCTCGGCGCCGTCCGCTTGCCGGGCGGTCTCCTCCGCGCGCTCGGTCCTGCGCAGCAGCGCCTGGTACGCCTCGTGGTGTTCTTCCTTCAGACGTGCAAGGACTCCTTCGGCCTGACGTCGCACATGCTGCTCACGTCGCTCCATGGTGCGGTCCGCGCGGTCCAGCAGCTGCTCCTCCAACGCGGCGAGCTGTTGTTCGGCCTCCGCCCGGACGGCCGCAAGGTGCTCGGCGGCGACGCTTCGCTCCTCCGTGAGCCGGTGCTCGTGTTCCCGTGCGAGCCGGGCGATTTCGGCCTCGTGTTGGGTGTGCACCTCGGCGAGCATCCGGTCGGCGTCCGTGGAAGGCTGTGCCGCGGGCTCCTCCGTGTCGGTCCGGGGCTCTTGGGGTGCGCTCGCTTCGTCGGTCACCGAGGCCGGTTCGTTCCGTTCCGCCTGCGCGTCGACGAACTCACGCAGGGCGTCACGGACGGCGAGACGCGACTCATTGCGCATCAGGGGCTGCTCGGTCAGATACGTCCGCGGGGTCATCCCGAGGAGAGCATCGGCAGGCCGCTCGAAGAAGTGCTCGGGCCTGAGCCCCAGCTCCTTGACCGTGTCGAAGACGCCTTCGAGTACTTCGAGCGCCTTGATCGCGTGGCGGTTGAGCATGCCTCGCCGTCGCGCGGCGCGGACCACGGCGTCAGCGGCGGACGAACCGAGCAGCGCTCCCAATTGCAGGCGCCCCACGGCCAGCAGCGCGTACTCGGCGAGCCAGGCGACCTCCCCGCCGAACGGCGGTCGGACCAACGCCGTGGCTTTGGCCCAGTCGGCGGTGAACTGCAGTCCCCTTGCGGCATCGGTCTCCCGGGCGCCGATCCGCGCCGAAGGCCCGGCCCAAGGCGACTCGGTGTGCACCGGGGCTCGCTCAGGCTCGGCCGCGGTCGCATCCGTGTCGGCAGAGGACACCTCACGGATGGCCGTCTCGGGCCGCTCGTCCGTACCAGAAGGCTGGGCCTCCTCTGTGTGCCCCGCGCCCGGCGTCTCCTCCAAGCTTTCCACCTCCTGTACCGGCTCCGCAGGCGGCTCCGCCGCGACGGCGAATTTGCGTAGCGCGTTGCGTACTGCCAACCGCGACTCCGCGTGCACCAGAGGCCTGGCCGCAAGGCAGGAGCGGGGGGTCGCATCACCGAACGCGTCAGTGGGTCGGTCGAGGAAGTCCTCGGGCCGCAGACCTGCTTCCGCGACTTTGTCCCACACACGGCGGAGGATTTCGAGTGCCGCCAGTACTGAGTGATCCGCAGGCTCCCGGTCCCGTGCGACGCGCAAGGCCGCCTCGCAGGCGGGCTGACCGATGAGCTCCGTGAGACTCCGACGCCCCACGGCGGCGAGCGCGTATTCGGCGAGCCATGCCTGGCTCGGCGGTTCCTTGGCCAGCTGACGGGCGCGGTCCCAGTCTGCCGTGGTCGCCACGGCGGCCCGGCTCACCTCGTTCGTGTTCGACGGCAGTCGCGTCGCCGGAGCCGGACCTTTCCCGGCAGTTGCGGAGGACACGCCCTTCAGCGGCCCTTCAGGCACTCCGGAAGTCCCGGAAGGTTCGGGATTTCCCTCCACGGCGCCGTCCGTGTCCGGCCGGACACTGGCCCCGGACAACAGCTCGGCCGCCTCCCGGACGCTCAGCCCCGACAGCCGTACAACGCCCTCCACGACTCGGGACGTCACACCGCCCTCGGCGTCCGCATACCTCGCCAGCAGCCCTCGTGCGAGCGCAACACGCGGATTCACGCTTTTTTCATTTCCCCCTACAACCTTTTCACTGAAGTGTGAGTCAATGTCGGCGTGCACGTGCAAGTTCCCCACACGCAGACCCAGCCGGGCCAATTCATCACGCAACCGGCCCTGCGCGGCGTCGTCCACCGCGAGCACGCGCACACCCTGAACGAACTCACGCTCCGGCACCACTCCGTCGACCGCAGCGCGGCGCAGTCGCTTCAGCAGCTCCCCCAGTGCGGCCGTCGACACGGACGCACCGGATTCCCCGAACGCTCGACGCTCCACGACCTTCACTCCCAACCCGACGACACGCGGAAAGTTACAGATAGCACGTTAGCGCTGTCAACGGAATCAATCTCTAGTAAGAATTACCACTCTCGTGTACAGTACTGGAAATCGTGCGCCTGAAACGGTGTCAGTAAGCGCGAGTACCCATCGCCGGACGTGGACGAGTCCTCGCGCAGGGTGACGAATTAGTGAGGGAAAAGGGGCGATTGTGGGGCAGGGGCTGATCGACGGCAGGTTCCGCGTCGGACAGGTCATCGGCAAGGGCAACATGGGGGAAGTGCACCGGGCCGAGGACCTCCAGGCTCCGGAAGACAGCGCCGGACGCCAGGTCGCCGTGAAGACGATCCTGCGCCGCCGCTCGGGCGCACTGATCGACACCGGGGCGGACGCCAAGTCGGTGGAGCGGTTCGCCCGTGAGGTCCGCATCATGCGCCGCCTGGAGCACCCCAGCCTGACCCGGCTCGTCGCCGGTGGGGTCAGCGAGGACGGCGGACTGCCGTACCTGGCGATGGAGTTCCTCGACGGCGAGACGCTGCGCGACCTCATCGAGGAGGAACGCCAGCTGCCCATCTCCTGGGTGGCCGCGATCGGCGTCCAGATAGCCGACGGCCTGTCAGCCGCCCACGCGGCCGATGTAGTGCACCGCGACCTGAAGCCCGCGAACGTCATGCTCACCCGCGGCGGCACGGTCAAGGTCCTCGACTTCGGCATGGGCCGCATCGTCGACGACCCGGACGAGTCCCGGCTGACCAGCACGGGCGTCAGCGTCGGCACCGCCCGCTACATGGCGCCCGAGCAGTTCGAGGCCCGCCAGGTCACCCAGGCCGCCGACCTGTACGCGCTCGGCTGCGTACTGTACGAGATGCTCGTCGCCGTACCTCCGTTCATCAGCGAGTCGCCCTTCGAGCTCGCCCGCAAGCACCTGGAGGCGGAGCCGACGCCCATTGGCGTCATTCGCAGTGAGATCCCCGCTGAGCTGATCCGCCTCGTCGGCCGGCTGCTCGCGAAGGACCCGGCCGACCGTCCGGCGAACGCGGCCGAGGTCCGCGACGCCCTGCACCCGCTGGCCGTGCGGGACGGTGACACCTCCCGGCTCCCTCACTGGAGCGCCCTCGACCCGACGCGTCACCTCGTCGCCGCCGGCGCCCGCACCGCCGCCTCCCCGTCCGAGCCCGCCGCCCCGCGGCCTGCGCCGGTCACGGCCTCCGGCACCGCGATGGACGTCTTCGGCGTGCACCGCGCACTCATCAAGGACTACCGCGACTTCACCGAGGGCGGCACCGTCATCCGCGACGACCGTGTCGCCGCGTTCGTGGAGAAGGACCTCGACGACAAGGCCCAGTGGCCGGACCCCTGGCTGTCCCTCAACCCGGTTCTTCCAGAGCGGCGGCACAGTCGCCGAACTGGTCGGGGAGCAGGTGCTGCACCCGGAGTGCGCCCGCATCTTCCAGGCCGGGAAGACCAAGGGCGGCACGGTCCCGGACGGCCGTCCGCTCACCCTCCACCGCCACCAGCGCGAGGCCATCGACGCCGCCGCGCACGGCGAGAACTACACCTCCACCCTCACCCCGCCTCCGGGCCGCGGCCCCCGTCACCCCAAGTCGGCCTAAACCAGCGGGTTGGCGGGCCCGAAGCCCCGGCCCGCCAACCCGCACTTGCCCTCCCCCTGTACCGCTATCCGGAGCCCTCATGCCGCCACTCGAAGAGGAAGACACCCGAAAGGTCCAGACGGCGGTGTCCGGCCACGCACACTCCGATGTGCCCGTGTTTCTTCCGACGGATGCAGAGGACTACGACGAGTTCATACGTCTCCACCCGCAGCGCGCCTTCTATTGCGGCACACTCCTGGGTGGCTGCGGCAACCGGCTGTCCCCCAAGCAGTACCGCGACAGGAAATGTCACTTCGCCCACGTGTCCGCCGCGGAGAGGTGCCAGCGGGCCGAGCGTGACGAGGCCAGTGCGGACCACCTGTACATCGGACATGCCCTCGCCGCGTGGTTGAAAAACCAAGGGCAGCGCGGCGCACAGCCCGTGTACAAACCCAAGATGCACGAGGTCCGCGAAGTCGTCGACGTCCTGTACAACGGTGGTAGCCGTCTCCTACGTGTGCAGTTGGCCCGGCGCTCGAAGCGCGAGTGGGAAGAGGTGGACGCGGAACTGCGAACCCGCCGCTCGGGTCTCGACTGGTTCATGGGGCCCGACAGCCTCCTCGCCAACTGGCAGGTGGACCGGCAGGGATACGCTCTGCGCGTCCAGTGCCGCTCCATGAGGGCAGGCCGAGAGGTGGAGGTGGGAACGCAGTTCCCGGACGGCTCCGTGGAATGGACTCGGCTCACTGAGTGCACGCTGGCACCGGACGGACGAGTACTGACACCACGTCTCCTACACGCCAAGGACGACACACCACCACTCCCCTCCGAAGCTGAGCAGCAGGCTCCCCCGCAGGTTGCCCTCCCTATTGCTCCGGACAGCGTCACCCTCCACGACGCCACACTCGTCGGTGCCACAGAAGCAGAGCACTTCTACGAGGTATCGGTTCGCATCACCGCACGCCTGACCTTGCCCAGCCGGACTTCCTTCCTGGATTCCCGTTGGGCGTACCAGCCGATCGACGCCCCCCTGTCCGTCGGCGATGACGGGCTCTGGCACATCGCTGCCGATTCGGTACGACCGGTAGAGGTCGAGCACGCTCCGGACACCCCCACCGAGCCGCCCTCCACCGAAGTTCGGTTCCACAACGAGGAAACAGTCGCCGCCCTCCGCGAGGCCCTGGAAGACACCGCCCGTAACCGCGGCATGGTGAACATGGCGACGCTCCGCAAACGAGCTCTCCCGTCAGAGGACGAACTCACCATCGGCCGCTGGCTGAACCTTCTGCTCCAGATTGAACGCCCCCGCCTGTCAGGCAAGCCCGTGCTCTCCGCCCTGATCAAGGGGTCGGACGGTGGGCCGGCGCCGTTCTTCAGGGACGTCCTGGAGCACTTGGGCTGGGAGAAGAACCTCTCGGACACCAACGTCCTGGCAATCTGGAACCGCGAAATCCGTCGCGCACACGCTGCTTACCGGGCCACGACCAGCGCTCCGGCCCCCGCCCCCCAAGAACCCGAACGCCGCTCACCCTCCCCTGCCAAGCTATCCGACTCCCCTGCCCTACGTCGCCGCGCCGCCTATGACGTGCTCATGGACCTGGCCCGAGAAGCTCAAAGAGCCAACGACTTCACGTACGTCGAGCAGCTCACCGTCGATCTGGAAGCCCTCGCCGTCTCCACCGCCGAACAGCAGGCAGTACACGAACTCACCGACTGGGTGACAGACCAGGCGGCGGAAGAGCTGTACCAGGACTGGGAACGGCTCGCCGCACTCACGGACCGGCTCAACCGTGAGGGAGACGATCTACACCTGGACCAGATTCGCCGACTCCTCCACCGTGCCGAAGAGTTGGCGCAGAGCCTCGCTCCCGAACTGGCCACCGACGAAGGTCGCGACATCGCCCGATGGCGCGAGCACGTGGCCCGCCTCGCCGAGCGTCCCACCCTCTCCGAGATCTGCCGCTACGCGACCGCCGTGCGCCTCGCGCTGAGGTGGGCGGCACGGGAGCGCCGCACGACGACGTGGAGCGAGTTGACCCAACGGATCGGCGCTCCTCTGTCAGGGCTCCACCCCGACGACAAGGTCTCCGTACTCGTCGAGGTGGACCGCGAGACGCCCGAGGACAGCCCGCCGTTGTCCGCACTGATCACCGCACACGACACGCGCCAGCCGCATCCGCTCTACCGCCAAGTCCTGTTCAACCTGGACCGGCTTACACCTGTGCCCGAAGCGCTGTACACGCACTGGCGGATGGCACTACGCCGGCACTTCGAAGGACGGTGACGAGAGTCCACCAAAGCGGCTCGCGGCTCAGGCCCCCGCAGCGAACTCCACGAAGTGCGCCCACTCCTCACGCCCGACAGCGAAGGGCCGACGCGTCACGTCCTTGGAATCCCGCACATGGATGGCCTGTTCAGTGACGGCGACCTCAATGCAGCTGTCACCTTGTGCACTGCTGTAGCTGGACTTGAACCAGTCGAGTTCAGGCGTGCTCATAGCGCTCCTCTCATCCGCTCCAGCAGGCCCCTGGAGTCCTTCGGAGTAAGGGCCTGCGAGCGCAGTCTCGCATAGCGCATATGCAGCCTGCTGACCTGTTTCGGGTCAGCGATCAGGCGGCCGTTCTCCTGTCCCTCCGCGTAGCCGCGCCAGCTGCCGTCCGGGGTCTCCAACAGCTGGATCGGTCCGGCCATGCATGCGTGATGCTCGCTGTCCGCCAGCATGATCTGGAGGGTGATGTTCCTTGGGGCGACGGCATCAAGTACATAGTCGATCAACTCACGCGTCACTTCCGTACCACCGAGGCGTCGCATGAACACGGACTCCTCCACGATGAAGTCGAAGGCCGTGTTGGGTCGCTCTTTGAGCAGGCACTGACGTTCCAGTCGCGCCTGCACCGTGGCTTCCAGGTCCTCGTCAGCCATGGGAGGGATGTCGTTCTCGCAAAGGGCGCGCATGTAGCCCTGCGACTGCAACAGCCCCGGTACCAGCCGACACTCGTACGTGCACAGGTTCACCGCCACCCGCTCCAGTTTCGCCCACCGCCGGAACCAAGCCGCCAGTCCCGCCTCCCCCCGCGTCAGGAACCGCGCCGAGTGCCGCAACGCCCCGGTGTTGCCCAGCACCTCCTCCGCCCGCTCGACGAAGGAGACGTCCGGCATCCGCCGCCCCAGCTCCACCGACTCCACCGTGTGCTTGGAGAAGCACACCATCTCCCCGAACTGCGCCCGGCTCAGCCCCGCGTGCTCACGCAGCGCCTGAACGACGGCCCCGAACGTCCGCAGACTGTCCGACGGGTCCGGCTCCCGCTCACACTCCCCGCCCGGCATCACCGGCTCCGCCGGGTCCACGGCCCCCACGCGGTCGGTCGTCATACGAGGCCACCTCCAGATACGTGCGCACGCGCCAAGTCCCCGTGATCGAGGACGCGAAGGCACCCACAGTGACCCACGGGAATTCGCACAGCCCACCGAACGTGCCCGTACGCTGACGCAGCGTACGGGGTCACACTCGCGAGTCATAAAACTTGTTGACAGCGCTAACGTGCACTACTCATACTCTCTATGTGCACATCGCCGTCCCGGCATGGACGCACAGCACCCAGGAGGCCGGGGGCGACCCTGCCCCGGTGAACGCATCGGCTCCGTTTCTGAGCTGAGCTCACGCACACGCGCCGCTCACGGAGTGGGCACGCACCGTCCAGACGAGGAGTCACCACCCCATGTCCGACAGCACGTCCGAAAGACCGGAAGCAGTACCCGCTCCCCCGCTGCCCGCCGGGTCACCCACCGCTGCCCCGACGCCGGCCCCGCCGATTCCCGGCCCACGACGGCCGGGCAACCGCACCCGCGTCATCGCCGCCGCGGTCGCCGTACTCCTCATAGGCGGCGTCACCTACTGGGCGCTGTCCGATGACGGGGACCCCATGGACCATGTCGAGGTCTCGGGCGGCAAGCTCGTCGTCGACGACAGCGACTCGTACGACGACAGCGACGACGAGTACTGCGACGACTCGGACATCTACTCGTTCAACGACTGCGACGCGGACGACGACACCGAGCCCGAATCGACCTTCGAATTCGTCTACAAGATCACGAACAAGGGCGACGAACCCGCCAACTACTCCATCCTCGTCAACGCCTTCGACAAGGACGGCGACTACGTCGGCCAGACCTACATCGGCGCGGAGCACCTGGCCGCCGGCGAGACCGACGCCGACAAGAGCGAGTTCACCTCGTACGGCACGCTCGAGGACAAGCACGAGCTCTCCGACATCACGTCCGTGAAGGTCGCCTACGTCGAACGCATGGCACTGGCCAACTGACAGCCGCCGTCGCCCCGGACGCGCCCGCACCACGGCCTCTGGGGTACGCGTCCGTCAACCACTCGCGTAACAACAGCACGGCCAGGGCCGTTGGACGTCGTGCCCCGACACGAGCCCGGGCCCGACCCGGTCCACACCGAACGCCGAACACCGGAGAACGAGAGAGAGCCCGTGAACCCGTACAACACCCCTCCACCCCCGTCCCGGCCCTGGTGGAGGACCACGCCCGCCCTGCTCGGCCTCCTGGCCCTCGTGGCTCTGCTCAGCGCGGTGAGCCTCGGGCTCGGCTTCCTCGTGATGATCGCCGCCATGGTGGCCGTGTGGGTCCTGCCCGCATGGCGCTGGTACGCCAGACTCGGCGCCACGTTCGGCGCCTTCTTCCTGATGCTGATCAGCGCGGGCATGAGCGGGCAGCTCGACGACAGCAAACCGGACAAGTCCGACGTCAGCGCACAGGACACGCACGGCAAAAACACCGAAGCCACTCCATCCCCCACCACCTCGAAGGCCCCCGAGCTCACCGACTACACGGGCAAGGCACTGGACGAGGCCGAGAAGGGCACACGAGCGGCCGGCTTCACGCCCGAGCGTCACGACGCGTCCCCGGAGGACCGCCCGATCGCCGTACGATCGGCGTGGACGGTGTGTTTCCAGAAGGCCGACACCACCGCACAGTCCGTCGTCTTCGCCGCCGTGAAGGACAACGAGCCCTGCCCCACGAAGGACGGCGGACCGCTCCCGTGGCCGAAGATGCCGGATGTCGTCGGCGACACCTACAACACGGCGGTCAAGGCACTGGACCGGGCCGGCATCGACCTCGACAGCGTCACACTCGACGACGTCTACCTCGACATCGACGCACCCACGGCCGAAGAGGCCGCCGAGGAAGGCGACGAGTGGCGCGTGTGCTTCCAACGCCCCGACGAGAACGGTGACGTCACCTCCACCACCACGATCCACCTCGACCTGGGGCAGTGGACCGACGCCGATCTCGTCCAGAAGTGCCCGTCGAAGAAGGACACGACCTACAAGATCCCCGCCAACGACCCCGACTACGACGACGGCAGCGACACCGCCGGCGGCGACTCCTCGTCGTCCGACGACGGCAGCAGCAACGTCGGCACCGTGCACCCCGGCTCCTACTGCTCCCCGCTCGGTGCCACCGGCGTGACCAAGGCCGGAACCCCCATGGTCTGCGGCCCCGGCTCCGACGGCCGCAACCGCTGGCGCTCTTCCTGACCATAAAGGTCACCGGCCGGCCGAGATCTGACCGACCGCCGTTCCTGCCATTCGACCGCGGCTTCTTCTGCGGCATCCTGCTGGTGGCCGCTGCGGCAAGGAGCTGACGGCGAAGCAAACGAGGGTGTCCGCATCCCGGGCCGGCCCGACGAGTCCAGCACATACGAAAATTCGAATGCCCGACATCCGGGAACGCGTTGACAGAAGTAACAGCTCATCGTCATGCTCGAAAAGCCAACAATGCGCACCAACAGCATGCATGGCCCCTTGCGTCGCACCCAGCAGGGGGAACGGGCGGGTGGACCCGTCCGTTCGCGCAGGGCCATGGGGATCAAGGGGGGATCGTGCCGTTCTTCATACCGGTCATACTCATCGGTGTCGGTGTGGCGACCGGTGGTAGTGGAGTCGCCCTCGGCGGCAAAGGTATCCACGACCTCAAGCGTTCGAAGGCCCGACTGGAAGAGGCGGGCCAGGACTACGAGCAACGCCGAGCCCAGACCGAGGAAGCGCTGGCGGTGACGAACACCGCTCTCAAGACACTGGGGGAGCAGCAGAAACAGGCGCTCATCGATGTCGTCGTGCGCATGGGCGACTTCCTGCGTCGCCACGAACGACAGGTGCGCGAGAGCGAGCGGCTGCTGGTGGACGGCGTCGACGCCACCATGACCAAAATCCCTGGGCTGCACGGCCTCGACGTCAACGCGGCGGCATGGATCGGCGGAGCCCTCGGATCCGCGGCGGCGGGCGCGAGCACGGGCGCCGGCATCGCGGCGGCAGCGAGCAGCTTCGGAGTCGCGAGCACCGGAGCGGCGATCTCCGGTCTGACGGGCGCCGCGGCCGAGAGCGCGACCCTTGCCTTCCTGGGCGGTGGGGCGCTCGCGTCGGGAGGCGGCGGAGTGGCACTCGGGACGGCGGCGCTCAACTTCGTCACCATCGGCCCGGCGTTGCTCGTCGGTGGCCTGGTCTTCAAGGGCCAAGGCAAGAAGGCGATCACCCAGGCAAGGGAGTTCGAGGCAAAGGTCGCCGTGGCGATCGCCGAACTCGACGAGACGGACACCCGCCTGAAGGGTGTCGACGCCCGCGTTGCGGAGCTGCGCGACCTCCTGACGGACCTCACCTCCCGAGGGCTTGAGGCGCTGGACCTCCTGGAATCCGAGCCGTTCGAGCCGCGGAGTCACGCCGAACGCTTCCAGCGGGCCATGACCCTGGTCATGGCGGTCCGTGACGTGGCGACGACTCCGATCGTCGACGCAGAAGGCGAGCTGGACGAGCGCAGCTCGAACCTCACCATCAGGTACAGACCCTTGACCGAGGAGAATTAAGGTGCCCGACCAGACCAAGGTGCACGTCGGCAAGGTCTTCAAGGCGGCCAAGGGCTCCGTCCAGGCGGCGGACGGCTTCGCCGCGCTGAACCAGATCGTCGAAGCCGCCCGTGAGTGCATCCACATCCATGAGGTCGAGAGCACCAAGAGGGCCCGTCTGGAGGCGTACGAGGCCACGGAGGTCGCTCGGATCCGGGCCGCCGAAGCCGTCCTCAAGGACTACTTCACCCAGGCGTTCGCGGAGCGGCGCAACCTCTTCGAGGAGATGTTCGCCAGGCTGGACCGAGCGCTCGACGAAGGCAACGGCGAAGTGCTGAACAGTGTCGTGCGCGGCATCGTCGACGTAGCCAAGAGCTCGCCGCTCGCGGACATCGGAGACCTCTCCCAGGTCCGGGCGGCACTGGACGACCCCGACCAGGTGTGGGATCTCTGACCACAACGCGCGGAAAGATGACGCCGCCGACGACGAGTCGCGCCGGTGGCGTCATCGCTACACGACCGCCGGGACGAAAAATGCTCGGGCCCCCACGAACCGCGACCACTCCGCGCGCCCGACGGCGAAGTGCAGGCGAGTTCCGACGGTCGGCAACCAGTCCCTCGCCGCGGCACAGGTCCGTCGGGTGGTCGACTCAGGACGAGAAAGCGACAGCCCTCTGATCACCAGCGACGATCTGCGGGGCAAGGGCATCCTGCCCGTGCCTCTCCACACGGCCGAGGAACCGAAGCCACCCCGTAGGTTTCGGCGCACCGCTGGTTCGCCCCGGGTCTGATGGAGTCGGGTTGCTGGAGAATTGATTGATCCAGCAACGTCCGGAGGCCGCCACGCCCCGCATCCCCCCGCGTCAGAAACCGCGCCGAGTGCCGCAACGCCCCCGTGTTCCCCAGCGCCTCCTCCGCCCGCTCCACGAAGGACGCGTCCGGCATCCGTCGCCCCAACTCCACCGACTCCACGGTGTGCTTGGAGAACCGCACCAGCTCCCCGAACTGCACCCTGCTCAGCCCCGCGTGCTCCCTCAGCGCCTGCACGACGGCCCCGAACGTCCGCAGACTGTCCGACGGGTCCGGCTCCCGCTCGCACTCCCCGCCCGGCACCGCCGGCTCCACATGGTCGGTCGTCATCCGAGGCCCACCTCCAGGTTCGCGCACACCGGGTTCCTCTGATGAAAAACGCCGGGAGCAGCCAGAAGGACACTCGTACAACTCACCCGTCATCCCCGTACGGTGACGCACCGTACGAGGGGACCCCGCATGGACGCTCACGCGAGAGCCGCATGTCCGCAACCGGAAGGGACCTTTCGCCCTGGAGGCGAGCCCCCGGCCCCACCCTTGACCGCGCCACCACACCACCGACGCACCGACCGCCTCACGGCAAAGGCATTTCCTGCTCGATCCACTTCGTGATCGACGGACGCGAGGGGTGCCAGCCAAGGTCGTGAGCCCGGGTGGCGCGTACGCGGCTGTTGGCGCCGAGGGCGTACCGGGAGAAACCCTCCCCCCACGCGGCAGCGGCGGAGTCCAGATCCCACGGCTCCACCGGCCCCAGACCCAGCCGACGGGCGATCGCCTCACCGATATCGGCGAACGAGGCGTCCTCGCCGCCCTCCACGAAGTAGAAGCCCGTGGCCGCGGGGTCGGTGAGCGCCAGGTGATACAGGTCGGCCATGTCATCGAGGTGCACCGTCGACCAGCGGTTCAGGCCGCGTCCGACGACGCGGACGGTCTTGCCGGCCTGGGCCTGTGTGACCAGCGGCGGAATCAGCACGGTCTGCGGGCGCGGTCCCGTGCCGTTGCCGTAGATCAGTGAGTTGCACAGCACCACCGAACGCACTCCCGCCGCACCGGCGTCGACGACGGAGCGGTCGATGGCGTACCGGGCCCGCCGGATCTCGTGGTCCCCCGGGCCGAAGGGCTTCGCGTCGTCGAAGACCACCTCGGATGCGTACCGGCCCTGGGCGTCGTCACCGATGACGCTGGTCCCGCTGGTGTGGATCAACACCTTGCCCGAACCCCGCAGAGCGTCGACAAAGGCGGCCACAGCGCCGCGGTGGTCGCTGTGAGCGGCATTGACGACCGCGTCGGCGCGGTCGGCCTCTCGCTTGAGCAGCGCCGTGTCGTCGAGTTCCCCGACGACCGGTTCGATGCCGGCGGCGGCGAGAGCATCGACCACGCCGGGCGTGCGGGTCAAGCCGCGCACCGTGTGCCCCTCGCGGATCAGACGGCGGGCTACGGCTCCGCCGATATAGCCGCCGGCACCTGTGAGAAAGACGTCCATGATGACTCCTGGCGATGTCGGGGGTGGTGGGGGTGTCAGCTGCGGAAGCGGCCTGCGGCACGCAGGGCTTCATCCAGCGGCAGGCGCTGCTGTCGGTCGCCGAACTCGCAGATGCGAGTGATGCGCCCCTCGTGGACCGTCACCTGGAGACAACGTGAAATGCGCACCGGGGTGCCGTTCTCCAATTCGCCCGAAGCGGTGGCGGCCAGAGCGAAGCCGTGGTGGTCGACCTGGAGGGACCAGATGCGGTCGGCGTGGTTTCTCACGAGGCCGGCGGTCGCACGGAGCATCCGCAGCATCGCACCCGCGAACTCATCGCCGGGAAGTGACACGGTCTCGTGATCGAAGCTGTGCCAGACCTCCACGGTCTCGGCGAAGAGCAGACCGAACTCGGGGTCGACTTGCGTCAGGCCGTATGTCCCGGTGAACCGACTGGCGACTTGGCGCACAGCGGCCAAGCGGGCGGACGACTCGGAGTCCTGCTCGTCGGGCCGGCTCGCAGCGGCTGCGGCTGCGGCTATGTCACTGCTGGTCATCGATTGCCCTCTCGTACCTACCCCGATGCAGTCGGGGGCGCTCGAGAAGCAGCCTCCGCGCAACCGTGCCGATTCGCGAAGGAGCCTTGCTGCTACGGCAAAAATTGCCGCGGTGGCCGCCGTCGCCACCATCGGCCTCTCCGTCTCCGCCTGGCTGCACCGGCGGGCAGCGAGCAGTCGTCAGGACTTGCGGTTCGGGTGACGCGTGGAAGGTGGGGCGAGGCGGCCGTTCGTGCGGCCGGGCGAGCATGTACGACACCGGGTCGTCGGCGGTGCGTACGCCCCGAAGGCGCGATGCCCTTCGGGGCGCGTGGCAGGGGTTCGGGTTCAGGCGTTGTAGCCGCCGTGGGCGTCCAGCACCGCGCCCGTGACGTACGACGCGGCGGGGCTCGCGAGGAAGGCGATCGCCGCGGCGATTTCGTCGGGGTGTCCCATGCGCTGCAGGGACAGCGAGCCGACCAGGACCTTGAGGGTCTCGGGGTCCGGCGGCTCCATGCCGCCCTCCATCAGCCCGGCCTCCACGACGTTGGCCGTGATGTTCCGGGGCCCGAGGTCGCGTGCGACGCCCATGGTGTACCTCTCGATTCCGGACTTGGTCGCCGCGTAGTCGGCGAGGCCGGGGGCGCCGACCCGGGAGCCCAGTCCGGAACTCACCGTGATGATGCGGCCGCCCGTGCGCAGCACTCGGGAGGCGGCCCGGACGACGGCGATCACGCCGAGGTAGTTGGTGGCGTGCATCCGGTCCAGTGCGGCGGTGTCGGCGTCCGGGTCGTCCACCGTGCCGGCCACGGAGATCGCCGCGTTGTTGACGAGGATGTCCAGGCCGCCGAAGTGCGCGACCACGTCGTCGATCAGCGCCGGCGCCCGGCTCGTGTCCGCCTGGTCGGACTGGAAGGCGACGGCCTTGGCTCCCTTGCCGTGCACCTCGTCGACGACGGCCTGCGCCTGCTTCTCGGAGCTGACGTAGGTGAAGGCGACGTCGGCGCCCTGCTCGGCCAGCAGCCGTACGGTCGCGGCTCCCAGTCCGCGCGACCCCCCGGTGACCAGGGCGACCTTGCCCGTGAGTGGCTTGCTCATTCTTCTCTCCTCGTCGATTGGCCCTTCCCCCGACAGTCGCAACGCTAATTGTTACGACAGCTTGTTGCAACCTTTACTGTTACGACTAAGTTGTCGTAACATGAACCGTTGCGGCCGAGAGGAGGGGTTCATGAGCGCCAACAGCAGGCTGACCATCGCCGCCCATGCGCTGGCCTGGATCGGTCTCTACCAGCGCCAGGGCCACGAGGTCGCCACCTCCGAGCAGATCGCGGCCAGCGCGAACACCAACCCCGTGGTGATCAGACGGCTGCTCGGCGAGCTGCGCAGAGCCGGGCTCGTGGAGTCCCGGCGGGGCGCGGGCGCGGGCTGGTCGCTGGCACGCGAGCTGGAGTCGATGACCCTGCTCGACGTGTACGAGGCAGTGGAACCCGGCCCGCTGTTCGCGATGCACCGCACCACCCCGGACCAGGGATGCGTGGTGGGTCACGGCATCCAGCCGGCGATGCGGGGCATCTACGAGGGCATCGAGGAGACCCTGAGACACGAACTGGTCCGCGTCACGCTCGAGAAGGTACTCGGGGACGTACTCGCGGCACCTCGCCAGTGCTCAGACCCGGACGGTTCGCCGGGTTGAAGGTTCGTGCCGGCGCCGGCCCTTCCCTTTCTGTGGGGAGCGTGATCGCGCAGGTTGTGGCTTTTCGAAGATGCACGTGAAGGAGTGGAAGTGGGCGGGACCTCCGGAATAGCGGCGCTCGCGCAGGTCGTGTCGACGACGCACGGCGTGAACGAGTGGATCGACTGGAGCGAGCTCGAAGAGACCTGGGGGACGCGGTTTCCGGCCGACTATGTCGCTTTCATGGAGGTATACGGGGCAGGGGAGCTCAGTGAGGCGATCGGCATACTGCTGCCGGTTCCGCGGCCCGACGCCTACTCAGACGGGTCCGGGCTGAAGGACGAGACGGCGAACGCCCGCGGTACCTGGGAGATGTGCGGCGGCAGGGCGGCCCTCGACGTGGACCCGGACTCCATCCTGGCTTGGGGCGTCACCAGTGGCGCAGACATCTATTGCTGGCTGACCACGGGCGACGACCCCGACCTGTGGCCCGTGCTCGTATGCGGGCGGCACACGAATCCCCACTTCCAGGTCCACCCTTTCGGAATGGCGGAGTTCCTGCGCAGACTGCTCACCGATGAAGAATTCCAGGAGGAGACGATCAGTGTCGTCCTTCCCGGAGAGCCCTCCTTCGTCAACTGGCGTGAGCAGAAACGGCGTTTGGAGGCGGGCCTCGACCCATCCACAGGGGAGCCCTGGTAATGCGGCTACTTTGGAGCGGCTGACGGGACACCTTGACCGGGCTCGGGTTCAATGAGTCCGCAGAGATCACCGTTCGCGGCTGGTTACGCCGCCTTCAACGGCCGCCCACCCCAGCGGACGCCTTTCTCGCTGCGGATGCGGGCGTGTTCCTTGCGTTCGGCGGCCAGGACGTCGCGGTGGCGGCCGCTGGCGTTGCGCCAGCGCAGGTGGGCGTGCAGAGTCCGGGTCTGCACGATGTGATCGGGGTGAAGCACAACTCGGCCTTGTGCTTCACCGCCCAGCGTCGGATGTCGGGGCCCTTGTGGGCGGACAGGTTGTCCAGGACCACGTAGATCGGTGTGCCGTCGGACCGGGCTGCGCGGATCGACTTCAGCGCGGCCAGGCTGTTGGCGGTGCCCTCGTGTCGACGGTTGACGCCCCAGAGGGTGACGTCGCCGATGGAGTAGCAGCCGTGGAGGTAGCGGCCGTCGCCCTGCGACGGCCGGGGCCGGTCACGGTCTTCACCTCCGACGAGGACGCCCTGCGCAAGCTGTGCGGGGACCGCGTGGTCGTCATGGGTCTGTGACCGGCCTGTCCCCCCTCGAGGGCGGAAGCGGCGGACAGGGCACGGGCCGGCCCAGCGGGCCTCTCCTCGTCCTCGATCCGGCAGGCTGCGTCGTCCATGACCAGCGGAAGTCACCAACCTGGACGACGGCTCCACCAGTGCGGGTCCCAGCCTTCGACGTACTCGCTGCCGCTGGGCGAGTCCAGGATCTGGATCAGCAGGTCACATGCCAAGGTGCCGAGCACCCATGACAGTTCGTGACGGCTCACCAGATCAACGGGCAGTGCCTCGATCCCGTGTACGGCGCCCAGCAGCACGCCCGTCACACAGGCGACGGAGTCGCCGTTTGGTGCGAACCGCGCGAGCAGCCCCGCGTCCGCGGGCTGCTCGACGGCGTGCCGGAACACCGTCATGAGGTGGTCGTGCTCGTTACCGACGTTGCCGCGGCCCAGTGGCGGGAACGCGGCAATGCCCGTGCACAGGGCCTCCCGTACCGGCTGGCCGGCGGTGACGGGACGAGGGGCTCCCTCAGGGGAGTCGGTCAGGCGGTGATGGAACAGCGCAGTCGACCGGGCGCGGTGCGGTCCGGCGTTGATGCCGTCGTGCACCGGGCGTCCCGTGAGCCCCGGATCGACGGTCTGCAGGCCTTCGTTTCCCGGATCGGGGCCGTCGTCCGGCGCAGTCTGCGAGGCGGCCGGCGTGCCGGCGACCTGCTCCGGTCCGGTGGCGACCTCCAGGAGGTTAGCGCTGGTGGCGCTGCTGCTGGATGCCGATCTTTCGTCGAACTGTCGTGCTGTGTAGGTTCGCTTGCGCATACGGGTGTTGGTGATGTGCGTGCGACGGGGGTTGCGGGATGGTGGGCCATCGGCCGAGTGATTGGCATGTCCTTGACCTGGACAAGGACCCGACCCCCGGCGACCCGGACCGGGTGCGCACCCTGGCGAGGTTCCTGCACGGCTTCGCCGACGACGTCTCCGAGGCGCTGCGCCTGGTGAAGGGGATGGCCGGTGAGGGCACGCTGGCCGAGTGGGCGGGCAAGTCGGCCGACGTGTTCAAGGAGGAGTTCTCCGGGGTTCCGAAGAACCTGCGGAAGCTGGAGAAGTCGTACGGGATGTGCGGTGACGCGCTCGCCGACTACTGGCCGAAGCTGGAGCGCGCCCAGGCCCTCGCCGACAAGGCGCTGGCCAAGGCGCGCGAGGCCCGCGCGGATCTGTCCTCGGCGCAGTCGAAGCTGACCTCGGCGGAGTCGTGGGTGGGCCGGGCGACGAAGGAGGCCGACAAGTACAAGGACGACCCCACGGGGTCGAAGTCGGACGCGGACAAGCCGGACGAGGCGAAGGTGCGGGCCGCGACCCGGGACGTGCGGAGCGCCAAGTCCGCCCAGGACAAAGCCCAGTCGGACGTCTCCGCGGCTCAGGACGCGCTCGCGGCGGCGAAGAAGATGGCCGCCGACGCGCGGAAGATGCGTGAGGAGGCCGCCCGCGACACCAAGTCGAAGATCGACGAGGCCTCCGACGCCGGTATCCGGAACCGCTCCTGGTGGGAGGAGATCGGCGACTGGTTCACCGACAACTGGGACACCATCGTCGCCGCCTGCAAGATCGTCGTCGCGGTCGTCGGCATCGTCGCCATGATCATCGGCGGGCCCATCCTCGGCGCGATCGTGCTCATCGCCGCACTCGTCGTCCTCGCCGACACCCTCTACAAATACTCCAAAGGACAGGCGTCCCTGTGGGACGTGGGACTGGCCGCGCTGGACTGCATACCCGGCATGAAGGGGCTGACCACCCTCGGCGGACTCGCCAAAGGCCTCAAGGGCGGAGCAGCCGGACTCAAGAGCATGACCCTGGGAATCCGGGGCCTTGGACGGGCCGGTCTCGCCTCGCTGCGGAGCGGATCCGGGGACCTGGTGAAGCGGGCCAAGGCTCTGGCGGGACGGTGCCCGGGCGGTGACCCCATCGACATGGTCACCGGTGAGATGCTCATGTACGACACGGACATCGAGTTGCCGGGCGTTCTCGCCCTGGCACTGCGGCGCACTCACCTCTCCACCTACCGCGAGGGCCGCTGGTTCGGCAGGTCCTGGGCGTCGACGTTGGACGAGAGGGTCGAGCTGGACGAGCAGGGCGTCCTGTTCGCGGCGGAGGACGGCATGGTCCTCGCCTACCCGGCCCCCAGGCCGGGGGAGGTGACGATGCCGTCGGAGGGTCCGAGGTGGCCCCTGGAATGGGACGGCACACAGAACGGAATCCTGAGTATCCGCACACCGGACGGGGCTGTCACACGGCACTTCCGGGCCATCGAAGATCCGCTGCCCGGCATGCCGTACACCCTGGCGCTGACCGCCGTGACCGACCGCAACGGCAACCGTGTGGACTTCGACCGTGCCGCGGACGGCACTCCACGCACGGTGCGGCACTCGGGTGGCTACCACTTGGACGTAGAGACGGAGGAGGGGCTCGTCACGGCCCTCCGGCTTCGGGACGACGCGTGCGACGAGGGCTTCACGGAGGTGCTGCGCTACCGGTATTCGGCGGAGCGGAACCTGACCGAGATATACAACTCCTCGGACCTGCCCTTCAGGTTCACCTACGACGACCGGGGCCGCGTGACGTCCTGGACCGACCGCAAGGGGAGCTGGTACCGGTTCACCTACGACGACGAGGACCGCTGCGTCGCCGGCACGGGCGTCGACGGCTTCCTGAACTGCTCGCTCTCCTACGACGCCGAGCGACGCACCACGACGTACGTCAACTCCCTGGGTCGTGCGACGACGTACCAGCACGACGAGTTCCTGCAGCTGGTCCGCGTCGTCGACGCCGCCGGACGGGAGGAGTCGCTCGAGTGGGACCGTTACGGACGCTTGCTCGCACAGACCGATCCGGTGGGCCGGCGGACCGCCTACACCTACGACGAGGCGGGCAACGTGACCTCCGTCATCGGTCCGGACGGCCGTGGGGCGACCGCGGAGTACAACGAATGGCACCTCCCGACGCGCACCGTCGGCGTCGACGGCGCGCATCGGACCTACGGCTACGACGAGCGCGGCAACCGCACGTCGGTGACCGAGCCGCAGGACGCGGTGACCGTGTTCGCCCACTCCGACCACGGGGCGCTCGCAGAGCTGACGGACGCGTCGGGTGCGACCGTACGCATCGAGTCCAACGGGGCTGGACTGCCCACCAGGGTGACGAGCGCCACGGGGGCGGTCGTCGAGTACGCGTACGACGCCTTCGGCCACGTCACCGCCGTGACGGATCCACTCGGAGGAGTGACGCGCACGTCGTGGACCGTCGAGGGCAGGCGCAGGGAGCGGGTCGGCCCGGACGGCAGCAGGGAGTCCTGGACCTGGGACCCGGAGGGCAACCTCCTGACGCACACCGACCCGTCCGGAGCGGTCACCCGGTCCGAGTACTCCCACTTCGACCTCCTGGTCGGCAGGACGGGTCCGGCAGGGGGAGGGATCCGTTTCGCGCACGACACCGAACTGCGGCTGGTCTCGGTCACGAACCAGTCGGGACTCGTGTGGGACTACACCTATGACGAGGTCGGCCGGCTCGTCGCCGAGCGGGACTTCAACGGTCGTCGCCTCGCCTACGCGTACGACGAGGTGGGCAGGCTCGTCGGACAGGTGAACGGCGCGGGGCAGAAGATCGAGTATCACCGTGACGTCAACGGCAACGTCGTGCGCAAGCGAGTGGGGGACGCGGTGACGACGTTCCACTACGACGACGCCGGATACCTGAAGAAGGCCCGCTCTCCGCAGGTCCTGCTCTCCTTCGAGCACGACGCCCACGGGCGTGTCACACAGGAAGCCGTCAACGGAGCCACCAGCACCTTCACCTACGACACGCTGGGGCGTCGTCTTTCCCGCGTCACCCCGTCCGGCGCCCGAAGCCGGTGGTCCTACGACGGGGACGGACTGCCCAGCCGCCTCGAAGCCTTCGGCCGCACGGTGTGCTTCGGTCACGACGCGGCGGGCAGGGAGACCGAGATCGGGGTCGAGGACGGGCCTGCGGTACGGCAGGTGTGGGACGCACTGCACCGGCTGAGCCGTCAGACGGTGGTGCGAGCGGGTGAGGCCGAGCGTCGTGACGTCACCGCCACCGCATCCGTCGACCGCGTGTTCCACCATGCGCCGCTCGGACTGTCGGGAACGGTGGACGGCGCGGATGGCGGGGCCCGGTACGAGCTGGACGGGGCAGGCCGGGCGGTGGCCGTCCGGGCGGAGGCGTGGGAGGAACGGTATGCCTACGACACCGCCGGAAGGCTCGTGTCGGCCCGTCTCCCGGAGGACGGGGCCAGCGACAGTCCCGTCCGTTCGTTCGCCTACGACGGGACGCGGCTCGTCCGGGCAGGTCGCCACGCCTATTCCCACGACGCCCAGGGGCGGGTGGTCCGCAGGGTGCTGACGACCCTCTCCGGCAAGCGGAGAGTCTGGGCGTACGACTGGGACGCGGAGGACAGGCTGATCCGGGTGGTCACCCCGGAAGGTGCACAGTGGCGCTACACGTACGACCCTCTCGGCCGCAGGGTGGCCAAGGAGCGGACCGACGACGCGGGGAGCGTCGCGGAGGCGGTCTTCTTCGTGTGGGACGGCAACCGCCTGGCCGAGGAGACACACGTGTACGGCGGTGATCGCCGTACGAGCATCACCTACGAGTACACGCCCGACAGCCACCGGCCCGTGGTGCAGGATCGCCGTGAGTGGCTCCGGGACGCCCCCCAGCACGAGGTGGACCGGCACTTCCGCCTCATCATCGGCAACCTCGCCGGAACCCCCACCGAGCTGCTCTCGCCCGAGGGCGAGGTGACATGGAGGAACCGGTCCGCCCTGTGGGGTGGAAGGATCCAGGAATCCGGCGAAGCCGAGTGCCTGCTCCGCTTCCCCGGTCAGTATTTCGACGCGGAAAGCGGACTCCACTACAACTACTTCCGCTACTACGACCCCATTTCCGGACGGTACATTTCTCCGGATCCGCTGGGATTGACGGCAGGGCCGGACGACTACGCGTACGTGGTCAATCCGCTCACTTGGTGCGATCCGCTCGGCCTTCAGTCCTGTCCGACGTTCAAGGGGTTGGCCTGGCTGACGGACAAAATGCTGAAGCGGCCCTCGTTCCGCTATCAGCGCGTGGTGTCCGG
Source organism: Streptomyces sp. NPDC059787 (assembly GCF_042732315.1). Lineage (NCBI taxonomy): Bacteria > Bacillati > Actinomycetota > Actinomycetes > Kitasatosporales > Streptomycetaceae > Streptomyces > Streptomyces sp. NPDC059787. Next base: position 57,379 of record NZ_JBHWHX010000011.1, read on the forward strand.
AACGGATTATGAACAGATATGGAAGCTTGCCGACGGCCGTGAAGTGCATGTAGACGGCGGGCCCGCCCATGGCTGGATCATGGAGGCCAAGTTCACCGGCGGCCGGGAGAGCGAATGGGCCAAGTCCGCGTACAACCCGGAAAGTTCGCTGTACAACGAGAAGAAGATCACCGATCAGGCCGCAAAGCTGATGGAACTGAACGACGGACTGGGCGGCAAGGGCGTGCGTTATGCTATTTCTAATGCAGCCGGCGCCGCGCACTTCCGCCAGCTACTCGGCACGCATTTCCCGGAGGCTATCGCGAGTGGTAAGCTGGCCGTCTTCCACGTGCCAGGAAATGGAATGAGTGGGATGAGTAAATGGTTGACGTGAGTGCGGAAATCTCCCGACTGGTCGAGATCGAGGAACTCAACGGCCCCGCGGTGGAATCGGTCCTCGCAGCGGCGGGCTGGTCGGGCGAGCGCAGGAACCCGTCGAAGAGCTGGGCCACCACGTGGCAGCGTGATGACGCCCGCGCATGGATTCAGGGCGAGAATCCGGTCGAGGTGGAGTTCACCCTGTGGTTCCAGGAGGTCGAGGACGACAGGCCGGACCCGGACGCCCACCTGGACGACCTCTACGCCGTCGCCGTCGCGAGGATCCCGGAGGTCGCGGCGCAGCTCCGGTCCGGAGTCCTCGGGGAGCGGCTGGAGGAACCGGAGGACGAGATCACGGACGTGGACTCCTACATCGAGCACCGTGCGTGGAGGGTCACCGGCAAAGAACTCCTCGTGGGCGTGAAACAGGACGACACCGATACTCCGGTGCAACTCGTCGTGGTGCTTCGTGAGCCCGGTGCGGATGACGAGACGTACGACGACTGGTTGTGACGCGGGCACGCGGTCCGGGAACCGGGCCGGCGAGGTGTGACGGGCGGAGTGGGACGACGGCCGGCTCCTCTCCGGCGGGTGGAGCAGCGACGCGGGACGCGCCTCGGTGAACTTTTGGACCCCACCGACGCAAGCCTTCACGCCTGAGCCCGGGGCGGCGCGGCACCGGGTGCGGTCCGGAGCCGCCTCGACGCCCTTGCCGCCTGGCCCCTGTGCCGTGTGGTCGAGGGCGGCCGGACGCTCGGCTTCCTCATGAGGCGTGCCCCCGCCCCCATGACATGGCGCACCGCGACGGGGACCACGAAGCTCATTGAGTTGCAGTACCTGCCAGGCCGCCCAAGGCGGCCTGGCAGGACGTAGCCCAGCCGACACCGGAGCAGCGCAGGGCCCTCGCGCTGGCCTGTGTCGAGGCCATCGGCTGGTTCCACGACGCCGGACTCGTGATCGGCGACATCTCGCAGGCCAACGTCCTGTGGTCCCTCTCCCCCGAGCCCGCCGTTCACTTCCTGGACTGCGACGGCTTCCGCCGGGTGGGACGCGCGGCGGTCCAGGCCCAGGCCGCCACTCCGGACTGGAACGACCCGCTCGCGTCCTCCACCGACGCGACGGTGGACACGGACGCCTACAAGACGGCTCTGGTGGCGGGGCGCGTCGTCGCCCGGCAGCCGTACGTCAGACCGGGCCAGGACCTGGAACTCGTCCCCGGTTGCCTCGACGACCGGCAGAGCGAGGGAGCGCGGAGGCTCTTCGCGCAGGCCGCCGGCGAGCGCGGCAGCCGGCCCCGGCCGGGCGAGTGGCGGACCGCGCTGGGCGACCGCGGCGTCATCAAGCTCACCGCGGCCGCGCCCCGGGCCGCCGTCGACCACACGGTCCTGGACGGAGCGCGCGACCGGACACCGATCAGGCTGCGAGGTCCGATGCGGTAGAGGAGTACCGGTTCCCCGGTTGCCGGGGAACCGGCTCACGCCGACGCAGGCTCCCAGCGGTAGGCGTCGGCGGCCTCGCCGTACGGCCGCAACAGCGGCTCCAGTTCACCGCGGATCAGGTCCGCGTCCCCCGGCGGCAGCGTCAGCGAGGCGCGCCGCATGCGGACGCTCCACGTCGCCGGGTCCGGGAAGACCGACAGCCGCGGCACCAGGTCGCGCAGCACGAGCCCATCGCGGAAGGGGGCCAGACCGGACACCTTCAGACGGCAGCCCTCCGTGAAGGAGCGGTCGCCGAAGACGACCGGCTCGTCCAGCACCCGTACGGGAGTGGCGACCGAGGCCCGGGCGATCACACGGCCCAGGTCGCGGGTCGGGTTCCGGAAGCAGCCTCGCGTCGTGTAAAGGAAGATCTCGTCACCCTCTTTCAGCGTCCGCGCCACCTTGGTCCGCCCGGCCGGGAACGCCATCCGCTGCTCGGTCACCACCCAGCTCAGGGCGGCCCGGTCTCCGATGATCAGCAGGTGCGAGGACGACATGCCGATCACCTTATCGAGGGCCCGGGCTCCTGATCGTCGCCCTGCCGGTCCGAGCCCGCACGCGCCGTCTGCACCGACCGCATCTGTCCGAGTCCCGCTTCGTCCCGGCCCACGCCAACTCGCACTTCGTGTCCGGCATGATGGCTCCATGCGCGGTGCGGTGGATGTGTGGGCGGCGGCTGTCGCCTTCGACCGGGGTTCGGTGGCCGAGGACGAGGTGCGGGCCGACGCGGAGCGCGAGCAGGTTCTCGCCCAGTTCCCTCTGGAGGACTGGCCGGCACTTCCTCTGGAGCGCTACGCCCTCGGGGTGGACGCGCCCGACGCGCGCGCACCGGGGACGGGGTACTGCCGGCTGATGGAGTTCGGGACCTCGCACCTCGGCAGCATCAGGGGAGGAAGCGCCGCCAAGCACATCATGTACCGCCACAACTCCGGCGAGTGGCGGATGGCGGCTCCCCTGCGGGGCAGGGAACCGCAGGACGCGTGGGCACGCCTGCGGACGCAGTTCCTCCAGGCCTTCGAGGCGGTGGACCGCCAGGACTTCGACTCGTTGGACGAACTCGACCTGCTGCGTTTCGGCCCGGCCCTCGTGACGAAGTCCCTGGCCGTCTACTTCCCCGATCACTTCCTGCCCGTCTACTCGGCCGAGCACCTGCGGCACTTCCTCGTCCTGCTGGGCGGTACGGCCGAGGCGGACTCGCCCGCCTGGCGCAGCAACCGCCGCCTACTCGAACTTGTCCGTTCGCGGGACGAGTTCGGCGGATGGAGCGGACAACAGGTGATGCGTTTCCTGTACCAGCACCATGACCCTCGGTCCACCGGGTCAAAACGACGCACCATCTGGAAGATCGCCCCCGGCGAGCGGGGAAACCGCTGGGACGAGTGCCGCGAGAACCGGTTCATCTGTGTGGGCTGGGACGCGCTGGGCGATCTGGGCCAGTACCAGAACGACACCGAGCTCAAGGCAGCACTCGACCGGCACTGGCCCGGGAGGAACGGCGGCAGTCTGACGCTCGCCCGGCGGCTGCTGGCCTTCCGGGACCTGGAGACCGGCGACCGGATCGTCGCGAACCGGGGAACGGACGAGGTCCTCGCCACGGGCACGGTCACCGACAGCTACCGTTTCGCCCCCGATCGCACCGAATTCCAACACGTCGTACCGGTGGAGTGGGACACCTCTCACGCGCGGAGGCTGGACAGGCCGCAGCACGGCTGGCGGTCCACCTTCGCCAAGGTGGATCCGGCTCTGTTCACCAAGTTCACCGCGCCTCGAGCCGACGCGCTCGCCGGCCGGGGTGAAACACGACGGGGTGACACGACGGTCGCGTTGCCCGACGACGTGCAGGCCGTCCTGGACGCACTGGAGCGCAAGGGACAAGTGATCTTGCACGGGCCGCCCGGAACGGGCAAGACGCGGCTCGCGCTCGGCGCGGCCCTCGCCCTGACCGACCGCGCCGACGCCCTCGGCACCGAGCCGCGCGAACGCGCCGGGGCTCAGGTCGAGTTGCTGCGCGATGACCGTGTTCGCCTCGTCACCTTCCATCCCTCGTACGGCTACGAGGACTTCGTCGAGGGCTTCAAACCGGATCTGGACGCCACCGGCCCCGGGCTCACCCTCGTCCTCAAGGACGGCCTGTTCCACGACCTGTGCAGCCGGGCCTCCGACTGCCCCGACCAGCCGTTCCTCCTGGTCATCGACGAGATCAACCGTGGTGACCTGCCCCGCGTTCTCGGCGAGCTGATCACCCTTCTCGAACTCGACAAGCGAGATCTACCGGTCACCCTGCCCGTCAGCGGGCGCAGCTTTCACGTGCCGCCCAACGTCAGGATCATCGGCACGATGAACACCGCCGACCGCAGCGTCAGCCACCTCGACGCGGCGGTCCGTCGTCGCTTCGCCTTCCTGTCGGTCGACCCTGATCCGGACGCCGTGTCGGGAACGATCGGTCCTCTCGACCTGGCGGCCTTCTTCGAGGCCCTCAACACCCGGATCGCCCGACACCTCGACGCCGACCACCAGATCGGGCACGCCTACCTACTGCGTGACGGTGAGCCGATCGCCACGGAGGACGACCTGGCGGCCGCCTTCCACCACGAGGTCGTCCCCCTGTTGGAGGACTACTGTCTGGGTCGGACCGACCTGCTGGCCCGCATCCTGGGCAGCCTGGTCGATGCCGACACCGGGCGTCTCCTGCAGATGTCCCCACAGGACCTCGCCGACGCGCTGACAGCCGAGTTCACCGGCGGCGGCTCCGGCACCGATGCCTGACCGCCCGGTCGTCCGACTCGCCGAGTACCGGAGCGTTCCGTTGAGCAGGGACCGGCTCACTCCACGGGACGTGAACCGGTTGCACGCCCTGCAGGCCCACGGCTGCGTGACCCTGGGCGCTGACCACTCCGGTTGGCGGCTCAGGGCCGAGGCGACCGTCGGGCTCCTGGTGCTCGACCGCCTGCGGCTGGTCATCGAGCCGAAGTTCGCCATCCCGGGTGAGCGGCTGATGAGCTGGCTCGGCTACGCCCTGGACGCGCCACGCCCGCTGCGGTCGCCCACCCGGCGCTGGGCCACTCAGCCGGACGGTTACGCCGACCTCGTCGCGACGGCGCTGCTGGAGCAGTGCGAACACCTCGTGCACGACGGTCTGCGGCGCGACTACGTCCGTCGCGAGACCGTCGAACCGGTACTCCGCGGACGTCTCGACGTGGCAGCACAGGCCACGCGCCGTTACGGACAGTTGGACAGGCTGCACATCCGCGCATTCGACCGGGAGACCGACGTCTGGGACAACCGCGTCCTGGGAACCGCGCTGCGAGCCGCGCTACGGCTGACGCTCCATCCCGGGCTCGCCCGCGACCTGCACGGTGCCGCCGAGGCCTTTCCCACGGCCGCTTCCCCCGCCGCTGCGCTCCACGCCCTGGACCGCATCCACTACACCAGGCTCAACGCGCGCTACCGCGCCGCCCATGTCTGGGCCCGCCTCATCCTGCGCGGCGGTGGCGTGAGCGATCTCCTCACCGACCGTGGCATCGCGGCCGACGGACTGCTCCTGCGCATGCCCACTCTCTGGGAAGCCGTCGTCCGGCGCCTCATGACCGAGGTCGCCGCCCGGCACGGCGGCCGGGTCCTCCCCGGAAACGGTGGTGCCGGAATCACCGTCCGCGGGGACCTGGGCAACCCCTCCGCCTTCCGGCCCGACGTACTGTTCGAACTCCCCGGCCGGAACGGCTCCGCCCGCTCACTGCTGCCCGTGGACGCCAAGTACAAGCGCTACGACCGCCACGGCGTCAGCGCTGCGGACGTCCACCAACTGCTCACCTACGGAACCGGCTACAGCTCCTGCACCACGGCGAGCGCCGTCATCATGCATCCGCAGTCCGGTGGCCGCGCCCACCGCCTGCTGGAGGTCAACGGCCCTCAGGGCATGCTCGCCACACTCCACGTCATCGGCATCGACACCGAAGCGCACCCCGAGCAGGCGGTCGCGTGGATCGGGGACGCGCTCTTCTGAGCCGACCGCCACCAGCGGGCGCGTCCTGGCGGTTCTCCACCACCCCCTTGTTCAACACACGTAACCGATTGCCGCATCGAACACTCCTTCACGTGTACACATTTTCGAATTAACCTATTTCACTTAACTTGTTGACGATGCTCACAAGTAAGCGTCATTCTCTTGAAGCAAACAACATGTCCATCGTTCTCAGGCGCACCTCATCTCGCGCTCCCACGAAAGGGACAGTCATGACCGACCAGTCGCATACCTCCGCCGACTCGCCGACCTCTGTACGGGAGCTCCTCCTCGACCGACTCGATGGTTCGGACCTCACTGCCGAGGCACGGTCCTTGCTGCGCGAACTGCTGCCGGACGAGCGGGTGCGGAGCCGCGAAGGGCGAGCGGGGCCGGTGCGGTTGCGGTCCATCACCGCGGCCGGCTGGCGAGGTATCGGTCCGCGGACCACCCTCGAACTGCCGCCCGGCCCCGGCCTGGTCGTCGTCGCGGGGCCCAACGGCTCGGGCAAGTCGAGCTTCGCTGAGGCCGCCGAGACCGCGATCACCGGACTCAATTCCCGCTGGGAGGGACGGCGGGCCGGCGACTGGCAGAAGGGCTGGCGCAACCTGCACAGCCCCGACGTCACGCCCGAGGTCGGAGTCGAACTGACCGTCGGCGAGCACGGCGAGGCCGTCACCGTACGGCGGAGCTGGTTCGGGACCAAGGTCGGCGAGGCCCGGACCGGGGTCGAGGGGGCGGACGGCTCGGAGCGGAGCCTGGACGAAGTCGTCGATGCCGAGGCGTTGGAGCTCGCCCGCCCCTTCCTGCCGTACAGCGAACTCGGATCGATGATCAACGGCACACTCGGCGGGCTGCACGACGCCTTCTTCAAGCTCCTCGGTCTCGAGCTGCTCGCCGAGTTCGACGGCCGGGTCAAGGACGCGGTGGGCGAATGCGAGCAGACGGTCAAACGGGCTGACACGCTCACCGTCCAGCTCCGTGACACTCTGGCCGCACTCGACGACCCCAGGGCCCGCGAAGCCGCGCAAGCCCTGTCGGGCACCCGGCCCGACCTCGACCGGGTGCGGGCGCTGCTGTGCAGCCGTGCCCCCGCCGCCGAGGCCGAACTGGCCCGGCTGCGGCAGCGGGCGAGCCTGGCCGGGCCGGATCTCACAGAGGTCGGCGGAGCCGTGGCCCGGCTGCGGAAGGCCGCCGAGGGAGCCGAAGAGGCCCGGTACGGCAGTGCCGAGGAGGCCCGACGCCTGGCCCGGCTGCTGGAGACGGCCATCGAGCACCAGCGGCGCTCCGGAAGCACGGACTGCCCCGTCTGCGGCACGGAGAACCGGCTCGACCGGGCATGGGCGGAGCAGGCGCGGGCCGAAGCCGAGCGGCTCCAGGCCGAGGCCGCCGACGCGCAGGCCGCCCGGCAGGACGTGGCGGTGGCGGTACGGGCCGTCCACGACCTCGTACAGCCGGTCCCGGTGTGGCTGCGCGGCGAGACCTCCCCGCTCGCGGCGGTGTGGCAGGAGTGGGCGCAGTGCCGGGACGTCACGCATCCCCGCGAGCTGGCGGACCGCGTCGAGCGTGCCGCGGCCACCCTGGACAACGCCTGCCGGCAGGTACGGGAGGAGGCCTCCCTGCGCCTCGCCGAGCACGACGGTGCCTGGCAGCCGGTAGCCGCGCGGCTCACCGAGTGGCTGGGCGCGGCGGAGGCCGCGGAGGTGGCGCGGGAGCGGCGCAAGCACGCGCGGAAGGCCCGCGGCTGGCTGCGCCCGATCATCGACGAGCTGCGCGACGAGCGGCTGCGTCCCTTCGCGCAGCGGTCGCAGGAGGTGTGGCAGAAGCTGTGCGAGCACAGCAGCGTCACACTCGGCTCCGTCACCCTCGCCGGCACCCCCGGTCGCGGCAAGGTCGAACTCGGCGTCTCCGTGGACGACATGGGCGCCCCCGCCTACAGCGTGATGAGCCAGGGCGAGCTGCACTCGCTGGCGCTGTCCCTGTTCCTGCCGCGCGCCACGCACGCGGCCAGCCCGTTCGGGTTCCTCGTCATCGACGACCCCGTGCAGTCGATGGACCCGGAGAAGGTCGAAGGGCTGGCACGGGTCCTCGACGCCTGCGCCCGTGACCGGCAGGTGATCGTCTTCACCCACGACACCCGGCTCCAGCAGGCCGTCGTCCACCTCGGCATCAAGGCGACCGTCCTGCGGGTCACCCGTCAGCCCGACTCGGTGGTGGGCGTGGAGACGGTGACCGACCCGGTGGAGCAAGCGCTCAAGGAGGCGCGGGACATCTCCCAGGACCCGAACCTTCCGCAGGGTGTGGCCGATCACGTACTGCCCGCCATGTGCCGGGTCGCGGTGGAGGCGGCCTGTCTGGAGACCGCGCGACGCCGGCTGCGGGACGAGCGAGGGCTCGGCCTGCGGGACGTCGAGGAGCGCGTCGCCTCCCTGGACCGTACCAAGACGTACGTGTCCCTCGCGCTGCTCGGGGACGAGCGACAGCATGCCCGTGCGGCCGTCGAACGGATCTGTACGGGCGGTTGGGCGCTGGTCGAAGCCTTCAACTCCGGTGCTCACGCGCCCCTTCCGACGGTGGAGGACCGCAGGGGACTGGTGCGCCGGACCGAGGCGCTGGCGGCGGCCATCCGGCGCAGCGGCGACTCCGAGAGCGTAGGGGGTGTCCGGTGAACGCGTCCCCGCAGGCCCACGTGACCGCTGCCCGCCACCTCCTGCTTCCCGAACCCGGCACCGTGCACACCCTGGCGCCCGGCCTGCGCGCCCGCGCCGCCGCCGTGCTGCTCCGGATGGCGCTGGACGAAGCCCTTGACGCGTACTGGCGGCGGGTCACCCCGTCGATGACCCGGGTCGGCAAGCACCGGCTGCTGTGCCTGGGCTGGTACGCGGGCCATGAGACGGCCCGCCGCTGCCACACCACCTGGTCCGCGCTCAGTGCCGCCTGCCACTACCGCACTTGCGAACTGCCTCCGGCCCCCGCGCAGATCCACACCCGTCTGCGGGAGGTCGCCGATCTGCTGACCGCACTCGGCGCCGCGGAGAACTGAGCGGTCGCCCTCTACACCCCCGCACGTCTCCGGACACGAGGATCCCGCCTTGGACACCCGCCGATACCGCATGGTCGTCACCAGCGGACTGGACTACGTCACGACCGGCGCACAGGTCGACGACCGGCTGCGCCGATGGCTCAAGGAACCTCCGAAGAGCTACGACGTCGACGCCTTCACCGAGGGCCGCAACGAGATAGCCCGCGGCGTCACCCTCGACCACGACTCCGCCACCGGCGCCTCGGGGACGTACGGCCGCTGGCGGCTGCGCGAGACGCTGCCCGGCGGGACCTGGCAGACCACATTGGTGATCCGTCAGGCCGGGGACGGTCCGACCAGGGTCCAGCTGGACGTGGAGCACCTGCCGGACGACCCCGAGGCCGTGCCCGTACCGGCCAAGACGCCCCGGCTCGCGCGCGGTCTCCTCGAGGTCCTCGACGCACGTGACGGCCTCGCCGACGTCACGGCCGAACCCCAGGTGGTCGAGGCGGAGGACGTCGACGCCGTGATAGACGAGTTGTGCGACGAGACACGGCGTCTGCCGGTCGTCGTGGCCAGCACGCCGTACGGAACCGGCTTCGACGCCTGGCTGGAGGACACCGTGGACCCGCTGGTCCGGCCCCTGGCCGGTCTAGCGATCCTCTACGTGCTCACCCCCGAGGCGGAGGCCCGCTTCAACCGCGCGCTGGAGTACCACCGGGTCTACGGCGGCGGTGTGCGCACCTACCTCCCGGGGGTCGACCCTGCCTGGCCCGCCGACGGGCAACGGCACCGGGTGATGTCCCGCAGGCTGATCACCGACCGCCCGCCGCAGGCCCGCAGGATCATCGCCCAGCTGCCCCAGCGACTGGCCGCCCGTGCTCCCCTGCCCGCCGAGCTCGACTCCGTGCCGGTCATGCGGACCCGCACAGCGGGTGACTCCGCCGCGCCCGAGCTGGAACGGCTGCGTGTCGAGAACGAGGTCCTCCACGAAATCCTGGAGGAGGCGGGACGGGAACAACGGGTACGGGCCGACGAGATCCGCGATCTCAAGTACGAACTGCGCAAGGCCGAGGACAACGAGACCCTGCTGATCGCCGAGTACGACGAACAGTACCGGGAACTGCACTCCGTCCGGGCCCAGTTGCAGGTGCTGCGCAGGCAGATGGTGGAACTGGGCGCCGCCGCGGCCGCGTACACCCCGCTCACCGCGCCGGAGGACGGCCCGGAGTCCTTCGAGGAACTCCTGCACCGCATCGGCTCCCTCCCCCGCCTGCATTTCACCGGCTCCCGGAAGGTGACGCTCGACCTCGACGCGCAGGCGTACGGCTCGTCCTGGGTGCGCATGACCTGGGACGCGCTGCTGGCGCTCGAAGACTTCGCCCGGGCGGCAACCGCCGGGCAGGTCGGCCGGGACTTCAAGCAGTGGTGTGCCGACGCCCCGGGCGGGGTCCGCACGATCTCACCCCGGAAGATCGTGCGGGACGAGTCCAAGTCGGTGAAGGGCAACTCGAGCTGGCGCCGGCAGCGTACGTTCCCCGTGCCGGAGCACGTCGATCCGGCACGGAAGGTGTTCATGGGCGCGCACGTACGCGTCGGCGGCGGCAACACGATCGCGCCGCGGCTGCACTACTTCGACGGGTCCTGTACCGAATACGGCATCTACATCGGGTACATCGGGTACATCGGGCCCCACCTGTCCAACACGTTGACGTGACGGACCGCTGACCACCCGGAGGCGTTCAGCGAGTCAACCGTGGACCGGCCCTCTCGTCATCGGGGACCGGCCCACCGATGCCGGCGTCACAGCAGGATTGTCAGTGTCTGCCAGTACTCTGCAGACGGATCGACCAGCAGGTGCGAGAGGGTCCTATGGCCGACGAATATCCGGAGTTCCGACTCCGGCTGCCCAGCGGTGACGGCATCGACCGGGCACGCGGAGTACTCCTGGACGAGACGGGCACCAACGGCAGCCGGAAGTTCCTCGTACGGTCCGGCTCTCCCGTGCGTGATCATGTGAGGCCCTCGCTGGGCAAGCACTTCAAGGCTCAGGTCAAACGCCGTGAGGAGCTCCGGGCGCAAGGCGTGCTGGTGCCGTCGGTGCGATGGCCGGGCTGGCTGGAGCTGACCGAGGACGTGGTGTTCGGCTCCCCCTCCTTCGCCGCCGTCGTCCTGGTCGGAGCGCCGCGCAACGGGTGGGAGGAGTGGCGGACCGAGGACGACAGGCCCCTGTCCGACTTCATGTCCGGGGTGTGGGCGGGTCCCAACCGGACCTGGCTCGTACGCGGCTCCAACGTCACCGGTCTGGACCTGGTCCAGCGTCTGTGGCTGCCCGAGGGACGCGTCACCCTCGCTGCCTCCCGGCTGCGGCAGGGCGTTCGGCAGGGCGTCAGCAAGGACGAGCTGCGCACCCTGGTCCAGGAGGACTACGAGTCGACCGCCACGTACAGCCAGCGGCAGCAGCTCGTCGAGGACCTCCACGCCTTCCTGTCGCGCATGAAGCCCGGTGACACCGTGTGCACGATCTCCGGCGGCCGGCTGTACGTCGGCGAGATCACCGGTGAGGCCGAGCGGACGGAGTCCGAGGACCGCCGGTCCAACCTGCGCCGGCCCGCGGAGTGGCAGCCGGCCGGTTTTCCCTACGACGACCTGCCCGAGGAGCTCCAGCAGAAGCTGTCCGTCCAGCACGACGTCGTCGACCTCTCCGCCGTCCAGGCCCATGTCGAGGGACTCGGTCTCACCGACCAGGAACTGGCCGAGGAGGCAGGGGGGACGGAGCGGGACCCGAGCGTGGAGATCCCCGCGCTCGCCGCCCGGCGGGAGCTGGAGCTGCCCGAGCCCACGGACGAGCTGGCCGCCGAGTTGCTCGTGCACGGGACCGAATGGCTGCGGGAGGTGCGCGATCTCCTCTGGGACGAGCGGCAGCTCGTGTTCTACGGTCCGCCCGGCACCGGCAAGACCTACCTCGCCCTCAAGCTCGCCGAGTTCCTGGGCGGCGGCCCCGAGCAGGTCAAGCTCGTGCAGTTCCACCCCTCCTACTCCTACGAGGACTTCTTCGAGGGGTTCCGGCCGCAGGAGGACCCGGAGACCCGTGAGGTGGCGTTCCGGCTCACCGCCGGGCCGCTGCGCGAGCTCGCCGATCTGGCGTCCCGCGAGGGCAACCGGCACATCCCGCACTTCCTGATCATCGACGAGATCAACCGGGCCAACCTCGCGAAGGTCTTCGGCGAGCTGTACTTCCTGCTGGAGTACCGCAACAAGTCGGTGCGGCTGACGTACTCCGGTGACGACTTCGCGCTGCCGCCGAACCTGTTCGTGATCGGGACGATGAACACCGCCGACCGGTCCATCGCCCTCGTGGACGCGGCGATGCGCCGGCGCTTCGCGTTCGTCGAGCTGTCCCCGCGCACCGAGCCGACGAGCGGGCTGCTGCGCCGGTGGCTGGAGCGGGAGGGCAGGGACGCCGAACCCGCGGACCTGCTCGACGCGCTCAACGTACGGATCGACGACCCGGACTTCCGCATCGGTCCCTCGTACCTGATGAAGAAGGGCGTGTACCGGGAGGGCGGTCTGGAGCGGACCTGGCGGACGAAGATCCTGCCGCTGCTGGAGGAGCACCACTACGGCGAGGGCGTGGACGTCGAGCAGCGGTACGGGCTGGCGGCGCTGCGGGAGTCGCTGGGGTGACGCCGGTCGTCGAGCTCGTCGAGCACGCGCCGGCGGTCGGCGTCGCGCTGCCCGACGATGTGGGGCGGGCGCTCGCCGCGCTGCGGATCGTGGACGCCGCACCGGATCCTTACTCCCCCGGGCGCTGGTCGCTGCGGGCGGGCAGCAAGGTCGGGGCCGTCACGGTCGCCGTACCGGGGCACGGCGACCTCACGGTCCGGATCGTGCCCAAGGTACCGATCGGCCGTCTCTTCCTCCTGCTCGGCTACAGCCTCGACCCCGCCGGTGCCTGGCGGGACGGTGAGGTCGGCGTGGCCGAGCACCGGGAGGTGCTGCCCGCGCTCGCCCACGCCGTGGAGCGGCAGGTGGACCGGGCCCTGCGGCAGGGGCTGTTGCAGGGCTACCGGGTGACGGAGGAGACCTCACCGGTCGTGCGGGGGCGGATCCGGGAGGCCGAGCAGATACGGCGCCGGTTCGGGACGACGCTGCCGGTGGAGGTGGTGTACGACGACTTCACGACGGACATCGCGGAGAACCGGATCCTGCGGGCGGCCGTCGAGCGACTGCTGCGGCTGCCCGGCGTGCCGCGCGAGGTGCGCCGGCGGCTGCTGCACCAACGGGGGCGGCTGGCGGACGTCACGGTGCTCGTGCGCGGCCGGCCCCTGCCCGAGTGGCGGCCGAGCCGCCTCAACGCCCGGTACCACCACGCCCTGCGGCTGGCACGGGCCGTGCTGGAGGACGCCTCCCCGGAGCACGGGCCCGGCGGGCTGCGCATCGAGGGGTTCCTGTTCGACATGAACAAGCTCTTCGAGGACTTCGTGACCGTCGCCCTGCGGGAGGCGCTGCGCGGTTCCGGGCATGTCGCGCGGTTCCAGGACCCGCTCCACCTGGACGAGGCACGGGCCATCCGGATGAGGCCGGACCTCGTCCTCCACGGGCCCGACCGCGTGCCGTGCGCGGTGGCCGACGCCAAGTACAAGGTGGAGAGACCGGGCGGCTACCCGGACGCCGACCTGTACCAGATGCTCGCCTACTGCACCGCCCTCGGGCTGGGCGAGGGGCACCTGGTGTACGCGAAGGGCAACGCCGGCCATGCCGCTCACCGGGTGCGGCACGCCGGCATCGTCCTCCACCAGCACGCCCTGGACCTCGACCAGGACCCGGTGGGGCTGCTCGCGGACGTCGCGGAGGTGGCCGCCCGGCTGGTGGACACGCCGCGCATATGATCAGCTTGCAGTGACCGTCCGGGGTGGGGAGAGCACGTCGTGCCGTAGCTGGCGTTCGCCAACAGTTCCTGGGAGAGCTACGACCTCCTGGAGAAACCCGTGCGGGCCGGTGTGCGCAAGGCGACGCAGAAGTTCCAGCAGCTCACCGTTCCCGAACTGCAGGCGGACAAGGGGCTGCACCTGGAGTCCGTCGAGAAGGCCCGTGATCCGCGGATGCGGACCATCCGGATCAACGACTTCTGGCGCGGTGTCGTACTCGCTCCCGACGACGGCAGCGACGTGTTCCTGCTCCTCAACGTCGTACCGCACGACGACGCCTGCACCTGGGCCGCCAAACGGCTCTGCACCGCGAACTCGGCGACGCGGGCACTCGAGGTCCGCAACGTGGTGGCCATCGAGCAGCTGACGCCCCAGCTGGAGAAGGCCGCCGCCGCCCTCGTCGCTGTTCGCACGGTATTCGGACACCGTGCTGCGTGAGCTCGGCCTCGACGACCAGGTGGTCCGCGCGGTGCGGACCATCATCGACAAACCCCAGCTCGAGGCGTTCGGCACCCTGTTGCCGGAGGACCAGTTCGAGGTGCTGCAGTACCTCGCGGAGGGGTTCGGCCCCGATGAGGTCTACCGGGACGTCGTCGCCGTGCGCCGGCCGGTGGCCGCCGGCCCCGATCCGGACGAGAGCCTCGCGGCCGCGATCGCCAACACCACCAGCCGGATCACGCCGGTCACCGGCCCGGAGGAACTCTCCGACCTCCTGGAGAAGCCCTTCGCGGCCTGGCGGGTCTTCCCGCACCCTTCGCAACGGCGGGTCGCCTACCGGGTGTCCCACGGCGGCCCGGTGCAGGTCACCGGAGGTCCCGGGACCGGGAAGACGGTCGCCGCCCTGCACCGCGTCAAGCATCTGCTCGGCCGCTCCGCGGGCACCCGGGTCCTGCTCACGACGTACACCAACGCACTGGCGGCGGCGCTGCGCGAGAATCTGTCGCTGCTCCTGGACGGCGACGAGGAGCTGCTGGAGCGGGTGGACGTGACCACGGTCAACGCCTACGCGCACGGCGTCGTGACCCGTCTCGACGGCAAGCCCCCCTCGCCCGTCGGCGACCGCGAGGAGCGGCAGGTGTGGCAGCGGGTGGTCAAGAAGCTCGGGCTGCCGTGGACCGAGCAGTTTCTCGCCCAGGAGTACCGGCACGTCGTCCTCGCACAGGATCTGCGTACGGTGGACGACTATCTCGCGGCTTCGCGGCGCGGTCGGGGCAGCGCGCTGTCCCCGAGCAGGCGGGAGCGACTGTGGCCCGCGGTCGAGCTGTTCGAGACGATGCTGCGTGAGCGGAAGGGAACGACGTATCTGAAGGTGTGCGCGCGGGCGGCCGAGTTGCTGGCGGCGTCGTCGCCCACGCACGACCACGTGGTGGTGGACGAGGCGCAGGATCTGCATCCCGCCCAGTGGCGGGTGCTGCGGGGCGCGGTGGCTCCCGGCAGCGACGACCTGTTCATCACGGGCGACCCGCACCAGCGCGCCCCGGTACGGACGCGCACGTCGCCCCGGTACGAGAAGACCGCCGCCTCCCGCGAGGCAGCGGTCGCACTCGTGTCGTCCGTGCTCCGGGCACCGTCCGCTTCAGAACGGCCCCCGGCGCCGGCCCGTCACCGTGTCGCCGGCACCGTCGTCCCGCACTCGGGCACCCCGTCGAGCCAGGCCGCCCCCTTGATGTAGATGTTGGTCACCCACGCCTTGTAGTCCGGCAGGTACGACCACACGTCGTTGGTGTAGCCGTCGGAGGTGACCTCTTCGGCGTGCTTCTGGCACTGGACGCGGATGGTGGTGGAGTAGGGGAAGGCGTAGACGCGGGCGGCGCCGAGGGAGGGCTCCGCCTTGGTCCACACGTCGGTGCCCCAGGTCTGGTGGATGTGACCGGTGACCTGCCCGGTGTTGACGCGGACGGCGCCGAAGTAGTCGCCGCCCAGGCGGACGTCGCTGACCATGAGCCTGGTGCCGGACTCCTTGGCCTCGACCATCCTGCCCGCGCCCAGGTAGATGGCGATGTGGTGCAGGTCCCGCGAGGTGCCCCAGGCGAGCAGGTCGCCCGGGGCCAGCGGGGCCAGGCCCTGGGCGGCGGTGAAGCGGGCGGCGGCGCGGTGCGTGTAGTACTGCTGGCTGGCGATGCCATTGAGGATGTCGGAGCCCGCCGCCTCGGCGTACGCGTGGCGGACCAGGCCCGAGCAGTCGAAGCCGAGCCGTTCGGGGTCGTGTTCGCTGTCCGGGTCGGTCGGGTCGACCTGGCCGTACGTGGGGCCCGGCCGGGCGCCGTGCCCGCCGCCCCACGTGTACCAGGTGCCGGCCGCCACCTCGGCGCAGGCGGCGGCGATCGCGCGTTCGGCCGCCGCGGAGGCTCCGGGTGCGAGGACGCCGCACGCGTCGGCGGACACGCGCTGTACGGGCGTCGTGGTGTTCGCGGCGGCGGCGGACACCGGCGCCCAGAAGAGGAAGGCGAGTAACGCGATCAGCGTGCGGATGAGACCGGTCCGGCGGTGCATGCCAGGACCCCCGTTTCCCGTGGTCGTCGAAAGAAGTGGTCGCACAGGAGCCTGCTGGCCGCGCCTCGCGCTTGTCGAGGAACCGGGTGTCGCCTCCTTGCGACGGGCAACGGGAAACACCCGGGAAACCCCCTGCGAGCAGGTGAGTCGCCGTCACCCCCGCCCGTCGCAGGCCGCCTTGTCGTCGGTGAGGCGGACACCGGGCAGGAGCTTCGCACGTGCGTCCTCGTCGATGCTCGCGCCCAGCCGGCAGATCCGCGCCAGCCGGGCCCCGGGATCGAGGTCCCACAGCCGTACGGTGCCGTCCGTGCCGGCGCTGGCCACCGTGCCCCCGTCGGGAGCGAAGGTCACGCTCCACACCGCGTCGGTGTGGCCCGCCAGCGTCGCCCACGGGCGCCGTCCGGCGACGTCCCACAGGCGCACCGTACGGTCGTTGCCGCTGCTGGCGAGCGTGCGGCCGTCGGGGGCGAAGGCGATGCCCCGGGTGGAGCCGATGTGACCGGTCAGGACGGCCTCCGAGCGGCGTTCGCGGACGTTCCACAGCCGTACGGTGCCGTCGTTGCCGCTGCTGGCCAGCGACCGCCCGTCAGGGGTGAAGGTCACGCTGCGCACCGCGCCGGTGTGCCCCTTCAGCGTGCCGAGCGGGCGGTGCGAGGAGACGTCCCAGAGCCGTACGGTCAGGTCGTCGGCGGCGCTGGCCAGGACCCGGCCGTCGGGGCCGAAGGCGACGGCGTTGACGAAGTCCCGGTGGCCGGTCAGCGTCGCCAGCGGCGCGCGCTCCGTCACGTCCCACAGGCGCACCGTACGGTCGGCGCCGGCCGAGGCGAGACTCCGGCCGTCGGGGGCGAAGTCGAGGGAGAAGACCTGCCCGGTGTGGCCGGTCAGGGTCGCCAGCGGTTCCCGTGCGGCCACGTCCCACAGCCGGATCGTGCCGTCGGAGCCCGCCGACGCCAGGGTCCGCCCGTCGGGCGCGAAGGACACCGAGAAGACCGCCTCGGTGTGTCCCCGGAGCGTCGCCAGGAGCCGGCGTCGGCCCACCTCCCACAGGCGTACCGTGTGGTCGGCGTCGGCGGTGGCCAGCAGCCGCCCGTCGGGGCTGTACCGGGCCTGCCAGACCTGTGTGAACGGACGGGCCGTCAGTACCGGGCCGTCGAGGTCCCACAGGACCACGGACCGGTCGAAACCGGCCGTGGCGAGCAGGGTGCCGTCGGAGGTCACGGCCGCCCCCATCACGTAGTCGGTGTGGCCGGCGAGCACGGCGGTCTGCCGGCCGCCGCGGGCGTCCCACAGCCTGGTCGTCCCGTCGCCGACCGCGCCGACGACCGTGGCGCCGTCGTGCGTGTACGCGACGGCGTTGATGTCGTCGTTGTTCCCGGACAGCGTCGCGTCGAGCCGGCCTCCGCGCACGTCCCACAGCCGTACGGTCCGGTCGACGCCCCCGGAGGCCACCTCCCGGCCGTCCGGGGAGAACGCCACGCCCAGCACTTCGTCGGTGTGCCCCCTGAGCACGGCGAGGGGCCGGGCCCGGTCGGTGTCCCACAGCCGCACGGTCCGGTCGGCTCCGGCGGAGACCAGGGCCCGGCCGTCGCGGGCGTGGGCGAGGGCGTTGACCGTCCCCTTGTGCCCGCTGAGGGAGGCGGTGGCGCGGGGCGTGCGCGCGGTGTCCCACAGCTGGACCGGCCCCCGCGCGGTCGCGACGGCGAGCCGGTGCCCGCGGGGGTCGAAGGACAGTGCCCGGGCGCCCTTCGTGCTGTCGGCGAGCACGGCCTTCCTGCGGCGCTCGGCGATGTCCCAGAGGCTCACGGGCCCGCGCGTCGACGTCGCCGCGAGGGTACGGCCGTCGGGGCTGAAGGCGATCGAGCGGACGGGCCCGGACATGGTGAACGTGGCGGTCGTACGGCGGTCCGACACCCGTCGCAGGGTCACCGTCCCGTCGGAACTGGCCGTCGCCAGGGACCGGTCGTCCGGTGCGAAGACCACCGCGTTGACCGGCCCCCGGTGACCGCCCAGCCGGCCCAGGAAGGGCTGGGACTGCGTGCTCAGCAGCGCGCCGCGCGCCTCGGCGGTGGTGTGGGCCCGGTAGGCCTCCCCGGCCAGCAGCATCGACGCCTCCGGCCGGCCTCCGGCGAGCGACGCGGACCGCACGGCGAGTGCCTGGGAACGCGCGACGCGTTCCTGGTCGAGGGCGCTCTCACGCTGCTGGTAGGCGAGGCCTCCGGCGGTCAGGGCGAGTCCCAGCAGGACGACGAGTGTGGCGAGCATCGACTGCCGGAGCCGGACCTGGCGTCTGGCCTGCCTCTCATGCCCCTCCTGCTCGGCCAGGCTCGCCCGGAGAAACGCCTCCTCGCCGGGGCCGAGCCGGCGCCGGCCGTCCAGTTCGTCGGCCCAGGAGCGCACTGTGCTCAGCCGGGTGCCGCGGTACAGCGCGGACGGGTCACGGCCTTCGCGCTCCCATTCGGCGGCGGCGTGCGCGAGTTGCTGGTGGAGGAGCAGCCCGGCGCGGTCGGCGTGGATCCAGTCCCGCAGCCGTGGCCAGGCGTGCAGCAGTGCCTCATGGGTGATCTCGACCGTGTCGCTGTCCATGGTGACGAGCCGGGCCCGTACGAAGGCGTCGAGTGCGGCGGCCGCGCCGTCCGCGTCGGTGAACTGCTCCATCAGGGCGGCCCCGCGCATCCGGCGGCGGGTCGCCCCTCCGCCGTCCGAGACGTACACCAGACGGGACAGGACGCGGCGGATCGTCCGCTGCTCGGCCGGGTACAGCCGGGCGAAGACGTTCTCGGCGGTCCGCGCGATCGCGCCCCGGATCCCGCCGGCCCGCTCGTACCCGGCGACGGTCAGCACGGACCCCTCGCGCCGCTGCCAGGTGGCCAGCAGGGCGTGGGAGACGAGGGGGAGCACGCCGGAGGGGGTCACGTCGGCCCCGGGACCGGCGTCCGTCCCGGGATCCCGCGGTGGGCCGCCCTGCTCGTCGCGCAGCCCCGCGTCGCGCAGGAGCAGGGGCACCAGGCCCGGTTGGAGGGTCAGTCCGGCGAGTTCCGCCGGGCGGGTGATGGATTCCCGCAGTTCCACCACGGACATGGGCGGCAGCACGAACAGCCCGTCGGTGAGGACCGGGGCCAGTTCGGGAAGGTCCAGACAGTCGCCGGTGAAGTCGGCCCGGACGCCGAGCACCACGACGGCGGGGCCGTGTCCGCTCTCCTCGGGCCGGGGGGCCGCCAGAGCGCAGAGCACCCGGACGAAGGAGCGCCGCTCGTCCTCGTCCGCGCAGAGGGTGAAGAGCTCCTCGAACTGGTCGACGATCAGCACCGGCCGGCAGGGCGGGGGCCGGCGTTCCCCGGGCGGCGCCGGTGGATCGTCCACCATCGCGCGTACGGCGGCCGGCACCGCGCCGGGATTCCCGCGCGCCTCCTCGACGGTGACGGCGAGGTCACCGCCGACCGCTTTCGCGGTGCGTTCCAGGAGTTCGTCCAGGGGCCGTGAGGTGGGGGTGAACGTCACCACCGGCCACCGGTCGGCGCCCGGCATGGGGAAGTCGCCGCGTCGCAGGGCGGGCACCAGTCCGGCGTTGAGCAGGGACGACTTGCCCGCCCCGGAGGGGGCGACGAGCATCAGCGGGCCGTTTCCCACCCGTTCGAAGGCCCGTTCCACCAGTGCGGCCGTCGCGCGCTCCCGGCCGAAGAACCAGTCCTCGTCCTGCGGGGTGAACGGCGACAGGCCGCGGTACGGACACGCCCCGTCGGACTGCCGCCCGAAAGCGGCGGCCTCGGCGCCGCTCCCGCTGTCGGCGGGCGGTCCCTCCTGTACGAGCCTGAGCAACTCCCCCTCGGCGCCGAGTACTCGGTCACAGATGCGGGCGACGTCGGCGGTCGCCCGTTTCGTGCCGGTCTCGATCTTGCTGAGGTAGCCCTTGCTGTAATGCGTCTGCCGTGCCAGGTCGGTCAGCGACAGGCCGCGTGCCTGTCTGAGTCGTCTCAATTGTGCGGGGAAGGAGTGCGTGGTCGGCGCGTTCCGTTCCCGCCCGTTGCCGTGGTCTGCTTCATGCCCGTGCTGCGGATCTCCCACGGAGTCCCCCATGCGATGCGGCCGTGAGACGGTGGAAGCCCAGGCTACTGCGGGGGTGGTAAGGGCAGCCGAACCTTTCACCCGGTGTGGCGAAAACACGAACGTCCGGAACCGTGGGGCGGTTCCGGACGTTCGTTTCCCGTCGCACGCGCGGACAGGCCGGTTCGGGCCGGTCCGGGTCAGGTCAGGAAGGCCCCGCAGGCGCTGCGGGCCACCCAACGGTGCGAGGAGATGGTGTCGTTCGCGTTGACCCCGTTGGTGAACCGGTTGTCGGTCAGGTTGTCGGCGTAGAGCTCGCCCGGCGCGAGGCAGGCGTGGCCGCCGCCGAAGCCGGAGTTCTCGTAGAACGCGACGTGGTCGAGGCCACCGGTGAAGCCGCGGTTCATGACGGACGTCGCCCTGTCCTGCGAG
The DNA here is from genome assembly GCF_042732315.1 of Streptomyces sp. NPDC059787. NCBI lineage: Bacteria > Bacillati > Actinomycetota > Actinomycetes > Kitasatosporales > Streptomycetaceae > Streptomyces > Streptomyces sp. NPDC059787. The sequence goes on from NZ_JBHWHX010000011.1 coordinate 78,133, forward strand.
CCGACCCACCAGTCGCTGTTGCCCGCGGTGCTGATCAGCTGGGCGCCCGAGCAGTCCAGGTTCTCCCAGGCGTACATGTTGCCGTTGCGCGGCCCCCACTTGCTGTCGCAGCCCGGTCCGGCGACGGTGTTCCCGGCCGCCTGCGAGGTGGTGGCGGGTACGACGACGCCCAGGGCGGTGAGCCCGAGGAGGGCGGCCGTGACGGTGAACTTGCGCATGCTGTTTCCCCTCGTTTCCTCTGGTGATGTGGTGCGTTGGCGGTGGTGCGTCGGTGCCGGCGCACCGGGGGCGGTGTCCGTCCGGGAGCGGGGAGTGGTCAGTCCCGCTCCGGAACGATGCGCACCGCCCGGTCGTGGGCCCGCCGACCGAGGTGCCGGTAGGTGTCGATGTCCTTGCCGAACCGGTCGCGCAGGCGGTCCAGGTAGTACGTCTCCCGCGCCGTGGCCACGGCGCGCAGGGAGGTCTCGCGGGCGCAGGTCGCGTCGGCGACGGCGGTCCTCCGCTCGGCGGCGAACGCCTCGTCGGCGCGGGCCGCGCCCAGCCGGCCGGTGTCGACCCGGACGGCTTCGCGGGCCGCCGGGGGGTCCTCGTAGGGCCGGCCCGCCCTCTTCATGCACCGGGACCAGGCCCGTACCGCCGCGGTCAGGTGGCGGTCCTCCATCAGCTCCTTGCCGTAGAGGGCGTTGAGGCCGGTGGCGATCTTGCCGGTGCGGTACCACTCGCCCGGGTCGCCGTAGAGGGCGCGTTCGGCCTCCTCCGTGCAGCCGCCGATGCGTTTGCGCGTCTCCCCGCCGCCCGGCAGCGGTGCCGTGAGCATGCGGGCGCTGTCGCCGCCGTCGAGCGCGGTGTCGAAGGCGGCGCGCCGGGACGGGGAGAGGTTCCGGCGGTAGGTTCCGTTGGGGTTGCGTTCGTGGACGCGCAGGCTCTTCGCTTCGATCCGGCCGCCGTACCCGTACGTACGGGCCCAGGCCACGTCGTCCTGCACGTAGCGCACCGGGCGGCTCTCCTGGAGCGTCAGGCCACGGTCCTCCCGGTAGGTGAAGCCCCGGCGGCTCATGCACTGCTTGGTCAGGCGTTGTTGCGCGTCGGCGACGCGCAGTTCCTGTTGCCAGGTCAGTGCCTGGGGACGCGGACGCGGATCCTGTGGTGCCCGGCCGTCGCCGCCGTCTGCGCATCCGGTCGTGACGGCCGCCACGACCGCCACGACCGCGTACAAAGACACGAGTACACGTCTCATGAACCCGGCCCCCTTCGCTGCCGCCTGCTGACGGACCCAGAGTTGCCCCACTGCCGGCAGAGGTCGACGGGTTTCCTGTTGCCCGCCGGGACGGCCGGCCGGGAAACAAGGCGTGAGCAGGGGGAACGCGGGGAGGGAGGCAACGCTGTGGGGGGAGAGTACCCGTACATGCGCCCCCCGCCATCGGAACCGGCCGCAGGACGCCCACACCGCCAAGACGTGAAGACATGACGGATCACAGGCCCGCCGGCCATCCGTTGCGTTCAATGCATTGACACGTGCATTACATGGGCTTTACGTTCCGGCCATCTGAGAGCGCTCTCAGGACCTCTTCCTGTCACGACTTGAGGTGACGCATGCCATCCCCACGCACCAGACCCGCAACCGTTCTGCTGCTGGCCTCAGCCCTCGCCGTCGTCGGTCTGGGCCCGGCCGCCGCACCGGCGGCCGCCGCCACCGTTCCCGTAGGCTCCGGCAGTTACTCCGACACCCGGCCCTCCGGTACGTCGGGCCCCACCACCAACACGGGAACGCCGGTCACGCCCAAGGTGACCGCCGCCGCCAAGGACCGGCCCGTGCCCACCAACGACTGGTGGTCCTCCCTCGCCTTCCAGCGCTACGGCGACAACCCGTACTCGACCCCCATGTACGGGCACCCCCTCACCTACCAGGCCACGGCGGGCGGGCTCGACGTCGGCTACCCGACGACCCCCGCGATCGTCGGTGACGGCCGCCAGTACGAGTACGCCCACAAGCGCGACCTCACCATCGGACTGACCGGCCTCAACTCCCCCGACACCAAAGCCGACGACTGGTCCGACTGGACGGTCACCCCCTACTGGTCCGACGGCGCCCGCACCCTGCGCACCACCATCGGCCACGGCTCCCCGTTCGTGTACGCCAAGGGCTCCGGCGGCAACGCCCAGATCACCACCGCCGGCACGCCCGCCGTCTTCGCCGACCAGGGCAACGTCCTCGGCATCACCGTCGCCGGGCACCACTACGCCCTCTTCGCGCCGACCGGCAGCGACTGGAACGTCGCCGGCTCCACCGTCACCGCGGGCCTCGGTTCCAAGGACTACTTCTCCGTCGCCGTACTGCCGTCCACCGGAGCGCTGGCGACGTTCAAGAAGTACGCCTACAGCTTCGTCACCGGTTCCAAGGTCACCTGGAACTACACCGGGGGCACCGTCGGCGCCACCTACACGCTCACCACCGAAGCGAAGGAAGGCACCGAGCGCGGCACGCTCCAGGCCCTCTACCGCCACCAGTGGCTGCACACCACGGACCCCCTCACCTCCTACACCTACGTCTCACCGCGCGGCACCATGAAGGTCCGCGAGTCGGCCTCCTTCACCACGAGCCAGAAGGCGTCGGCGGTGCTGCCCGCGCTGCCCAAGTCGAGCGGTGTGGACGCCGCCCGGCTGCGCGGTTACCTGAACGAGGTCGTGAACGCCGCCGACCCCTTCTCCGGGGCCTCGGACACCTACTGGACCGGCAAGGCCCTCGGCCGCCTCGCCCAACTCGTCCCGGTGGCCGACCAGATCGGCGAGACCGGCACCCGCGACCGGATGCTCGGCCTGATGAAGGGCAAGCTCCAGGACTGGTTCACGGCGGGAGGCGCGAACGAGTTCAGCTACGACAAGGACTGGAAGACCCTCACCGGTTACCCCGCCTCCTACGGCAGCGACACCGAGCTGAACGACCACCACTTCCACTACGGCTACTACGTCTACGCGGCGGCGATCGTCGCCCAGTACGACCAGGCGTGGGCCGCCGACTCCGCCTGGGGCGGCATGGTCGAGACCCTCGTACGGGACACCGCCAACCCCAGCCGCACCGACACCGCCTTCCCCTTCCTGCGCGGCTTCGACGTCTACGCGGGCCACAGCTGGGCCTCCGGGCACCAGGGTTTCGCCGCCGGCAACAACCAGGAGTCCTCCTCCGAGTCCACCAACCTCAGCGCGGCCCTCGTCCTGTGGGGCTCCGCCACCGGCGACACCTCGCTGCGTGACCTCGGCACCTTCCTGCTGACCACCGAGTCGGAGTCGATCGCCCAGTACTGGTTCGACGCCGACGAGCAGGTCTTCCCGTCCTCCTTCGGTCACGACACGGCCGGCATGGTGTGGGGCAGCGGCGCCGCCTACTCCACCTGGTGGACCGCCAACCCCGAGGAGATCCACGGCATCAACGTCCTGCCCGTGACCGGCGGTTCGCTCCACCTCGGCGGCGAGAAGGCCGCGATCCGGCGCAACATCGCCGAGATGGAACGGGAGAACGGCGGCCCGGCCGTCGAATGGCGCGACATCCTCTGGGAGTTCCAGTCCTTCGCCGACCCGGGTACGGCCAAGGCGAAGTGGGACGCGGGCCACTCCGGCTACACCCCGGAGCAGGGGGAGTCGAAGGCGCACACCTACCACTGGATCGACACCCTCGACACCCTCGGCGCCCCGGACGCCACCGTGACCGGTGACATCCCCACCTCCGCCGTCTTCACCAAGGGAACGACCCGGACCTACGCGGCCCACAACCACGGGGCGACGGCCCGCACCGTCACCTTCTCGGACGGCAAGACCCTCTCCGTGCCGGCCCGTTCCACCGCGACCGGCACCGGAACCGGCTCAGGGGAACCCGACCCCGACCCCGAGCCGCCGACCGGCAACACCTTCCGGCTGCGCAGTGGTGGCGCCCTGACCACGGCGACCGACGGCACGGAGGGCAGCGACACCATCGCCTCCGCCGGCGGCGCCAACCACGACGGCACCCCGTACCAGCCCCTCGTCTACGAGGTACGCGGCGTCAACGGCACGCTCACCCCGGGCGCACAGACCGCCTTCCGGCTCCAGGTGGACGCGGGCACCGCGGTCGGGCTGGGCCAGCAGGCCCGGATCAGCTACGACTTCACCGGCGACGGCAGCTTCGACCGGACCGAGACGTACCACTACTTCGCGACCGACCCGGTCGCCGGATGGGAGGAGTACACGCAGGCACGCGGTCTCCAGGCGTCCACGGGCGCACCGGGCGATCTCGCCGGCGGCACCGTGCGCCTCGAGGTGTGGAGCGCCATCGGCAACGGCACCTCGAAGCTCCGGACGGGCACGGACAGGTCCGTGCTGGTGATTCCCTACAACTGAACCGGCGAAGGCCGGCGGCGGGCATCGGCGTCCGGCCGATGCCCGCCGCACCGGCAAGGGGAGGGGTCGCCTCACGCGACGGCGGTCCCCTCCAGTTCGACCATCTGGCCGGGAACCGCCAGCCGTGTCACCCCGAGCATCGTGGTGGTCGGCGCCACCCCGGCGGTGCCCAACCGCGACGCCAGCACGCCGTAGTGCGGGAACAGCAGATCGACGTCGGTGGTGTAGACGTTGAGCCGGACGAGGTTCGCGAGGGACATGCCGGCCTCGCCGAGCACGGCCTCCAGGTTGTCGAGGCTCAGCGCCAACTGTGCGGCCATGTCACCGTCGTGCCGGGGCTTGCCGTCGCCGCTCATCGCGGTCTGTCCGGAGCAGTACAGGGTCCGGGTGTGCCCGGAGACGACCTCACCCTGGTTGAACCCCATCTCCACCGACCAGGTCACGGGGTTGACCGCCGTTCGTTCCACTGCCACATCGGCTCCATTCGGTTCATGGGAAACACGTCCATCGGCGCGGCGACCGCCCACGTCGATGCCGCTGCTCACGAGCCTTTCAACGAATCACGACATCCTTGGTCATGTATTCGATACGGTTCCCGCATGCGCGCCGATCGGCTGGTCTCACTGGTGCTGCTGCTGCGTCAGCGCGGTCGGACGACCGCGGACACGCTGGCCCGCGAGCTGGAGGTGTCCACCCGTACCGTGCTGCGCGACATCGAGGCGCTGTCCGCAGCCGGCGTGCCGGTCTACTCCGAACGCGGCCGACACGGCGGGTTCGCGCTGTTGCCCGGCTTCCGGACCGAGCTCACCGGACTGAACCACGACGAGGTCCTTGCCCTGCTGACCACCGGATCGGGGCGCGGCGAGCGGGCGTTCGGCCTCGGCCCGGCACTCGCTTCGGCCGTACGCAAAGTGGTCGACGCGCTGCCCGAAGACCATCGGGCCATCGCGAGCGACGCGGCCCGGCGCATTCTCGTCGAGCCCGATACCGACCTGCTCCCACGCCGGCCGGTCACCGAAGGGGTGTCCGGCACGACAATGACCGAGATCCGGCGCGCGGTGCTCACCGGACACAGACTGCGCATCCGCTACGCGGCCACGGACCAGGCACCGCGGTGGCGCACGGTGGACCCGATCGGCCTGGTCACCGTACGCGACCGGGGCTACCTGCTGGCCACCAGGTCCGGCGCGGACCGCACCTACCGGCTGTCGCGGATCTCGGCCGCCGAGGAACTCCCCGAACCGGCACAGCGACCCGACCGGGTCGATCTGGACCGGGTCTGGCGGGAGCGCTGCACGCGGTTTCTGTCCAGTGACCACATCGTCGTGCTGATACGGGTGACCCCGGAGCGGCGGGAGGACCTGCTGAGCACCGTGGTGGCCGTCCGCGCCGCAGAACCCGACGCGGACGGCCGGCTGCGACTGGAGGTGACGTTCCAGGATCTACGACACGCCGAGTGGGCACTGTGGCGGCTCGGCACGGACGCGGAAGCCCTCGCCCCGGAGTCGTTGCGCACCTCCCTGCGCAACCGCGCCGCCGCGATGGTCACCGGCTACGGAGGCTCGTCCTGAGAGCCGGTCAAGGCGCGCGGCCAGGTCCTGGAGGGCGGCCGGGGCGCCGTCGGCGAGGCGGGGGCGGGAGCGCGGTGAGGTGCCGGGTCACCGTCTCGGCGGCGCCCCGGCCGCGGGAGGGAGGGGGCCGGTGAGCAGGTGGTGCAGCAGGCGCCCCACCGCGCCCTGATAGTACACACAGGCAAACATGAGCGAAATACAACTTTGTTGACATCGCTAACACGCGTGCGTCATGCTCTCGTCGGCAATAGGTGACCGCGCCGGCAGCACCGCCGTCCTCGCCTGTCCCTCCGTCCCGTCCCCGCGTCCCGGAGCTCAGCACCATGTCCAAGTCCCGTCACCTCACCTCCCTCGCCCTGCTGGTCGTCTCGGCCCTCACCCTCGCGGGATGCGGCTCGGACGATGAAGCGTCCGGGTCACCGTCCTCCGTTTCGGCTGCCGAGCCGGAACGGAAGACGCCCGAACCGGACGACGCGCCCACGGCGACCGCCACCGCGTCGGCGGAGGACGACACCTCGCTCGCCGACTTCCTCCGCTCGGCGAAGGTCGACGACACACTCGTGAACCGTCTCGGCGAGGTGGGCGACGCCAACGGCTACGGCCTGGGCGAGGGCGTCGAGACGAGCCTGGAGGAACGGCAGCGGCTGGCGACCGTACAGGTCGGCACGTGCCGTGATGTGGCCGTCGGGCACCACACGTGGGAGGGGATCCAGGCCTCGGACGTGAGTTCGGGCGCGACCGAGGAACAGGCCGGAGCGATGGCGGACTTCCTGCGCAAGGAGTTCTGCCCGCACGTCGCGCCCTACAAGGAGGCGCCGTTGCCGGAACAGTCCCTCGGAGGGCCCGAGGAGGACGCCAAGGAAGGACGGGGCCTGGCCTCGCCGATGTCCTGGTGGGACACACGGTACCGACGCGTCTCGTGGTCCGAGGAGTGCGCGGCCCAGACGGGACAGCCCATCGGGGACCCGGTCGCCTACCGCCTGTCGGACGACGCCGTCGTCTGCGCCACCGTGCCACCGGCCGAGCAGTTGAAGGAGCACCTCATCCACGTGGACGTCGTGTTCGCCGAACCCGTTGGTGAGGAACGGGCACTGGACGCCGCGCTCTCCCTGCTCCCCATCGACGCGGTGGCGGAGGACGAGACGGAAGGGACCAACCCCGACTGGTCGTACCTCGAGGGCGCCTGCCTCAACGTCAACATTCAGACTCAACGCTTCAAGGACGTCGTCGCCGGCCTCGAGAAGGACGCCGAGCCGTGGGCGCACGCCGTGTACTACTCCGACGGAGCCACCACCGACGGCGCCGTCGGCCCCTACACCGGCAAGGTCAAGCAGATCTCCCTGGCCTCGGGGAGGAACGAACCCACGGACACCGGCGACCTGACCTGCTGATCTCCTCCCGCATCGGGCCAGTACCGGCACGTCCCCTCACGTCGGCGCGTCCCACCGCCGTGCACGGACGGCATCGGCGAGCACCGTGGCCGCCCTCTGCCGGAATGGCGTCGGACCACCCTCGCCCGCGCGGAGGCCCGCGCCCCGCACAAGCTGCCCCCGGACGAACGGCACCGCATCGCCGGGATCATCGACGCCGAACGCGTTCGCCTCCGCGTGAAGTCGGCGGAGATCCCGCAGGAAGCCGAAACGGCATGCGCAGAAGCCGTGCAACCGCACACCGAGGCCCTTGACCTGCTCACCACCGCCGCAGGCGAGGCCGCCCGGCTCACCGCCGAGCTGCTGCGCCTGTGGCTGCCCCGCATACGCGCGCGGACCGCGGGCCCGATGCCCGACGGAACCGGCCGGCAGACCTCCGGGGTGTTCCTCGCCCTGACCGCGGGCGGCATGTCCGAGGACGAGAAGTCCGACGTCCTCGGGGCCGCCCGCGTCGTATCAGTCCTTGCCGCAGTGCTCTTCCTGGCGGGGACCGTTAGCCGCATTGTTGAGGCAGACGACCGCACCGGCGAGAACCCCGCCGAATCGGACTGACCAACCGTTCACCGGTGCCACCGCCCGCACACACCGTCCCGAAACGGAGCCGCCGTATGACCGAGAGCACGCCCGAGAGACCGGACACCACGCCCCCGCCGCCCCCAGCGGCACCGCCCACCGTTACCCAGGCCCACCCCATGCCTGTCCCGGCAGCCCCGACAGGACGCCGTCCGGCCAAGCGCGCCCTCATAGTCGCCGCCGTCGTCGCGTTGCTCCTCGCCGGTGGCGGCGTCACCTGGTGGGCGCTGACCGATGAGGGGGACGCCATCGACCACGTCGAGGTCTCGGGCGGCAAGCTCGTCACCGATGACAGCGACGCGTACGAGGACTGCGACGACACCGACGAGTACACGTACAACGACTGCGACTCGGACACCGACGAGACCTACGAGTTCGTGTACAAGATCACGAACGAGGGAGACGGGCCCGCCAACTACTCGGTCATCGTCAACGCCTTCGACGAGGACGGCGACTTCATCGGCCAGACCTACATCGGATCGACCCACCTGGCCGCCGGCAGGACCGACGCCGACAAGAGTGAGTTCAACGAGTACAGCGAGTTCGAGGACAAGCGCGAGCTGTCCGACATCGCGTCCGTGAAGGTCGCCTACGTCGAGCGCGTCGCACTGGCCAACTGAGCCGGCAAACCAGGTCCCGGCGGTGTCCGCGCCAGGGCAGCCACCGGGACACAGGTCACACCCCGGTGACGGACCCCACGAAGCGCGCCCGTCCTTCACGCCCCACCGTGAAGGACGGGCCTGGGAGCGCCCCCGTACTCGGATCGCGGGCGTGTGCCCGCGCTCTGCCCGGGTGCGGTGGGTGGGCGGCGTCATCGAGAAGCCGGCTTCGCGGGGCAGCACCACCGCCGGTCCAGATCGCATCCGACTCGCGGACGGATGATCGAATGACCAAGCCCTGGCCTGGGTAGAACGGATGCCGGGCGTCTTCCCGCAGCGGGAGACCCCGCCATTCATCCCGGCCGGCACCCCCGGCAAGATCGAAGGACGCAGTATGGCCAGCGGCACCGTGAAGTGGTTCAACTCCGAGAAGGGCTTCGGTTTCATCGCCCAGGACGGCGGCGGCCCGGACGTCTTCGCCCACTACTCCAACATCTCCGGCAACGGGTACCGCGAGCTGGTCGAGGGAGAGCCGGTCACGTTCGACGTCACCCAGGGCCAGAAGGGCCCCCAGGCCGAGAACATCGTCCGCGGCTGACACCCTCCGCCGGCCTCTGGGATCTTGTGTAGAGTGGCCTCACCGACGCGGGGTGGAGCAGCTCGGTAGCTCGCTGGGCTCATAACCCAGAGGTCGCAGGTTCAAATCCTGTCCCCGCTACGAAAAGAGGGGCCCGGCATCAGCCGGGCCCCTCTCGTGTTCACGTCCAGGGACCGGCCGATGCTCCGCTCCGCGTGAAGGACACGGCCTACCACCTGAACCGGCACGGCCGCCTCGGCGATCTCAGCTTGTTCTTCGAGTGTCCGACCGCTCGGCGCGACGAGTTGTTCGATCTGATGGACGCGGCGCTGTGTCCCCGGTGGACCTGGCCCTGTTGCCCGAGCGCCACCGCGGGCACGGAGCGATGTACGGCGGTCCGGACCACGGCCGGATCGACGTCGATCGGCTGCGGACGGTGCCGGCCGTGCTGGAGCCGGGCGCCATGTCCTGGACCGCGGTCCTGGACGCCGGTCACGCTCGGCCGGCGGATCTTCGACAAGGCCCCGTCACGGGCTCCTGTCGTGGTCGCTGTTGCGGGCCCGGGCAGTCGATTTCGCTTTTCGGCGTCGCCCTCTCTCCCGGCAACCCGCGCTCCACGGGATATCAAGGAACGCACCCTTCTCAGTTTCTTCAGCACACCGAATCCCATGTCGAACTGCAGTTCAGTTCCCGTCGGCGGTGGACGGTCGGCCCCGCGGGAAGAATGACCAATCGCTACCTTCTCGGTGTATGGCGTAGTACGCTCCGAAGAATCCGGGGGAACGGCAGGTGGACGGGGGCCCGCCTCATGGTGACGGCGATCGGCGTCAGTATCGATCTGGCCCGTACGGAACAGGCATTGGAAAATGCCCTGTCCTTTATGCGCAACCGTTTTCGACAAGGACGGGTTCCCGGGGTCGGCGGGTGGTACCACCAATTGGACGCGCCCGTCCCCGGCCCCACGGCGACGGCCGTCGGCCTCGAGATGTTCCACCACGTCGGGGAGCCCTTCGACCACTTCGACGACTGCCTGGGCTTTCTCCGCGAGCGTCAGGTCCGGTCGGCGGATCCCCGGATGAACGGCGGCTGGTCGACCAACACCAGCCTCGGTCATCCGGTCATGGAAGCCACCGGCTGGGTCGCCTACGCCATCGGAACGGCCCGGACCGGCCTGATCGCCGACGGGCCGGACGCCCGAGCGGCGTACGCATGGCTGGTCAACAACCAGAACACCGACGGGGGTTGGGGTTCCCTGGCCGGATGCCCGTCACGTGTGTGGCTGACATGCCTGGGACTGCGCGCGCTGCACCAGCTCAATCCTTACGCGGCCGCCATCACCACGGGCCTCGAATGGCTGATGGCGGCCCGCAGCGAGTCCGGCGGCTGGGGCGAAATACCCGGGCGGTCCCCCACGGTGACCCACACCTCGTTCGCCCTGGTGACGATTCTCGAACTCCGTCCCCAGTGGAACGACAGCCGCACGCTTCCCGCCTTCGAATGGCTCACCGCCCATCTCGACACCACCAGGCTCGACGACCGGGACGCACGGGTGGAGAGCTACAACACCTCGGTCCTCGACGAGAGCGGCACGCCGGTGGTGTGGCAGACGATCATGCCGCACTACGGTCTCGCGTTCGCCGCGTCCGCCCTTCTGCGGCACCCCAGGGGCGCGCCCGCCGAGCTGATCACCGGCGCGTTCGAAACCATCACGTCGGGACAGTTGCCGAGCGGTGCCTGGCCCAACGTGCACGGTGGATCGGGGGAGTCGATCTGGTCCGTGGCGCCGTTCGTGAGCGCGCTGTGCGACCTGCGGCGCGTCTCCCCCGCGATGCCGTCCGATCACATCCTCTGGTCGCCGTCCCTCGTCGTGATCCAGCGTGCCGACGCCGGCGACCAATCGCTGACCGCCATCATCCGGGCGCAGCGCCGGTCCCGGCTCGCCCGTGCCTTCGGCCGCCACTGGTCCGTGGCCCTGCTCTCCCTGTCCGCGCTTCTCGGAATCCTGCTGGTGGGACTGGACAGGTTCTCCTGGCAGGATTTCACCTTGGGGCTCGTCCTCCCCCTGGGACTGTTCGTCATGGAGCACTACAGGAATCGACGCACGACCTGAGGGGGGATTCCCTTGGACGATTTAGAGTGCACGTTCTGCCGGATACTCGCCACAGGGGCACCCACGACGGAGTACGTGGAGCTGGCGCGGTCCGCCCACGCGTTCCCTCCCGTCCGGCAGCACTGGTTCGTCGACCGCCACGTCCTGCTGGCCGAAGTGGCTCCGTTGAGCGCCGGACACGTGCTGGTCATTCCCGACCTGCACATCCTCGCCGCCGCCCTCCTGCCGCCCGCCGAGAGGGTGCGCTTCGAGGAGGTCTGTCGCGAGGTGGGCCTCCGGCTGGCCGAACACTTCGGCCGTGACTCGTACCTGGCCTTCGAGCACGGAACGGGCCGAGCCGGAGCGCTGTTGCCCCACCGGGTGAAATGCGCCCCCACCGAGCACGCCCACGTGCACGTCCTGCCGAACTGCGTCGGACCGGGGGCCCTGGATCTGCTGGATCAGTACACGAAGGCGGACGGATACGTGGGAAGCCCCCTGAACCCGGCGGACTGGAACACTCGCCGGACGGCGTTGGAGGAGCCGGGTTCCTCCTACCATTCCTTCACGGTCGGAACACACGAAGGGGAACGCGGAATGTTTTTCCGGCCGCCGGACGGCGCCTTGCCGTCACAGTATTTCCGGCGATTCGTCGCGCACTTCTCCCAGGGTTCCGCCGAAGCTTTCTCGGTGCGCTCCGACTGGCGGGACGAGGTGGTTTTCGCCGATGACGCAGTGCTGCACGACATCACGGCGACAGCGCTGTTCCTGGAGGCGGACGAGTGGCGGGAGGGCCTGAGCGTACGCGGGAGCCGCGATATCGCACGACGGGACGAGACCGATCGCACAAGCACGCTGGCGCCCACCCACAGGCATGAATAAGAGCGATGACACGGCGATCATCGAGTCTGATTGCTACTCTGCGACAACAGATTCACACAGAGAAGGTGATCGATATCATGCCCATCAGCTTATTGGACGAAGAACAGGAGGCGGAGTGGTTCTATAGCGGAACGATCTCCTCCTACGATCGTTGTGCCGCCCGTTACGCGGCACAGAACGACTCGATCAGCGAAGTGAAAGATCTCCTCACGTTCTTCGACAAGGAAATTCCCTGCGCCGCGTCCCTGCTCGACGCGGGATGCGGACACGGCCGTGACGCCGAATACCTGAGCTCGCTCGGGCACACGGTGCACGGGATCGACCGCTCCGAAAAGCTCCTGCGCATGGCACGCGAGCGGGTGCCCAAGTCGTACTTCGTCGAAGGTGACATCCGTTCGCTCCCCTTCCGGGACCGCTCGTTCGACGGCCTCTGGATGAATGCGGTCCTGCACCACCTGATCCCTCCGCACATGCTCCAGGCGCTGACCGAATGCCACCGCGTGCTGAAACCCTCGGGCCTGCTCTTCGTCAGCGTTCATCTCGACGACTCGTCCGGCTGGCAGACCAAGGGGCAGGACTTCGTGCGCTACTACGCCCGCATTTCGGGCGTCATGCTTGCCGAATTCCTGCGGGACGCGAGGCTGACCCCCGTCCGGATGACATCCCGCAGCGCGGAGTCCCGCTGGCTGCACTGCTTCGCCCGGGCGCACACCGGCTGACTCCTTCGCCCTTCTTCTCATGGGCCCGCAGCGCTGTCGCCGGTCTTCCGCCCTCCCCGTTGTCCCCGGGACGCCGGGAAGGGACCGTGCCTTCTGACGGAACCGCGGCTCCTCCTGTCCTGTCAGCCGTTGACGCCGAGGGCGCCGAGCAGCATCGGCAGGGACGCGTGCAGTTCGCGTTCCCAGTAAGCCCAGCCGTGGGTTCCCGGGCCGTAGAAGTGGGTGGTCAGGTGCTTCGCGCCCACACGCTTCAGTTCGGCGGCCAGGGCGTGGTTCTGCCGGTTGAAGTCGGCCTCGAGGGCGCTGGTGCCGCCCGGGGCGTCCAGGGGGCCGGTGGTGCCGTCGCCGCAGGACAGATACACGGGGAGCGACTTGAGGCGCTCGGCCAGGTGGAACGGGTCGTGGGCCTGCCAGATACGGCGCTGTGCGACGGGGTCGCCCCAGACCCGCAGCGGGTCGTCGCCCTGGCCGGCGAAGAATCCCATGACGCGGTCGGACGACTCGTCGTTCAGGAGCGGGTGGGCGGAGCCGGAGTACGCGGCGGTCGCCTTGAACATGCCGGGGTGCCGGGCGGCGTAGAGCAGGGCGCCCTGGCCTCCCATCGACAGGCCGGCGACGACACGGTTCCGGCCGGCGCCCCAGTCGCGCTCGAGGAGGTGGCGCAGTTCCACCGTGTGGAAGGTCTCCCATGCGGGGTCGCCGCCCTCGCCGTGGTTCCACCAGTCGCTGTACCAGCCGTTCCAGCCGGCCTCCGGCATGACGACCAGGACGTCGCGCAGGCTGTCCGTCCCGGCGACGTCGGTCATGGCGGTCCAGGAGGTGTAGTCGCCGCAGCAGCCGTGCAGGAGCCACAGGGTCGGCCAGTGCCTGCGCCGGTCGCCGGGGTTCCAGCCGTCGGGGGTGAGGAGGCGGACCTCGACCGTACGGCCGCCCAGGGCCGCCGACTTCACCGACAGGTCGACCTGCCGGTCGGCGACCTGTGTGACCGCGACGACCTCGGCGCCGCGCGGATGCGACGAACGGGGTGAGGCGTCGGCTCCCCGCTCCGTGACGGCGAGCGCCGGTGCGGTCGGCACGAGGGTGAGAAGTAACGCGGCGAGAACGAGCAGGGACCTGGACCGGAGAGCAAGGACGGCAGTCGTGATCGCTGGCAAGGCGGCTCCCTGGGGTGCGGTTCGTCGCTGTATGAACGGTTCGACCGGGCTGGACGCGGGAGTGCGTCGCAACTGCCCTTCCCCTGGGCGGTCACGACGATGCGTCCGGGTTCATCTCACCGGACACCGGGCGCCGCTCGACTCCTTACCGGTGACCGTCGGTGAGGAGTCCCAGGGCGTCCCGGAGTCCGCGTTCACGCCGGAGTCGTACGACTCCTCCGACGGGGGCCGCCGCGCCGCCTACAGCCCAGCCCGCGCCAGCAGGACCGGCAGGGCCTCCGGCTTCACCTTCTGGACCGACCGCACCTGCCCCAGGCCCAGTTCCTCGCGGCTCACCGGGTCGCGGTACAGCGCCTTCGTCGCCTCGGTCACCAGGGTCACGGGGACCACGTAGGGGATGTCGGGGTCCTCGTCGTCCGGGCGGGGTTCCGCGTCGACCTCGGCCACCGCGGCGACCGCCGACTCGGGCCGGGCGAAGAAGAACCAGAGGCGGTCGCCCGGCTCCATACGGTTGCGGCGGCTGAGCCAGAGCTCCAGCTCCGGTTCCTCCTCGGCGAGTTGGAGCATCGTCTCCTTGTCGGACGGTTCCCCGTCCAGCGTGTCCCTGCGCGGATCGAGGATGTAGACCCAGTCCGCCATGGAATCCCCTTCGGTAGGACGCTCGACCCGCGTGAAGACACGTCGGTGCAGCGACTCATGGTGCCAGACACCCGGGGGGTGCGCGTACACGTTTTCGACAGAGGCGTCAGGCGTCGGGTTTCAGGGCACCGTTGCCGAGGCCGTCCCGCGCCAGTGCCGCGATCTGCCGGCTGAGTTCCGCCACCCTCCGCGACCGCTCCTCGAACTCCCTCAGCGCGTGGAACGCGGCCCCGTAGCCGCGCTGCGCGGTGATGTCCATCTGCGGGATGCGGGCGCCCTTGCTGTCGAGCCGGAAGGTACCGCTGGCGGTGGTGGAGCGGCGGCTGTTGGCGGCGCTGTGCAGGAAGCCCTGGAGGAAGTCCGTGTCGAGCTGATCGCTGACCGAGACCGGTTCCGGGTCCGCGTACTCGACCAGCCCGGCCCTGATCAGATCGGCGACGCTGACGCTCGGGCCGTCCAGGGCACCGGTGCCTTCGCCGGCGATCAGGGAGGGGAGCAGTTCGGCCAGGCGCCGCACCTGTTCGGTCAGCT
This sequence comes from Streptomyces sp. NPDC059787, assembly GCF_042732315.1. Classification (NCBI taxonomy): domain Bacteria; kingdom Bacillati; phylum Actinomycetota; class Actinomycetes; order Kitasatosporales; family Streptomycetaceae; genus Streptomyces; species Streptomyces sp. NPDC059787. The sequence continues at coordinate 93,268 of NZ_JBHWHX010000011.1, forward strand.
CCTGGCGCAAGGTGTCGTACTCGGTCACGTAGTCGCGGTGGGACTCCTCGACGTGACGGCTCGGGGTGAGGTCGACCAGGTCGTCGAGCAGATCGATCTGGGGGACCTCGGTGATCTGCTGCGGCCGCGGTTCCAGGGGGTCGTCCGGGTCGTTGGAGGTGAGGTCCACCATACGTACGGCGGTGGCCGCGTCGTCCGGGGTCCGCGGGCGGCGCAGATGCCACAGGTGCACGGGGAGGGAGTGCGCGGCGGCCGTGCCGGGGGCCAGCGCGGTGATCTGGGTGAGGATGCCGCGGCGGACCAGCTCGGCCCGGATGCGGCGGCCGGCCTTGCGGTAGGCCACCGAGGCGGGCATGACCATGACGAGACGGCCACCGGGCGCGGTGTGCGCGTAGGCGTGCTGGAGCCAGGCGAGTTCACCCTCCGCGCGGGAGGGCGTGCCGAGCTCCCAGCGGGGGTCGAGGAGGAGGTCCTCCCGCCCCCAGTCGGTGTCGCTGACCGGCGGATCGCAGACGACGAGGTCGGCCTTGAGGTCGGGCCACCGGTCCGCGCGCAGGGAGTCGCCCTGTTCGATCTCGGTACGGGGAAGTCCGGCGAGGCCGGCGCGCGAGCGCGCGAGCCGGGCGCTACGGACGTCCACTTCCTGGCCGTAGCGCCGCGCGCCCTGTTCGGCGCCGATGGTGAGCAGGAGAGTACCGATTCCGCAGGCCGGGTCGAACAGCACCGCGTCGGCCGCCACGTCACCCACGAAGTGCCGGACGGCCCGGACCACTCGGGGAGAGGTCACCTGGTCCGAGCCCGCTCGCCGTACGGACTCCGTGAAACGCTCGGCGAGGCCGTTCACCACGTCCGCGGCGGAACCGTCGTCGGCCATGTGGCGGGCGATCCGGACCGCCTGGTCGGGCAGCGCGGCGGCGGGCTTCTCACCGGGAGCGGCGAGGGCGTGCGCGATGTCCGCGAGTCCGCCGAGGATGTCGTCGCCGTAGGCCCCCCGCAGCACCTGCCAGAGCTGGACCTCGTCGGTGACGTCCTGTCCCTTGCTCTGCTTGTCCAGCCAGGCCTGGACCTCGGCCAGGTCGAAGAGCGGGCTGTTGGCGCCACCTCCGACCGGCGCCGGGAAGTCGTCGTACCGCCGTCGCCAGTTCGACACGGCGGCACGGGTGACCCCCGCGATACGGGCGATCTCGGAACCGGTGACCGACGGGTTCGCCGGCGTGGCCGGGGTCTGTGGCATACCGCCTACGGTACACAGCGCTCCGGCCACGTTTCAATGGACGCCGTTGACGACGTCAACGGCGCGCCCTCGTGGCCGGCCCGGGGCCGCTCACCTGTCGGTGCCGTTCACGGGCCGGCCGGGCACCTCTCCACGAACTCGGCCTCCGGCACCTGCTCCTCCCACTCCCCGCGGGTCAGGCCGCCACCCGCGGCCCTGCAGACCATGCCGAGGGTGTCGGCCGCCGTCCCGGAGCAGGCGCCGGGATCGACGACGTGGGCGGGACCCGCGCTCGTCGTGACCATCGTCCGTCATCACGGGCAGCTCGGACACACCGCGGAACGCGCTGCCGGCCAGGGTGCCGAAGAGCGCGCGGCGGGCGTCGGCGCCGGGGCGCAGGACGTACGCGGCGAGCCCCAGCCGCGGGGCGGTACGGAGGTCGGACGTCTCCTTCGGGCAAGGAGCGAGAACGTCCCGCGGGCGTCCTCGCCCCTCCCTGCGGACAGCCTGTCGTACCGGGGCCACGCACGGCACGTGTTCCCCGGCGGAGTCACCGGGTCCGCACCGGCGTTCCCTGATGCCCCTCGCGCCGAGGGCGTTGTCAGTGGCTGCCGATAGCTTGATCTCGTTGCGCCGTTCTGGCGTTGACGTCCCCTTTCGCATGCATGGGAGATGGTGCGTTGTCGGTCCGGGAGAAGTCGAGCACGGCGCGGGTGGTGCCGCCCGCGCGACCGCGGAAGCTCGCGAAGGTGCCGTTCGTGGAGCTGGCCGACGGGCGGTTGCAGGGTGTGGTGTCCAGCGGGTCGGACATCGGGCGGGTGTACGTGTCGTCCGTCGAGGCGGGGACGTACGCGTTCGCGTGCAGCACCAACAACAACCGGCCCTGCGGCGGGGCGCGGGGGTGGTTCTGCAATCACATACGGGCGCTCGTCTTCGAGGCCGTACTGCAGTACGGCCTCGAGCGGGTGACCCGGTACTTGAAGGTCGAGGTCGGCGAGGAGGCGTCCGACGGGGACGACGTCACCGACGCGATGACCGCCACGCGGCCCGTGAATGCCGACGGTTCGGCGGCGGCGCAGGTGTTCAGCCGGTTCCTGCAGCACCTGGCCTATCTCGAATTCGAGCCGACCACCGCTCCGTTGCCCGAGATGCAGTGGTTCCCGACGACGAGGGCGGTGGCGTGATGCGTGCCGATCTGCTGAACGACACCGTCGACGGGCTCGACGAGGCCCTCGCGGCCGTGGACGGGTTCGACGAGGTTCTCGTGGGCGGCCTTCTCCGTCCAGGACCCGCCCAGGCCGTCGGGCTGGCCGGGCTCGCCGAGGCCGTCGCCGGATCACCGCTGGCCGCGCGGGTCGCCGAAGCGGCCGAGAAGACGGCCGCCGGGGCCGCCGGCGAGGACCACTTCGTCGCACTCGCCGCCGCGCGCACCGCGCTGCTCGGCTCCGTGCACGACGCGCTCGTCGCGCGGGCCGAGGAGGCCGTCGGGCGGGCGCGGGAGGGGGAGAGCGGCACGGCCGCGGCCGGCCGGGAGGAGCATGCGGTCAACCTGTGTGTCGCCGCCCGGAGCTGGCTGTGCGATCTCGCGCGGGCCGGCTGGCGCGGTATCGACCACGAGGTGGTCGCCGGTGCCGCACCCGTGGTGTCCGCCATGCTGCCCGACCCGGCACTGCGCCGCCTGGCCACGCTGCTCGACGGCTTCGCCGCCGAGCTCGCCGCGTCCTGCCCCGGCGCGACGCTGGAGCACGTGCCCGTACGACGGTGGGCCGACCTGTGGTCACGCGCCGTGCTGCTGACCCTGCCCGGCGCGGCGTCCGCCCCCGCGGTCGGCGGGGCGACCGGCCGTCTGCTGCCGCTCGGTGTCGACGTGCAGGAGCACGCCACCGCCGTACAGGCGCAGGTGCACGCGGTGTTCGAGCCGGCGGACGGCGGCACACCGCGGCTGGTGCGGGCCTCGGTGTCCGCGCCGAAGCCCGACACCGTCGTCGGGGCGGGGCTGTGGCAGCTGCTCCGGCCGCATCTGTCCCTGCTGGCCGCCGTGAGCGAGGGGCGTGCCATGGAGCTCGACGCGATGCCCGTCACCGGTGAGGGCGATCTGGTCTGGGACGACGCACGGGCCCGTACGGGCGAGCCCGCCGAGGTCTTCGCCACCGCGCGGGTGGCGCTGCCCGCCGCCACGGCCTTCGCGACCGCTCCGCTCGACCGGCATCCGGCCCGGATCGCCGTGCCCGTCCTGCTGGAGGGGTACGCCGTGGAGGAGGACGGGAACGGGGTGGCGTTCCAGGTCGCCGGGCAGCGGCTCGCCGTCGACACCGACCGGGTTCCGGCCGCCGGTCCGCTCACCCCCGAGGTCGTCGCCTCGTCCGGTGCGTGTGTCGGGCTGCTGCGGTGGGACGCCGGGGAGTTCCTGCTCCAGCCGCTCGCCGTGGAGAGGACGGTGCGGAAGAAGAGCGTCGCCGTGCACGCCGGGGCCTGGGCCGGGGGTACGACCGACAAGGCCGGCGTGCGCGCCGAGAAGGCCGCCACCGATGCCGTGAAGGTACTGCGCGAGCGCGCCGGAAAGCTGCTGCGGAAATGAGCGAGCCGACCATTGGAGGCGCCCCGGCGCCCGATCCGGACGAGAACCGGCGGCAGGTGCTGTACTGGCGTCTGCTGGCCCGCCTCTTCGATCCCGAGGAGCAGGCGTCCCTGGAGTCGGCGAGTCTGGCCGTGGTCGAGGACGTCGGCCTGCCGTCCGCGCTGCTGGACCCACAGGCGTCCGTCGACTCCGTGGTGCAGCGGCACCCGGAGCTGGCCACCGAGTTCGACGGGCTGATGACGCCCGAGCCGGACGAGGACGGTGCGCGTGACCGGGCCGCCGAGGTGCGGCGCGCGGCCCTCGCGTCGAAGGTGCTGCTGAACGTCTTCGCCTCCGGCTCCGGCACCGTCACCGCCGAGCAGCTGGCACGCTGGCAGTCCGACGCGGACTGGTTGGAGCGGGCGCTGGGCTGCAGGCCCGGCGAGCTGCGCGGCGGACGCGGCGGTGTCGACCGCGCGGGAGGCGGGCAGGGCGTCGGCCCGACCGGCACCGGCTTCGGCGGCCCCACGCCCGACCTCAGCCGTCTGATCCCCGAGATCGGGCCGGAGCTGGGCTCCATCGAGGCCGGCCTCGTCAAGCGCATGCATCTGCGCGAGGTGCTGGCCGACCCCGCGCTGGCCTCCCGGCTGACCCCGAGCATGTCCCTGATCGAGCAGTTGCTGCGCGACAAGAACAACCTCTCCGGTGTCGCCCTCGCCAACGCCAAGGCGCTGATCCGGCGTTACGTCGACGAGGTCACCGAAGTGCTGCGCACCCAGGTGGAAAAGGCCACGGTCGGTGAACTCGACCGGTCCGTCCCGCCCAAGCGCGTCTACCGCAACCTCGATCTCGACCGCACCATCTGGAAGAACCTCACCAACTGGGACCCGGAGGAGGAGCGGCTCTACGTCGACCGGCTCTACTACCGGCACACCAGCCGCAAGACGACACCCCAGCGGCTGATCGTGGTCGTGGACCAGTCGGGTTCGATGGTCGACTCGATGGTCAACTGCACCATCCTGGCGTCCATCTTCGCCGGGCTGCCGAAGGTGGACGTCCACCTGATCGCGTACGACACACAGGCGCTGGACCTCACTCCCTGGGCGCACGACCCGTTCGAGACGCTGCTGCGGACCAAGCTCGGCGGTGGCACCGACGGCACCGTCGCCATGGCGCTCGCCCAGCCGAAGATCGCCGAGCCGCGCAACACCGTCGTGGTGTGGATCTCCGACTTCTACGAATGGCGCACCGACGAGCTGTTCGAGAGCATGGCCGCCGTTCACCGCTCGGGGGCGAAGTTCATCCCGGTGGGTTCGGTGACCAGCTCCGGGCGCGGCAGCGTCAACCCGTGGTTCCGGGAGAAGTTCAAGGACCTCGGTACGCCGGTGATCTCCGGCCACATCAAGAAGCTCGTGCACGAACTCAAGACGTTCCTCACCTGATCAGCGTCCGCACACCTCGCTGTGATCACCGTACGGAAAGGCCTTCCCCTCATGTCCGACCTGCTGCGCGCCCCTGCCGAGATCAAGTACGCCGAGGAGCTCGACTGGCTGGAGTCGATCGACGACAACCCCAAGCCGTTCTCGTGGCGCCTGTCCCCGAAGATGGTCCGTCTGTTCATCCTCGGCTCCAAGCGTGCCGACGGCCTGGACCGGGAGGTGTCGCAGAAGTGGTTCGGCGACCGCAGCTTCGTGGAGCGGTCGATCGTCACGCTCGCCTCCGACCGCGGTCTGCTGCTCATCGGTGACCCCGGCACGGGCAAGAGCTGGCTGGCGGAGCTGCTGTCCGCGGCGATCAGCCGCAACTCCACGCTGGTGGTGCAGGGCACGGCCGGCACCACCGAGGACCACATCAAGTACTCGTGGAACGTGTCGATGGTCATCGCCAAGGGCCAGTCGCGGGAGTCGATGATCCCCTCGCCGATCATGACCGCGATGGAGGCGGGTGCCATCGGCCGTTTCGAGGAGCTGACCCGGTCCACGAGTGACGTCCAGGACGCGCTGATCTCGATCCTCTCCGAGAAGTACATCTCGGTTCCCGAGCTGGAGAGCGGCGGCGGTGACGACAACATCGTCTTCGCCAAGCCCGGCTTCTCCGTCATCGCCACGGCCAACAGCCGCGACCGGGGCGTCAACGACCTGTCCTCCGCGCTCAAGCGGCGCTTCAACTTCGTCCGCATCCCGGTCGTGACGAACAAGAAGAGCGAGGCGGAGATCGTCCGCTTCCGCACCGAGGAGCTGCTGCGCCGGCACTCGATCGACCTGGACGTGCCGCCGACCCTGCTGGACGTGCTGCTGCAGAGCTTCGCCGACCTGCGGGCGTCCGCCGCCGCGGCCGGCAGCGACGACGAGAAGCTGGAGTCCGCGCTGTCGACGGCCGAGCAGATCGGTGTGCTGGAGGACGCCGTCCTGCACGGCAACTTCTTCGGTGAGCGCACCCTGACCGCCCGAGCCCTCGCCTCCTCGCTGGTCGGCTCGCTCACCCGGCGCGAGCCCGAGGACCTGGCCATCCTCAACAAGTACCTGCACGGTGTCGTCGAGCCGCGCAGCAAGGAGGAGGGCGGCTCCTGGCCCGAGTTCCTCGAGGGCGGCCGCGACGCGATCGCCACCCTGTCATGAGCGGATCCCACGAGAGCACGTCGTTCGCCGCGCTGCGCGGACAACTGCAGGAGGCGGCGACCGAGTTCGCGGGCGGCCCGGACGCCCTGGAGGGCATCCTCCTCGGCATGGTCGACGACGTCGACCGGGCGGTGCGCGAGCCGCTGGAGATCTTCCCCGTCTGTCACCACTCCCCCGCCTCGGCGCTCGCCATGGCCCGCCGGCTGCGCGAGAAGCAGCCCAAGGTGGTGTACCTGGAGCTGTGCGAGGACATGGCGCCGCTCCTGACCGAGCTGCGCAACTGCCGGCTGCCGGTGGCGGTGCAGGCCTTCGCGGGCGACGTCGACGGCTTCCCGGCCGACTGGGCCCCGCTGTCGGTGGTGGCACCGGTCACGGAGGCGTCCGCCGAGTACCAGGCGATCGCGTACGCCCTGGACACGCCGGGCGTCGAGCTGGTGCTCGTCGACCGGTCCTCGGACCACGTCTTCCAGTGGGACAGGAGGGACGAGCCGGCCCAGGAGGAGACCGGGACTCCGCAGGAGACGGAGGCCGCGCTGCACGGTGAGGCCGTCGGCGTCGAGATCGGCGACCTGCGGCCGCGCTTCGCCGAGCTGGAGGAGCATCTGCTGCGCCACGGCAAGGTGCGGCACTGGTCGGAGTGGTGGCACCAGTACGTCGAGGTCCCGCTCGGGGACAGCGACCACGACACCTACCGCCAGGTGATGTTCCTCATCGGCAGCCTGTTCCGGCGGCTCGCCCCCGGAGAGGGGTCCCGGCTCCGGGTGGACGAGGACCGCGAACGGTACATGTGGACCCGGATGCGCGAGCACCTGGCGGCGAGCGGCACGGACCCGGAGGACTGTCTGTACGTGTGCGGGGCGTTCCACGCGGCCAGCCGCGTCGAGGAGTTCGGCGTGCACGGCGCCTCGGACACCTTCACGATCTCCCCGCGCACCGCCACCACCTGGCAGTACGGTCTGATCCCGTCCAGCCACGCGGCGATCGAGGCGCAGTTCGGCCTCGCCGCGGGCTCGGTGTCGATCGCGGCGACGGAGTGGGCGAAGGGCCTGAAGCGGACCCGTGTGAAGCCGTACGTGCTGGAGGGCCAGGCCGGGAAGAGGAAGTCCGCGGCCAAGAAGGCGGCCGTCGTCCCCGCTCCACGGTCCGAGGTCGCCACGGACAAGCTGTCGGGCTTCCTGCGCAGGCCGCCCGTGCTCGACGGGCTCGACGAGGCCGAGCTGCTCGGCTGGTCGGTGGAGATCGTGCGCGCGGCCCGGCGCAACGGCTATCTCGCCTCCACCGCCGACGCCATCGCCGTCTTCGAGACGTCGATCCTGCTCGCCGGCATGCGGGACCGGGCCAAGCCGACGCCGTACGACTTCCAGGACGCGGCGGTCACCTGCATCGAGAAGGACAGCGTCCCGGGGCGGCGGGACGTGCGGCGCCTCGTCGAGATCATGATGGGCGGTGACCGGATCGGTCGGGTCGGGTACGACTCGCTGCCGCCGCTCGCCCGTGACGTGTACGACCGGCTCGCGCCGCTGGAGCTGAGGCTCGAGCAGCGCGGGGTGCGCCGGGCGCTGCTGGACATGGCCTCCCGGCCGGAACTACGGGCGTGTTCCGACGTGCTGTGGATGCTGCGGCGCCTGCTGCCGCAGGGCGCGGCACGGCCGATCATGGGTGAGCGGCGGCTCGGTGAGCGGTCGATCCAGGAGTCGTGGGACCTGGCGCTCGGGACACACCAGCGGGCCCTGATCGAGCTGGGCTACGAGGGTGTCAGCCTGGAGCAGGTCCTGGAGCAGCGGCTGAGGCGCGACGCGTACGGGCCGCAGGCGACCACGGCGACGGTGCTGGCGGCCGTCGAGGACACACTCCTGTACCTGGGCGGCCGCCGGCTCGCCGACGAGCTCGGCACGCACGCGCTGAAGGTGCTCGCCGCCGAGCGCGGTGTCGACGGGGCGCCGGAGGTGCTGCGCCGGGTGCGTGCGCTGCTGGCGTACTACCGCACCAGTGAGCCGGTGCTGCCGGCGTGGATCGAGTCGTTCGTCAAGACCGGTTACGCCCACTACTGCACGCTGCTGCCGACGGCGTTCCGGGACGAGGACGCGACGGTGGGACAGGTCGCGGCGATGCTCGGCTTCCTGTTCTCCATGGAGAGCCTCGCGCTGTCACTGGGCTGCGACCGGAACCAGCTGGAGCTCGCGGTCGCCCAGTCGCACCCCGACGACCCGGCGAAGACGGCACTGCTGTGGGCGGCGCAGGTGCATCTGGGCACCCTGTCCCGGACCGAGCTGCGGGCGCGGTGCGACGAACTGCTGGACAACCCGCTGGTGGTGCCCTCCTACCCGCGCTACCTCAGCGGCTTCGTGCACGCGCTGGAGCCCGTGCCGGGGCTGGCGGACGTGGTCGTGGAGGCGGTGTCGAACGCGTTCGGGCGGCTGCCGGACACGGTGCTGCTGCCGTGGCTGCCGCTGTTGATCACCACCCTGCGCTCCGGCGCGGCGGACCTCGCCCCGCTGATGGTCCGCGAGGCGGGGCGGGTCTTCCCGGGCCGGCTGGCGGAGCTGGACGCGTGGGTGCCGCCGTGGCGGATGCCGGAGACGGACCCGTTCGCCGCGAAGCCCGTGGCCGAGGTCCGTCGTGGCGCGGCACTGCTCACGGCACACCCGGCGACGTGCGACGCGGTCGCGGAGTTGCTGGGCTGCGACGACGGGTGGACGCGGCCCGACGCCCCGACTCCGTCGGGCACGGCGTTGCTGACCGCGCATCCGGCGGCGTGCGACGCGGTGGCGGAACTGCTGGGCTGCGACAGTGGGTGGGCGGCGGCCGGTCCGCCCTCGTCGGGAGGCGCCGCGCTCACGGCCGGCCATCCGGAAACGGCCAGGGCCCTGGAGCACCTGCTCGCAGCCGGATGACAGCCGCGGCCGGGCTCCGGGCTCACCGGGACCCGGCCGCGCCCGCACCGGAACGGCCACCGGCTCGTAGCGGTTCCCCTCGTCGTACCGGGCGTCTCCCCAGCGGCGCACGAAGGCCCCGAGCGGTACCGGGAACCGATGCGGCCCGGACGCCGGGAAAGGCGGTGCACCTCCCATGTGCCCGAGCCGACACCGTGTGCGGGGTACCCTGCGGGCCCATCCGGGCGACGCCACTCAGCCTCATGCGGCTGCCGGTCATGCCCACGGTCCTCCGCCCCCGGAGGCGTCCGCAGGGGCGGCGCACGGGGAGGCCGCCCCTGTCCGGATCTCCGGGCGATCCCTGCTCGGACACTCGGGACCGTCTGACGACGGACCAGTCGGGGTGTCTCAGAACCAAGGTACGAGGCACCCCGAGTCGTTCCGTCAGCCCGCTCCGAGGGCGAACTGCTCGCGTGGCAGCGCCTCGTGGAGCCGCGGAGTGCGGCTGTCCAGCAGGGTCTCCAGGGCCTGTACGCCGTCGTGGTCGAGCAGTTGCCACAGGACGGCGGCGAAGCCGTCTCCCCGGGTACGGGCATGCCGGCGTGCTGGACGGGCGCGGTGAGGGCGTACTGGCGGGACCGCCTGCCGCCGGTGGTCGGCGGGGTGGCGTCGAGCACCGGCGGCCGGTTGTCCCCAGGGCCGTGACCCCGGGAAGGGAGACCCACGGATCCCGGTACGGCTCGGTGTTCCGGAGGCACGTGTCCGCCGCGCTGCTGCCGCGAGCGGGTTTCGGCACCCCTGGGTCACCCTGCCGCGGGCCCCGTCCCGACCGCCCGGGAGCGGCGGGTGCCCGCGAGGAGGGCCACGGCGACGGCTGCGGTCACCAGGGCGAGCAGGCCCACGGCGGCGGCCAGCGTGCCGACGGCGGACTCGGCGGCGATCAGCGCCAAGGGGCAGAGGAACTCGCCGCCGAAGAAGGCCGCCATCCACAGTCCGGTCCCCCGGCCGCGGTCTGCGTAGTCGAGCCGGGACATCGCGGTGGTCAGCAGGGAGGGCAGCAGGACTCCGGTGCCCAGGCAGTTGAGGACGGCTCCGGTGATCAGGACGGTGGTGTTGCCGGCCAGGGACATCACCGCGAATCCGGCCGCGCACAGCGCGAGCACCGCGGGCAGCCGGCGTACCGGGTCGCCGGGCAGCCGGGTGAAGGCGATCGAGCCGGCGACGGTGGCGGCGCTGGCGATCGCGGTGGCCAGGCCGATGACGCCGGTGGAGCCCACGCCCAGGTCGTCCAGCAGGTAGGCCATCTCGACCGGGACGGTGTAGAAGACCAGGGCGCCGAACACGGTGAGGGCGCAGATCCCGGCCAGCGGCCGCACCGGGAAGGGGCGCCTGTCCTCCTCGGCGCGCGCGGTGGTGCCCGTACCGCCGGTGCGGGGGGTGGGCAGGGCGGCGGCCATGGCGGGGGCGATCAGCAGACTGACGGCGTAGATCCAGAACGGGGCCCGCCAGCCGGCCGAACCCGCCGCTCCGCCGATCACGAAGAAGACGGTCGCGGAGGCGGCGGAGCACATGGTCTGCAGGGCGAGGTAGCGGTCGCGCAGGCGACCGCTGTAGTAGTCGCCGATCAGTGTGGTGCAGCAGATCATGATCGCGGCTTCGACGACGCCGACCAGGGCGCGGCTGACGACGATGGCGGGCAACGAGTCCAGCCACAGCGGGGCGGTGCCGAAGAGGGCGTACAGCACCGTGGCGACCAGCAGCAGGCGCTTGCGGCCGAGCCGGTCGACGATCACGCCCGCGAAGGGGGCGAGCAGGGCGAGCGAGAGGGCGGGAACGGTGAGTGCGACCGGTACCAGGCTCTCGGCTCCGGGCACCGTCGCGAAGTGGTCCTGCATCTTCGGCAGTACCGGGGCGATGAGGACGGCGCCCAGGATGGGCAGGCAGCTGCCGGCCATCAGGAGCGTTATCCGCAGCCGGTGCGCGGCTCCGGTGGCGGGCAGGCTGTCCGGGGCTTCGCCGTCGGAGGCGGCGGCCTCGAGGGTGACGGGCGGGGGCGGAGGGGCGGATCCGGTCATGCGGGTCACTCCACGTGGCGGTCACGGGTGACGAGCGCACACGTCCGCCGTGCGGAAGGGAGCCTCGTCGCGCCCGGAGGGGAACGGCCCGGGAAAGCCGGGCTTCAGGAACTGAGCACGACTATGAAGCAGGTCACCGACGCTGCCCAGGGGCCCCGTGATCGGTATTCCGGATGGGGTTCATCCGCCCGGTGGATGGCGGTTCGGCGCGGCACCCCGACCGGCCCGCCACGTGCCACCGGCCACCGCGCGTCACCGCCCGCCGCGGGACGGCCCGGCCGGTCGTACGGGCCGTCGTCTCCCTGGGAGCCCCGCGATCCGGCCGGGCACGTCACCCGGTCCCCGTCCCTCAGTGACGGGCGGGGGCCTGCGCGGTGCGCCGTACCCCGACGGCGGCGAGCACGGCACCCACCACGCACAGCACACCGGTGACGAGCACGGCGCTGTGCACCCCGTTCATGAAGGCCTGGCCGCTGCCCTCGACGACCGCGGCCCTCAGCCGGTCGGGCATGTCACCGGAGACCGGGGAGACGCCCATCGCCACCGCGTCCTTGGCCTCCGCCAGGCCCTGCGCCACGGGGACGGGCACTCCGCCGGCGGTCAGTTCCCCGTGGAGCGTCGAACCGACACGGCTGCTGATCAGCGATACGAGGACGGAGGTGCCGAGCGCGCCGCCGATCTGCAGCGAGGTGGCCTGCAGACCGCCGGCGACACCGGCGTCCTCGACGGGGGCGTTGCCGACGATGGCGTCGGAGGAGGCCGCCATCACCATGCCGACGCCCAGACCGAGGGCGATGAAGGGCGGCCACAGCACGCCGTAGGAGGAGTGCGCGTCCCAGGTGAGCATCCAGAAGGACGCGGCGGCCTGGAGGGCCATGCCCAGCGGCATCGACAGCCGCGCGCCGAAGCGTTCGGTGAGCGCGGCGCCGACCGGCGAGGCGACGACGGAGGCGAGACTGAGCGGCAGGGTGCGCACACCGGCCTCGACGGGGGTGAAGCCGCGGACGTTCTGCAGGTACAGCATGACGAAGAAGATCACGCCGAGCAGGACGAAGAAGTTGACGGCGGTGATGATCGTGCCGATCGTCAGCGCGGGGCTGCGGAACATGCGCATGGGGAGCAGCGGGTGCTCGACGCGCGTCTCGTACCAGCCGAAGGCCAGCAGGATCACGATGCCCGCGGCGACGGTGCCCAGGGTGCCGGCGGAGGTCCAGCCCCAGGTCTCGCCCTTGACCACGCCGAAGACGACCGCGAGCAGTCCGAGCGCCAGCAGGACGACGCCGGGGATGTCGAAGCGGTGGTGACCGGTGGGGTTCTTGCTCTGCGGCAGGACGAGCGCGCTGAACACGAGCGCGACGACGCCGATGGGGGCGTTGATGTAGAAGACCGACTCCCAGTTGACGTGTTCGACGAGCAGGCCGCCGACGATGGGGCCGAGCGCGGTCGACACGGACGACACCATCGCCCAGATGCCCACGGCCATGCCGAACTTCTTCGGCGGGAAGACCGCCCGCAGCATTCCCAGGGTGTTGGGCATGAGCAGGGCTCCGAAGAAGCCCTGCAGGGCGCGGAAGGCGATGACACCCTCGATCGAGCCGGCCAGGCCGATCGCCACGGAGGCCGCCGTGAAACCGGCGACACCTATCAGGTAGTACGTCCGCCGGCCGAACCGGTCGCCCAGCTTGCCGCCGAGGATCAACGCGGCGGCCAGGGCGAGGAGGTAGGAGTTGGTGACCCACTGCAGATCGGCGGTGGACGCGTCGAGGTCGCGTCCGATCTCGGGGTTGGCGATGGACACGACGCTGCCGTCGAGCCCGACCATGAACAGGCCGAAGGCGACAGCGATCAGGGTCAGCCACGGATTGCTCCGGCGGCCGCGCCGGACTCCCTCGGGGGCGTCGGCGGACAGGGGTGAGTGATCCACGGCAGTGGAGGACATGAAGGTGATTCCCGGGTGCTAAGAGAACAGGGGGCGGCGCCCGCCGGGCCGGATCGGCCGGGCGGGTTCCGCGGTGTTGCCGTCAGTGGGCGGAGTGGAGACGCCGCGCGAGGCTGCTCAGCGCGGCGAGGGCCGATCCGATGGCGTCGAGATCCCCGTCGGTGAGGGTGTGCAGCGCCTCGATGACGTAACCGTGCCTGAGGTCGTCCACCCGGGTCAGGTCCTGCCGTGCGCGCGCCGTCAGGTGCAGGTGCGCCACTCGCTTGTCGCGGGTGTCCTGCCGGCGTTCCAGCAGTCCCTGCCGGGTCATCTGGGAGACCAGGGCACTGACGTTGTTCGGCTTCATCAGCATCACGTCGGCGGCTTCGCGTACGGCGATGCCGTCCCGCTCCGCGACGAGCCGCAGCAGCGCCAGCTGCCCCTCGGGGGGCCTGGGGACCGCGACGTCCTGGGCGAGGCGCCGGTCCACCGCCCGGTTCAGCGTCGGCAGGATCGCCGTCAGCGCACGGGCTACGTGGCTGAGGTCCTGGTCGGACGCGTGGGAACCGGGCATCCCCCCACCTTAGTACGCCTTCATACCTATGGCCAAATACCTTTCCGGTCCGCCCGAGCGGACGGTGCCCCGGCCTGGACCGGCACGCGTCAGCTCTTCGGGGCATGGGTGCCGTGCTGACGCGGGCACAGCTGGGGGTGGGAGGGGACTGCCGCCCCTTCCTCGTCGGGTACCGCGCCGACGATCCGGCACCCGGAGACGGCCAGGGCCCTGGAGCACCTGCTCGTGGCCGGATGACAGCCGCGGCCGGGTTCCGGGCTCAGCGGGACCCGGCCGCGCCCGCACCGGAACGGGCGACGGCCGGTGATCCACTCGGCAAGCCCTCAGCCGTAACAGGCGGGCAAGGGCTCCAGGCCCTCCGGCACCCCGTACTTGATGACCGCCGTGTACGCCTCCGCGATGTCGCAGCCCTTGTCGAACCAGGGGAAGGCGAACAGGCTCCAGACCAGAAGGACGACGACAAGCGTCGAACGTGTTCCCTTTGACATGTCTGCGTTGTTCCGCCCCACGCGGCGGAACATGCCGTACCGCCTCCGGTTCCGGGGCCGGGTGACGCGGGCCTCCGTGGCGGCGGCTCCGGACGCACCACGCCGTCGGCGCCCACATGCGCGGTCCGGCGGTCCGGCCGGGAGGCGGGCGGACGTCCCCGGCGCGGCGTCAACCGACCCGCTGCATCGCCTTCCGGTGCCGTTCCGCCATCGCGGCCCCGGACTCCCGGCGGGCCATTCTCCGCAGGACGGACGGTGCGAGGAGCAGCCCGGCGGCCGCCCAGGCGCCCAGTACGCCCGCCGTCTCCAGGTGCCGCCAGGACGCGCCGACCTCGGCGGCGACCGCCCCGGCCGGCAGCAGTGCGGCCCGCAGGCCGAGGCCGAGCCAGTACACGGGGAAGACCTGTCCCACGATCTGCAGCCACTCGGGCAGCTTCGACAGCGGGAAGTAGATCCCGGAGATCACGATCAGTCCCATCACCGGAAGCATCAGCAGGCCGACGGTGCGCGGGCTGTCGACGAGCGAGCCGATGACGGCGCCCATGGGCAGGGTCGCCAGGAGGCCCAGCGGCACCACCCACACCAGCGTCAGCAGCGCTCCGCCGCCCTGCCGGGCGACCCCGTCCACCAGGAACACGCCGACGACGAAGGGGAGCGCCATGGAGACGAGGGCCGTGCCCGACACCATGACGATCTTGCCGACCAGGTGGCCGACCATGCCGTGGGGCACGGCCTTGGCCCGCAGCAGCGTGCCGTCCTCGCGCTCGGTCGCGAGCAGTTGCGCCGTGGTCATCATCCCGGTGAACGCGAGCGTCATGCCCACCATGCTCGGCAGCATGAACGCGCCGGCCGAGATGCCCGCGCCCTTCAACCGCTCGTCCCTGACCAGGAACAGCGGCACCATGAGCAGGACCGTCCAGAGCACGTACCCGAACACGTCCTGGCCCGAGGTGAAGGTCTGCCGGAGTTCCGTCCGGCCGCGCCGCACCCCCAGCCTCGCCGCGTACCACACCGGACTCGTCACGGTCCCTCCCCGAAAGCGCGTGCCGCCCGCTCGCCGGGGCCGCTTCCCGTCTCCAGCTCCCGCACCATCGTCAGGTAGGTGTCCTCCAGGCTCGCCCGGCGCACCTCGAGACCGCCGATCGCCTCACCGTGCTCCTCGAACAGCCCGCGGACGAACCGGGTGGGTTCGGCCGTCGCCCGCTCGAAGGGCCGCCCGTCCCGGGTCCAGCGCACGGTGGCCTCCCCCGACACCTGCCGGGACAGCTCCTCGGCCGATCCGTCGGCGACGATCCGGCCGCCGGCCAGGATGAGGATCCGGTCGGCGAGCTTCTCCGCCTCGGCGAGGTCGTGCGTGGTGAGCAGGACGGTGGTCCTCTCGTCCGCGAGCCCGCGCACCAGGCCGTGGAACTCGTTCCTGGCCTCCGGGTCCAGACCGGCGGTCGGCTCGTCCAGGAACAGCGTCTCGGGCTTGCCCACGATGCCGACGGCCACGTCGAGACGCCTGCGCTGGCCACCCGACAGGGTCCCGACCCGCTTGTCGGCCTGCGCGGTCAGTCCCACCGCCGCGATGAGCTCGTCGGTGTCCCACGGCCGCCGGACGAGGGCTGTGGAGTACGGCGCGTAGTACGCGCCGAGGTGGGCCAGCAGCTCCCGCACCCGCCACTTGCCGTGGTCGCGCCAGGACTGCAGCACGATGCCCAGGCGTGCGCGCCACCGCTCGTCCCCGCGGGCCGGATCGGCGCCGAGGACGGTCACGTCACCGGCCGATCGCATCCGGAAGCCCTCCAGGACCTCGATCGTGGTCGTCTTGCCCGCGCCGTTCGGGCCGAGCAGCACGAGGACTTCGCCCCTCCGGGCCGTGAAGTCCACGCCCTTCAGCACCTCTTGGTCGCGGTAGCGCATCCGCAGGTCCCGTACGTCGATGACCGTGTCGCTCTCCGGCGGCGGACTGCTCCCCGCCCCGGACGAAGCGTGAGCGGTCGTCATCGGTGTTCCCCCGTCCGTCTCGTGAACCGTCCCCCGGGCCCGGAGGACGAAGGGTGTGCCGATGTCCTTGGTCGTGGGACGCGTCACGGCTGTGGTCGCCGTTGCCCGTCAGCAACAGTCGTTCACCCCTTCCCTGGGCGAACACACTACTGAACGGTTCGGACTTCCCGCGCCGCTCCATCGGCCCGGCGAACCCTCCCGGTCACCTCACTGGTTCGAGCCCTCGCCCCGGAAGGCGGCCCCCCGGCACTCCGCGCGCCCGGAGACCGGCGCCCGCGTTCACGGCCGGTGCTTCGGCAGGCGCGCCGCCATCGGCAGCGCCAGCGCCATCAGGCCCGCCCCGCACAGCAGCGTCGTACGGAATCCGTCCGTCGCCGTCAGCAGCGAAGCCGCCAGCGCCGTGCCGGTGGACGCCGCCGTCTGGGAGACGATGTTCAGCGCCGTGCTGCCGGCCGCCACTTCGGTGCCCGCGAGGCCACGCGTGGCGGAGGCCATGACGGGCATGTTCGTCATGCCGACCCCGGTGCCCATGACGGCGAGGGAGGCGACCAGGCGCCAGTGAGGGGCGTCGGAACCGGCCTGGACGGCGAAGGCGAGGAAGCCCGCGACGGCGACCAGAACGCCGGGGACGACAATCGCGCGCGGTGCCACACGGTCCGAGATCCGGCTGGAGATCTGCATCACCGTTCCACTGCAGAGGAACTGAGGAACCATCAGCAGTCCGGCCTGTGTGGCGGACAGGCCGCGCTCCTGCTGCCAGTACAGCGGTACGAGCATCATCGAGCCGAAGTACGCGGCCGAGAACGGCACCATGGTCGCCACCGCACGGCCGACCGGCACCCTCCGCAGCAGTCGCAGGTCGAGCAGGGGGTGGTCCACCCGCAGTGCCCGCACCGCGAAGGCGGCCACCAGCGCCGTACCGGCGACGACCGGGACGGCCGCCCCCGGAGTGCCGAAGCCGCCGCGTTCGCCGCCCAGCGTCAGCCCGTACAGCAGGGCGGCCAGGCCCGGGGAGAGGGTCAGCAGTCCGGCCAGGTCCAGCGGCCGGCCGGTCCGCTCGTCGTCGTCGCGCATGACCCGGACGCCGAGCAGCAGGGCGAGGACGCCGACCGGAACGTTGACGAAGAAGATCCAGCGCCAGGACAGCGCGTCGGTGAGGACGCCGCCGAGGACCGGACCCGCCATCGGGCCGACGAGGACCGGGATGCCGAGGACGCCCATCATCGTGCCCTTGCGTTCCGGCGGGGCGGCGCGCAGGACGACCGTCATCGCGACGGGCACGATCATGCCGCCTCCGAGTCCCTGCACCACGCGGAACGCGACCAGTGAACCCGCGTTCCAGGCCAGCCCGGTGAACCCCGAGCCGAGGGTGAAGAGCGCGACGGCGGCGAGGAAGACCCGCTTGGCGCCGTACCGGCCCACCGCCCACGCGGTGACCGGGATGACGGTCGCCAGCGCCAGCGAGTAGCCGGTCACCGTCCACTGGACGACGGACAGGGGCGCGTCGAAGGCGTGCGCCAGGTGGTCCAGGGCGACGTTGACGATGGTCATGTCGAGCACCGTCATGAACGAACCGAGCACCATGACGCCCGCGAGGGCCAGGACGTGCCGGGGGACGGCGGGCAGGGACGGTCGCCCGCTTCCGCCGCTTCCCCCGGTCCGCGCCGGGAGGGCGGTGCTCATCGCTCCCCGTACGGGGCACGGTCGCGCCCGGCCCTCAGCGTCCGCCCCCACCAGCTCAACTGGTCCAGCATCGCCTTGCCCGCCCCTTCGGGTACCCCGGGCCGCAGCGGCGAGCCGTCCTCGGCGAAGTTCTCCCACGCGTTGTGGAAGCTCACCGTGTCCCGGACCGTGACGGCGTGCAGTTCGGCGAAGACCAGCCGCAGTTGCTCGACCGCGCGCAGGCCGCCGGCCAGGCCCCCGTAGGACACGAAGCCGACCGGCTTGGCCTGCCACTGGGTGTAGTGCAGGTCGATGGCGTTCTTCAGGGGCGCGGGGAAGCTGTGGTTGTACTCGGGGGTGATCACGACGAAGGCGTCGGCCGCCGCCAGGCGCCCCGTGACCTCGGCGGCCTCCGGGTGGGCCGCGGGGGAGACGACGTCGGGCAGGGGGTGCTCGGCCAGGTCGACGGGGTCCAGTTCGAGGTCGTCGTACTGGGCGGCGAACCGCAGGAACCAGTCGGCGACGACCGGGGCGAAGCGGCCCTCGCGGGTCGAGCCGATCAGGACGACGACCCGCAGGGGGGCATCGGTCGTGGTGGAGACGTGCGAACGCGTAGAGGAGTCCGATGAGTTGGTCACACCGGGAAAGTACAACGCTCATGGCAATAAGTGCAACGTTCGTTGTAATTCCTTCGGTCCGGATACCGTGACCGGCGACAGGAAGGGGCAGGACGCGTGAGACAAGGGCTGGCGGAGAAGCGGCAGGCGATCGTGCGGGGAGCGCGCCTCGTCTTCGGGCGCGACGGCTACACCCGCGCCGGCATGGACTCCATCGCCAAGGAGGCCGGGGTCTCCACCCGCACGATCTACAACCACTTCCCGGAGGGGAAGGCGCAGCTCTTCCGCGTCGTCGTGGTGGAGGGTTCGGAGGAGGTCGTACGGTCCCATCTCGACGCCGTCGACCGGCGGCTCCACAAGGTCACGGACCTGGAGGCCGACCTCATCGGCTTCGCGCACGCCTGGATGTCGCCGATGTACCGGCACCACGACCACTTCGCCGTCGTACGGCAGCTACGGGCCGAGGTCGGCCACATCCCGCGGGAGTTCCTGGACGCCTGGCGTGCCGCCGGTCCCGACCGCGCCCTCAAGGGAGTGGCGGACCGCTTCCGCGAACTGGCCGAGGACGGGCTGCTCGACGCCCCGGACCCGGAGCGCGCCGCGCGCCACTTCCTGCAGCTGACCGCCGGCGAGATCAGTGACCGCACCTACCAGGGCGGTCTGCCCCTTCCGGACGAGGAACGGGACGAACTGATCGCGTCCGGGGTGCGCGCGTTCCTGCGGGGATACGAACGGCGCTGAGACCGCACGCGTACGGCGTCGCCGGGCCCGCGACGCCGAACCGGACGGGTGCCGGTCTCACCGCCGGGATCGTGGAGGAGCCCCGGAACGGTCCCCGGCGGCGTCCCCGTGGGCCGGCCCGCACCGGCCGCACGACGACCGCTCGCCGGCTTCCGTCACGGCTCCCTGGCCCGGGCGGGTGCGGGCCACCATCCGCACCCGCCCGGGGCGACGACGGTCAGGCCGCTCGCCGTGCACGGTTCGCGTGTCCGCGGATGATGTCCGCGTACTGGTGACCGGTGCCCTTGATGGTGCGGACCTGGGTGTCGTAGTCGACGTGGACGAGGCCGAAGCGCTTGTCGTAGCCGTACGCCCACTCGAAGTTGTCCAGCAGCGACCAGGCGAAGTAACCGGCCAGCGGGGCGCCCTTGCGGGCGGCGGACGCGCAGGCGGCCAGGTGCCGGGTCAGGTAGTCCTGGCGCTCCGGGTCGTCGACGGTGCCGTCGGGGCGGACGACGTCCGGGAAGGCGGAGCCGTTCTCGGTGACGTAGAGCTTGCGGGCGCCGTACTCGTTCGTCAGGCGCAGCAGCAGGTCCTCGATGCCGCTCGCGTCGATCTCCCAGTCCATGCCGGTGCGCGGTACGCCGTCCCGGCGCACGAACGCGGCGTGGGGGGCGGGGCCGTCCGGGTCGGCGGCCACCACCTGCGGGAAGTAGTAGTTCAGGCCGAGCCAGTCGAGCGGGGCCGCGATGGTCTCCAGGTCGCCCTGCTTCTCCGGGAGTTCGACGCCGTAGACCTCGCGCATGTCCTCCGGGAAGCCGCGGCCGTGCACGGGGTCCAGCCACCAGCGGTTGGTGTGGCCGTCCATGCGGACCGCCGCCGCCCGGTCCTCGGGGCTGTCGCTCGCGGCGTGGATCGTGGAGAGGTTGTTGACGATGCCGACCTGGGCGCCCGGGGCCGCGGCGCGGACGGCGCGGGCGGCCAGGCCGTGGCCGAGCAGGAGGTGGTAGGAGGCGCGGACCGCCGCCGTGAGGTCCGTCCAGCCCGGGGCCATCTTGCCCTCGAGGTGGCCGATCCAGGCCGAGCACAGGGGCTCGTTGAGGGTCGCCCAGTGGCTCACGCGGTCGCCGAGGCGTTCGGCGACCGCGGAGGCGTACGCGGCGAAGTGCTCGGCGGTGTCGCGCTCGGGCCAGCCGCCGCGGTCCTGGAGGGTCTGCGGCAGGTCCCAGTGGTAGAGGGTGACCGACGGGGTGATGCCGGCCTCGAGCAGGCCGTCGACCAGCCGGTCGTAGAAGGCCAGGCCCTTCTCGTTCACCGGGCCGTCACCGCCCGGCACGACGCGCGGCCAGGCGATGGACAGGCGGTAGGCGTTGGTGCCGAGGCGGCGCATCAGGCCGATGTCCTCGCGCCAGCGGTGGTAGTGGTCGCAGGCCACGTCGCCGTGGTCGCCGCCCGCGACCTTGCCCGGGGTGTGCGAGAAGGTGTCCCAGATCGACGGGGAACGGCCGTCCTCCGCCACGGCCCCCTCGATCTGGTACGCCGAGGTGGCCGTGCCCCACAGGAAGTCGTCGGGGAGGGCGGCGTAGTCGATGGTCACGGAAGTCCCTTCGGTACAAGGCGAGTCGGTCACTTGACGGCTCCCGCCGTCAGGCCGGCGACGAGGTAGCGCTGCAGCAGCAGGAAGCCGGCGACCACGGGCACGCTCACCACGAGCGAGGCGGCCATGATCTGGTTCCAGTACACGTCGTTGAGGGTGGAGTAGCCCTGGAGGCCGACCGCCAGGGTGCGGGTGGTGTCGTTCGTCATCACGGACGCGAAGAGGACTTCGCCCCAGGCGGTCATGAAGGCGTAGACGGCGACCGCGACGATGCCGGGGACGGCCGCCGGGACGACGACGCGGAACAGCGCGCCGAGCGGGCCGCAGCCGTCCACCGTCGCCGCCTCGTCCAGGTCGCGCGGGACCGAGTCGAAGTAGCCGATCAGCATCCAGATGGAGAACGGGAGCGAGAAGGTCAGATACGTCAGGATCAGACCGCCGCGCGAGCCGAACAGGGCGATGCCGGTGGCGTTGCCGATGTTGACGTAGATGAGGAACAACGGGAGGAGGAACAGGATGCCCGGGAACATCTGCGTCGACAGCACGGTCACCGTGAAGACGCGTTTGCCGCGGAATTCGTAACGGCTGACGGCGTACGCGGAGAACACCGCGATCACCACCGAGCAGACGGTCGCCGCGCCCGCCACGATCAGCGAGTTCACGAAGTAGCGGCCGAGCGGGACCGTGGACCAGATGTCGATGTACGGGCGGATCGTCAACTCGGTGGGCAGCCAGCGGAACTCGCCGGTGACATCGGCGAGCGGCTTCAGCGAGCTGGAGACCATCACGTAGACCGGGACCAGCACGAAGCCGGTGAGCAGGGTCAGGAAGACCCTCCGGGACCACAGGAACGAGCGCGGCGGGGCCATCGGTGACCGGGGCGGGCTCATGGGGCGGTCCTCCGTCCGCGCGAGGTGAGTGCGAGGTAGACGCCCGTGACGACGAGCAGGAAGAACAGGAGCAGGACCGACATCGCGGAGCCGGTGCCGAAGTTCCAGGTGACGAAGGACGCCTGGTAGATGTGGACCGAGATGAGGTCCGCCGCCTCGGGAGCGGTCTTGCCGAAGAGGACGTACGGGGTGTTGAAGTCGTTGAACGTCCACAGGAACAGCACCAGGACCAGGACCTGGTTGACCGGGCGGAGCGAGGGCAGGGTGATGCGGCGGACCTGCTGGAGCATTCCGGCGCCGTCGAGGGCGGCGGCCTCGTACAGCTCGCGCGGGATGTTCTGCAGGCCGGCCATCACGATGAGGAAGGCGAACGGCCAGCCCTTCCACACCGAGACGACCAGCAGGGCGATGAAGCTGTTGTCGCCGATCAGCCAGAACGACGGCTTGTCGGTGATGCCGAGCTGGTCGTGCAGGACGTGGTTCACCAGGCCGTTGTCGTGCTGGAACATGAACACCCAGGTGATGACGGCCGCGTAGACCGGCAGGGCGTACGGGACCAGGAACAGGGCGCGCAGCAGGCCGCGGCCGCGGAAGGTGTCCTGCATGAAAATGGCCGCCGCCGTGCCGATCAGCCAGCACAGGCCGACGGACAGCAGGGTGAAGGCGATGGTGACGAGGAAGGAGTGGAGCAGGGCCTTGCCGACGGGGGCGTCGAAGTCCACCGACACCGAGTAGTTGTCGAAGCCGGCCCAGGGGGCGGTGCCCCAGTCGCGGATGTAGAACTGGGTGAGTTCCTTGAAGCTCATCACGATGCCGATGGCCATCGGCACCAGGTGGACGAGGAGTTCGAGGAGCAGGGCGGGCAGGAGGAGCAGGTAGGGCAGTCCGATGCGGCGGATCCGCCCGGGGCGGCGGCGGGGGCCGCGCGCCGCACCGGGGGAGCTCTTCCGCACGGTGGCCTCCGCTGCGGGGGCAGTGGCAGTCATGGCGGTGTCGGGACTCACTTCTTGGGCATCTGCTGCTGCGCCTTGGTGAGCGCGGCCTTCACCGAGCCGGTGGTCACCTCGCGTCCGCCCGCGGCGTCGGCGAACAGTTCCTTGATGGCCGTACCGACGGTGGTCTCGAACTGCGACTCGTCCGGCACCTGCGGCAGGGCGACGGCGCTCTTGGCGAGGGTGTCCTTCAGTACGGCGTTGGCCGGGGAGTTGAAGGCGGCGTCCTCCTGGGCGGCCTTGACCGGCGGGATGGAGCTGTACGCCGTGTTGAGGACCTTCTGCTCGGCGTCACTGGTCATGAACTTCACGAACTCGGTGGCGCCGTCGAGGTTGTCGGTGTTCTTGAAGACGGCGAGGTTGATGCCGGCGACCATCGAGTTGACCTGCTTGCCGGGGCCGGGGGTGCCGGACTGCACCGGCACGGGGGCGATGCCGTAGGCGTCCTCGCTCATGCCCTGGGACTTGAGGTTGGCGGAGGCGGACTGCCACAGCAGCATGCCCGTCCTGCCCTTGGCGAAGTCGCTGACCGACTGGTTCTGGGCGTACTCGGCGTTGCCCGGGGCGATGACCTTGTCCTTGGCCATGAGGTCGACGTACTGCTTGACCGCGGTGACCGCGCCGTCGTTGGTGAAGTCGGCCTTGCCGTCGGCGGTGAAGAAGTCGGCGCCGTGCTGCTTGGCGAAGACGAAGGCGTGGTGGACGTTCTCGGAGGGGTTCGAACCCTCCATGCCCATGCCCCACTTGCCGTCCTCGGACAGCTTCCTGCCCGCGGCGACCAGCTCGTCCCAGGTGGCCGGCGGGCCGTCGATGCCGGCGTCGGCGAACATCTGCTTGTTGTAGTAGAGCGCGTACGCCATCGAGTACAGCGGGACCGCCGCCGGGTCCTGGCCCTCGACGCCGGTGGAGCCGAGCGCGGAGTCGACGAAGCGGTCCCTGCCGCCGATCCTGTCGAAGTTCTTCGCGTCCCAGGGCAGCAGGGCGCCGGTGGCCTGGAGGGAGGCGGACCAGCTGTTGCCGATGTTCAGCACGTCCGGGCCCTGGCCGGAGGTGGTGGCGGTGAGGATCCGGTTGAGCAGGTCGGACCAGGGCACCACCTCCAGCTTCACCTTGATGCCGGTCTCCTTCTCGAACCTGTCGAGCTCGGGCTGGAGGACCTTCTTGTCGATCTCGATGCTGGCGCCCTGGTTGGAGGCCCAGTAAGTCAGTTCCTTCGGCGAGTCGTTGGACCCGCCGCCCGTGCTCGACCCGCCTCCGCAGGCCGAGGCGGCGAGTGCGAGAGACAGGATGACGGCGCCTGTGGCCGCGGCTCGGATACTGCGCATGGCTCCTGGTGTCCCTTTCCGGGGTGCAGGGGGCGATGCCCTTGCACGAAGGCGGCGGCCTCCACACGAAGGAAGCGCCTCACAGCTTAATTTAGGACGTGAGTTAAACCCTCCGGAGACAGGACGTCAAGGGTTTCGACGGACTCACCCCACTCCCGCCGTACCCCTTGACTCATCTGTTCCGAGGATGAACCATTCAGCGGCGAGAGAGCGCTCCCAGCACCCCATGCCGTTCACTTCCTGAACCAGGAGAGCCGCCCCATGACGTCCGACTCCCCGTCGTCCTCCCGGCCACCGGCCATCGGCCGCCGCACCGTGCTCGGCGCCGCGGCCGCCGCCCCGGTCCTGGCCGGACTGCCCTCGGCGGCCTCCGCCGCGCCCGCGGCGAGACGCCGGAAACCGCGCCGGCTGAAGGGCGGTGGCGACCTCGGCCCCAACGTGATCGTCTTCGACCCGTCCACGCCGGGCATCCAGGCCAGGCTCGACGAGGTGTTCGCCCGGCAGGAGTCGGCGCAGTTCGGCACCGGCCGCTACCAGCTCCTGTTCAAGCCGGGCACGTACAACGGGCTCAACGCGCAGATCGGCTTCTACACCTCGATCTCCGGGCTCGGCCTCTCCCCCGACGACACCACCATCAACGGTGACGTGACGGTCGACGCCGGCTGGTTCGACGGCAACGCCACACAGAACTTCTGGCGTTCGGCGGAGAACCTGGCCCTCGTCCCGGTCAGCGGCACCAACCGGTGGGCGGTCGCGCAGGCCGCGCCGTTCCGCCGGATGCACGTACGCGGCGGGCTCGACCTCGCGCCGTCCGGCTACGGCTGGGCGAGCGGCGGCTACATCGCGGACAGCCGCATCGACGGTACGGTCGGCCCTTACTCGCAGCAGCAGTGGTACACCCGGGACAGCTCGGTCGGCGGCTGGACCAACGCCGTCTGGAACATGGTGTTCTCGGGCGTCGAGGGCGCCCCCGCGCAGAGCTTCCCGGACCCGCCGTACACCACGCTCGACAGGACACCCCGCTCCCGCGAGAAGCCCTTCCTGTACCTCGACGGCGACCGGTACCGCGTCTTCCTGCCCGCGCTGCGGACCGACGCACGCGGTGTCACCTGGGGCAACGGCACCCCGCGCGGCACCTCCCTGCCGCTGGACCGCTTCTACGTCGCCAGGCCCGGCGACTCGGCGGCCACCCTCAACCAGGCGCTCGACCAGGGCCTCGACCTGCTGCTCACACCGGGCGTCTACCACGTCGACCGGCCGGTCCGGGTGAACCGCCCCAACACGGTCGTCCTGGGCCTCGGCTACGCCACCCTGATCCCCGACCGCGGCGTCACCGCCCTGAAGGTCGCCGACGTCGACGGCGTACGCCTCGCGGGCTTCCTGATCGACGCCGGGCCGGTCGACTCGCCCGTCCTGCTGGAGGTCGGCCCGAAGGGCGCCGCCCGGAACCACTCCGCGAACCCCATCACCGTGCAGGACGTCTTCATCCGGATCGGCGGGGCCGGCCCCGGCAGGGCGACCACCGGCATGGTGATCAACGCCCGGCACACCATCGTCGACCACACCTGGGTCTGGCGCGCCGACCACGGCGACGGCGTCGGCTGGGAGACCAACCGCTGTGACTACGGCGTCGTCGTCAACGGTCACGACGTCCTCGCCACCGGTCTGTTCGTCGAGCACTTCAACAAGTACGACGTCCAGTGGAACGGCGAACGCGGCCGCACGATCTTCTTCCAGAACGAGAAGGCGTACGACGCACCCGACCAGGCCGCCGTCCAGAACGGCCCGCTCAAGGGCTACGCGGCCTACAAGGTCGGCGATCACGTCACCACCCACGAGGGCTGGGGCATGGGCAGCTACTGCTACTACAACGTGAACCCGGGCATCGTCCAGCACCACGGCTTCGCCGCCCCGGACCGTCCCGGCGTGCGCTTCCACGATCTGCTGGTGGTGTCACTGAGCGGCAACGGCCAGTACGAGTGCGTCATCAACGACACCGGCGCTCCGACCTCGGGCAGCGACACCGTGCCGTCCACGGTGGTGTCGTACCCCTGACCCCGGCGCCGGGGGCACGCCCATGACCGACGCCGACGGTCCGGGTGTGTTCGTACGGCGGCGGTGGCGGCCCCTCCCGGCTGAGTTGCGGGAGGGGCCGCCGTTCACGCCTTACCGCTTACCGCGCGGGCGCGGGGGCCGGCGCGGGGGCGTAACCGGTGGGCCGGGTGGTGAAGGTGCCGCGACCCTGGGTGCGGCTGCGCAACCGGGTCGCGTAGCCGAACAGTTCGGCCAGCGGCACGGTGGCGGTGACGACCGTCGCGCCGGCCCGGGTGACCGAACCGGTCACCCGGCCGCGACGCGCGGCCAGATCGCCGAGCACCCCGCCCACCGCGTCCTCGGGCACGGTGACCGTGACCTCGACGACCGGCTCGAGGAGCACCATCACACAGGCCCGCAGGGCGTCCCGCAGTCCGAACCGGCCGGCGGTGCGGAACGCGGTGTCCGACGAGTCCTTCACATGGGTCGACCCGTCGGTGAGCGTGACACGGAGCCCGGTCACCGGGTGCCCGCCCGACGGCCCCTCGGCCAGGGCGTCCCGGCAGCCGGCCTCGACGGCACGGACGTACTCCTGCGGCACGCGCCCGCCGACGACGGTGGAGCGGAACTCGAAGCCGGACTCCGGGGAGTCCAGCGGTTCGACGTCGAGGACCACATGGGCGAACTGCCCAGCCCCGCCGTCCTGTTTGACGTGCCGGTACACGAACCCGGACACACCCCGGCCGACGGTCTCCCGGTAACTCACCCGGGGACGGCCGACGTTGACGCCCAGTCCCTGCTCACGCCGGATCTTCTCCACCGCGACCTCCAGGTGCAGTTCGCCCATGCCGGAGAGCACCGTCTGACCGGTCTCCGGGTCGGTGCGCACGACCAGCGAGGGGTCCTCCTCGGCGAGCCGCGCGAGCGCCGACGCCAGACGACCGGTGTCGGTGCCCTTCAGTGCCTCGACGGCCACGGAGACGACCGGCTCGGCGACCCCCGGAGGCTCCAGGACGAGCGGGGCGTCCGGTGCGCACAGCGTGGAGCCGGCGCGGGCGGACTTGAGCCCGACCACGGCGACGATGTCCCCGGCGACCGCCCGGTCCAGTGGGGCGTGCCGGTCGGCCTGTACGCGCAGGATGCGCCCGATGCGTTCGGAGCGCCGCGCGGTGGCGTCCCACACCGTGTCTCCCTTCTCGATCGTTCCCGAGTACACCCGCAGGTAGGTCAGCCGCCCGGTGGCGGTGGCGTTCACCTTGAACGCGAGGGCGGCCAGCGGTGCCGCCGGGTCGGCGGCCCGTCGCTGTCCGGTGCCGTCGCCCTCGTGCCTACCGCGTACCGGCGGCACGTCGAGGGGCGACGGCAGGTAGGCGAGTACGGCGTCCAGCAGGGGTTCGATGCCGCGGTTGCGGTAGGCGGAGCCGCACAGGACGACGACGGCGTCACCGGTGCGGGTCAGGTCCCGCAGGGCTCCGGTGAGCGTGCCGGTGCCGAGCGCGCCGGTGTCGCAGAACTCCTCCAGCGCGCCCGGATGCAGCTCGGCGACGGCCTCCTCCAGCAGCCGGCGCCGTCTGCGCGCCTCCTCGCGCAGTTCGTCCGGCACCGGTGCCGCATCGCGGGCCCGGCCCTCGTCGGTCCAGGTCAGGGCGCGCATGTGCAGCAGGTCGACGACGCCGGTGAAGGTGTCCTCCGCGCCGATCGGCAACTGCACCGCCAGGGGTGCGGGGTGCAGCCGCTCCCGGACGGAGGCGACGGCGGTGTCCAGGTCGGCGCCGGCCCGGTCCATCTTGTTGACGAACGCGATGCGCGGCACACCGTGCCGGTCCGCCTGCCGCCACACCGACTCGCTCTGCGGCTCCACGCCGGCGACCGCGTCGAACACGGCGACCGCGCCGTCGAGGACGCGCAGCGCGCGCTCCACCTCGTCGGCGAAGTCGACGTGGCCCGGGGTGTCGATGAGGTTGATCCGGTGACCGTCCCAGGCGCAGCTGACGGCGGCGGCGAAGATGGTGATGCCCCGGTCGCGTTCCTGCGGGTCGAAGTCGGTGACGGTGGTGCCGTCGTGCACCTCACCGCGCTTGTGCGTGGTGCCGGTGGCGAACAGGATCCGCTCGGTGACGGTGGTCTTGCCGGCGTCGACATGGGCGAGGATGCCCAGGTTGCGGACGGTGGCGAGGGGGTTGGTGCGCATGGCCCGTGGCCTTTCGGACGTTCCGGGGAAGGGCAGCGCGATTTCCCGGCGCACGGCGTCGTGCGCCCCTCGTCTGGGGGGCGTACGAGGCTCAGACGTGCGTCGCGGGCATCCGGTACCGGCCGCGCGGCGGGCACCGGAGGGCGGGAGACACCAGGATCACCACGGACCGGCGGGACCGGGAACGGGGAGCGGCAGCGGTGGCGTGGTCGCGCACGGCCGGTCTCCCCTCACTGGTCATGGATGCGCCACCCGGTGACGGGCGGCGTCTGCTCGGTGAGTGTAGGGAGGGCCGCGGCGGCAGGGCCACGTATTTTCACCCCGGGCCCGCACGGCGCCACGGCCGCGGCTCCCCGCCGTCGCGCGCGCCTGGATGGATCAACGGTCAACGAAACCCGGCGACTTGCTCTCCGGAACGTCAAGATGTCCTTACACTGCGGCAGAGGCGTGGGTGGTCGTTCTCCCATGACATGACCAGGAGTGGTGTTCGTGGAAGCGCGCGAAATGGGGGTCCTCGGGCTGTCCGCCGCCGAGGAACACGTCTACCGGCATCTGCTGCGCAATCCGGGTGCCCAACTGGACGACGTGCACATCCTGTTGAGACACAGCGCGGACACCGTGCGGGCCGCCGTGGACCGTCTGCGCACCCTGCGGATCATCCGCGAGGACGGAGGGGCGGCTCGGGCCGCCGAGCCGCAGCTCGTCGTCGCCCGGCTCGCGGAGCAGCGTCTGGAGGATCTCTACGGGGAGATACGCGTCCTCACTCATCTCGGCCCGCTCATCGACGTCCTGACGCGTGACATGCCCGCCGCGGCGGCTCCGGCGACCGTCCCCACCGTCGAGCGGATCACCGACGTGAAGGAGATACGCACCCGCCTCGACGAGCTCTCCTTCTTCGCCCGCACCGAGGTGCTCTCCGCCGAGCCCTACGACGCGCTGAGCGTCGAGAACATCGAGCACGCACGGCCCTTGGACATGCGCTGTCTGCGACGCGGTGTCGTCATCCGCAATCTGGTGCGCCCCGAGGCGCTGGAGGACCCGCCGACCGTCACGTATCTGACGGAACTCGCCCTGGCCGGTGCCCAGATCCGGGTCTCGGGCGAGCTCACCGAGCTGATGCTGGTGTACGACCACCACACGGCGCTGGTGCCGATCGATCCCCAGGACACGTCGAAGGGCGCGCTGTGCGCCCGGGAATCGGGGATCGTCACCAACATCATCAGACACTTCGAGCGGCTGTGGGACAGCGCCGACGTGTTCAGTCCCCTGACCGGTCTCGTCGAGTCCACGGACACCGGACTGTCGGAGGCCCAGCGGAAAGTGCTCGTGGCCATGTGCTCGGTCGGCACGGACGAGGCCGGCGCCCGTGCCAGCGGGATGGCCCTGCGCACCTACCGGCGGCACATTTCCGCTCTGATGCAGCTCCTGGGTGCGGAGAGCCGCGCACACGCCGCCCTCCTGGCACGCGAACGCGGCTGGATCTGACTCCCCCGCGCGGCTCGGGCGCGGGCCGGCGCCCCGCCTACTCCTCGCACTCCTCCGGGTCGGCCGGCCACTGCATGCCGCCCTGCCAGCCGTTCGCCGGGCCCCGGCAGGTCTCCTTCGGCGGGCCGTCCGCGGTGAGCGGCGTCCCGGCCGGACCGCCGGCCTGCCCCGCTCCCCACGCCACCCCGGTCACCGCCAGGGCCGCCACGGCTGCTCCCGCGAGCGCCGAGCGCACCACTACGGCTTTGATCCTCACATTGTCCCCCTG
This sequence comes from Streptomyces sp. NPDC059787, assembly GCF_042732315.1. NCBI lineage: Bacteria > Bacillati > Actinomycetota > Actinomycetes > Kitasatosporales > Streptomycetaceae > Streptomyces > Streptomyces sp. NPDC059787. Next base: position 123,354 of record NZ_JBHWHX010000011.1, read on the forward strand.
TCGTCCGAACCGCTGCTCACTCCGGTCACGTCGTGGTCCGGTTGCCCGGTCGCGCCGTAGCGGCAGCAGGAAGTCTGGCACGCGGCGGGCCCGGCCGACGCCGTCGCACCGGGCAGCCTCCTGCCAGCCGCGCGGCAGCATCCTGCCGGTCCGCCCCGGCCCGGGGAACGGTGCCGTGAGTCAGCAGTAGACGACCGCGTCGTCGGCGAAACGCTTGAAGGCGGCCTTGGTCCCGTCCCCCGGTATGCCGTCGATCAGGCCGTCGTAGTCCCACGCCCGCTGCAGCACCCGCTGCAGCGCCATCACGGTGCCCGTGCCGACGACACCGTCGATCCGGCCCTCGTAGCCCCATCGCACGAGATACCGCTGCATCGCCTGCCAGCTCTCGGTGCCCAGCAATCCGTCCCGGAGACCTTCGTACTCCCAGTGGCGTTCGAGGAAGCACTGCAATCTCTTGCCCTGCGTGACGCTCAGACCGAGGTTCACCACGGCGAGCGGGGCGGCCTCCGTCCCCGAGGCCGTGGACGACACGGTGACGGGCTGTGCCGTCGCCGCGAAGCCCACACCGCCCGCGCCTGTGCCGGTGAGTCCGAGCACCGCAGTGGCGATGAGGAGGGTTCTCGTCATGACACGGGGTCGCATGCGTCGGTCCTTTCGACGGTGGGGAGTCGACCGGGAAGCCTGGTGGCTGCCGCTCCGGCCGGAACAGTGCCATCGATCCGGCGCGGGGTGGAATCCGTTCAAGTGCGGACGAGCGGCAGTCGGACCGTCGACGGGCCCCGGGCATCCCTGACACGCCCGAGAGGCCGGAAGCACTCCGCCGCCGGCCTGGAACCGGACGGTGTGTACGGGACCCGCACCTCGGCGGGCATCAGGCGCGCCACCCGGACCGCGACGTCCGGACTGGCAGGATGCGGCCACCGCCCTGCACCCTCCTGCCTCGGACGACCGGCGTCCCGCCGACCGCGAGGGAGCACACTCCTGGAGGCAGCGGCCGGCCGGCGCACCGTCACCGGCCCGTCCGCCGCGAGCAGTTCCCCGACCTTCCTTCTCTGCACCGGGAGAGCTCCATGTTCCTCGACCGACCCAGGCGCGTCCTGCGCGGAACCGTCCCCGTGGCGCTGGCCGCCGTGACGGCCCTCGGCCTCGACATCTCCGCGGCCACGTCCGCCTCGGCCAACATCAACGACGGCTACGTCTCGGGGTCGGGCGCCTTCGCGGACGACTGGGACGACGAAGGCACCCTGGCCCAGGGGTACCCGGGGACGTACTCCAACGCCACCTGCCTGTGGCAGAAGGTCCTGTACGCCGACGGCTACCTGTCCACCGCCGAGGTCGACGGGGTCTTCGGCAGCACCACCCACGCGGCCACGTACACCTGGCAGTACGACCGCGGCCTGGAGGCCGACGGCATCGTCGGGAAGAAGACGTTCACCAGGGCGGGCAACCGGCTCCGCGACCAGACGGGGGACGGCAAGGTGGACACCTACGCCGGGTCCCGGTACGACATCACGGTCGTCCGCAACTCCAGCGGACGGTACGCGTTCTCGGAGGGCGCCGCGACCCACGTCGCCTCCTACACCAGCCGGACCTGCTCCTGAGCCACCCGTCAGGCCGTCCGCACGACACCGCGCCGCCGGGTGGCTCCGGCGGCGCGGTGTCGTACGCGCGCGGACGTACGGACCCCGCCGAACCGTCCGCTCCCGCTCGTCACACGGCGCCCCCCGGACCGTCCTGCCGGGGCTCCCCGTCGGCGACCTGTGCCCCGAAGCGCTGCCAGCCCTCCGCACAGGCAAGGGCCACCAGCTGGAGCGCCTCCCGGGAGTGACTCGCGGCCGCCTGCGCGACGGAGTCGGGCTGTTCCATGAAGGCCAGGGTCGACGTCACCAGGCGCAGCAGTGTCCGTCCCTGGTCGTTGTACCGCAGCGACGGATCCCGCAGCAGCTGCTCCAACCGGGGGCGCAGGGAGTCGGCCGACGCGGCGGCCGGCGTGTCCTCGGGCCCCGCCGCGAGCCGGCGGCGCACGTCGAGTGCCGTCCCCACGGAGATTCCGGCCCTGCGGGCCACGGCCCGCAGGCTCGCCTGCGGCTCGCGCGTCATGATCTCCCGGGCGCGCTCCCGCCCCTCCCGGGCGGAGAGCGGACGACGCCGTCCGTCCCGACCGACGCGGTGGACGGCGGTCTCCCCGTCCGGCGCGGTACGCGCGCGCAGTGCGGCGACGGTGCGCGGCGCGACTCCGCACACCGACGCCGTCCACCGGTCGGACCGCTCCGGATGCGAGGCGAGGAGGCGGCACACGGCGGCGGCGCGCTCCTGCGGGGTCAGGGGGAGTCCGTGCGAGGCGTTGAGGCGTACGGCGACCACGAAGGCCTCGTCGTCGGATCCCTCGAACCACCGCACGGGCACCCGGTCCAGGCCGCGCAACCGTGCCGCGGCCACACGGTGGTGCCCGTCGATCACCCGCATGGTCGCCCTGCGGACCAGAAGGGGCGGCATCGCGTCCACCCGTTCGGCGAGCAACCGGACGTGGACCATGTCCAGGCCGCCCAGCCGCGGGGAGTCCCCCTCGGCCAGCGCGGCGATCGCGACCGTCGCCGCGCCCTCGTCCGTCGTCGCCGAAGCGTCGCCGGCACCACGGGCATCGCGGGGGTCCCCGGCGTCTCGGTGCGGCTCACGGATGTCGCGCGTCGTCATCGGGCCCCTCCCGGGAAACCTCGGCCGCCCACGCGGGCGTGCGGTCGGATCCCGCACACGCCGCGGCGCGGACCGGCGCGCCCACGCGCCGCCGGTAGGAACCCTGCCAGTGGCCGGTGCCCGGCTGGAGCGGCGGACGTGGCAACTTGCGGCCACCCGCCGACACCCTCTTGCCACGCCGGCCCGCCCGTCCCGTGGAACACCCGCCCGCGTCTCATATACTGATACAGCGTTTCTGGCCAGTGAGATGTCTGAGATCGTTGTATAGCCCACACTGTTCGTGCGGCCTCCCGCGAGGTGGACGCGTGACGCGGTGCGGGCCGCCGGTGTACGCCGCCGGTGACCGTTCCTCCCCGGAAAGACCGTGAAATGCCCGCACCAACCACCGGCCCGGCCCCCGTCAACTCTCGGTCCCGGGTCCTCATCGCGAGCCTCATCGGCACGACGATCGAGTTCTACGACTTCTACATCTACGCGACCGCCGCCGTCCTGGTCTTCCCCAAGCTCTTCTTCCCGAGCAGCGACCCGACGACGGCGCTGCTGTCGTCCTTCGCGGTGTTCGGCGCCGCGATGGTCGCCCGCCCGATCGGCGCCGTGGTCTTCGGACACCTCGGCGACCGGCTCGGCCGCAAGGGCACACTGGTGGCCTCCCTCCTCACCATGGGCATCGCCACCTTCCTCATCGGCGTGCTGCCCACCTACGCGCAGGCCGGCTGGGCCGCCACCGCGCTGCTGGTGCTGATGCGGCTCGCGCAGGGCTTCGCGCTCGGCGGCGAGTGGAGCGGCGCGGCCCTGGTCGCCACCGAGAACGCCCCGAAACACAAGCGCGCCCTCTACGGCACGTTCCCGCAGCTGGGCGCCCCGCTCGGCTTCATCATCGGCAACGGGCTCTTCCTGATCATCGGTGCGCTGCTGCCGTCGTCGGCGGGCGCCGACCCGTCCCAGCCCTCGGACGCCTTCCTGAACTGGGGCTGGCGCATCCCGTTCCTGTTCTCCGCGGTGATGGTCGCGATCGGCCTGTGGGTGCGCATGCGCCTGGTGGAGGCCCCGGTCTTCGCCAAGACCCGCGAGGCGGGGCTGGTGCGCAAGCTGCCGCTGGCCACCGTCTTCCGCAGCCACTGGAAGCAGCTGGTCCTCGGCACCTTCTTCATGCTGGCGACGTACGTGCTCTTCTACCTGATGACCACGTTCTCGCTGAGCTACGGCCGTACGCCGGAGGACGCCGCCGTGCCCGGCCTGGGGTACGGCTACACCACCTTCGTCCTGATGATGATCTTCGGGGTGCTGTTCTTCGCCGTGTTCACCCTGGTCTCCGGTCCGCTCGCGGACAGGTACGGCCGGCGCTCCACGCTGATCGCGGTCACCGCCGGGATCCTGGTCTTCGGACTGGTGTGGGTGCCGCTGATCGGCCTGGGCACGCTGGGCGTGGTGCTGTGGCTGGTGCTCGGCTTCACGCTGATGGGCATGACGTTCGGCCCGATGGGCGCGCTGCTGCCGGAGCTCTTCCCGACGAGCGTGCGCTACACGGGCTCCGGGATCTCCTACAACGTCAGCTCGATCCTCGGCGCGGCCGTCGCCCCGTTCATAGCGGTCGCCCTGTGGGAGGCCGGCGACGGCTCACCGTGGCTGGTCGGCGTCTACCTCTCCTCGATGGCGCTGCTGACCCTGGTCGCGCTGCTGCTGGGCAAGGAGACGAAGGACGTCACGCTCGACGAGGGCGAAGCCCCCGTCGCCCTCGACCAGGACGAGGTCCCCGCCGCCGCCACGGCCCCCTGAGCCGTCCGACGCCCCGCCGAGGCCCTCCGTACCCGTGCACCGGGCGCGGAGGGCCTCGGTGCGTCCGGCCGCACACGGCGGAGAGGGGCATGGTCCGGGGCCGGTCGGCCACGCGGTTCCGCCCGGGATCGCGTTGTCGGTCATGCGTCGGGCGACCCGAGCCCCGTGCGGTCCGGAGAACCCCGACAGGCCCGCGGGAACCGGCGGTCGCTCGTTGCGGTGGTCGCGGGACCGTACGCCCCGTACCACCGGGCTTCCGTACCTCCCCCGGACGGCACGGAAGCGGCTACGATCACCCGTCGACGAGCGACGGGGGGAGCCTGAGCCGTGCGTGAGGGAGAGAGGGAGCGGCGTGGCGGGGACGACGCCACGCCGCGCCGTGTCGGGCCGTACGTCCTGGAACGGCTGCTCGGCGAAGGGGGGATGGGGGAGGTCCACCTCGCCCGGAGGGCCGACTCGGGCGACGGCCTCCCGGTGGCGTTGAAGGTCGTACGCGCCCGGTTCGCCCACGACCCCGACTTCCGGGCCCGGTTCCGGCGCGAGGTGGCGGCCGCGCGCAAGGTCGACAGCCCGTTCGTCGTGCCGCTGGTCGACGCCGACACCGAGGCCGCCCGGCCCTGGCTGGCGACCGTCTTCGTACCCGGTCCGACACTCTCCGACGAGGTCCGGTCCTCCGGTCCGCTGCCGGAGGACCGGCTGCGGGAGCTCGGCCGTGCGCTGGCCGGCGCGCTGACGGACATCCACGCCGCGGGCCTGGTGCACCGTGACCTGAAGCCGTCCAACGTGCTGCTGCATCCCGACCGGGGGGCCCAGGTGATCGACCTGGGCATCGCGCGTGCCGTGGACGGGACGCGGCTGACGGCGACCGGTCTCATGGTCGGCTCGGCCGGCTTCATGGCACCCGAACAGCTGACGGGTGACGGCGCGGGTCCGGCCGGCGACGTGTTCGCGCTGGGCGCGGTGCTCGCGTACGCGGCGACCGGCAGACCCCCGTTCGGCGGCGGGCCCGCGCACCGGATCGGCCACCGGACGCTGACCGGGGAGGCGGACCTCGACGGGGTGCCCGCCGCGCTGCTGCCGCTGCTGGTCTCCTGCCTCGCCAAGGATCCGGCGCGGCGGCCCACTCCGCACCGGATCAGGTTCGCGCTCGACGGGTCCGCCTCGTTACCGGGGCCCGGTCCGGCCCGGACGGTGCCGCTGGGCCCGGGACCGTCGCCGTCCTCGCAGGCACCGGACCCGAGCCGGCCGCCCCGCCCCTCTCCCGTTTCCGCGCCCGCGTCCCCCCGTGCTCGTCGGCCCGCCGGCCGCCGCCGGCTCCCGCTCGTCGCCGGCGCCCTGGCCGTCTTTCTCGCGGGCACCCTGGCCGCGGGCCTCCTGACACTGCGCGGCGAGGACAGCCCGTCCGACGGCGGCGGTGCCGAGGACCGGGCGTCGACCCGGCCGTCGCCCTCGGTCCCGGCGCTCGCCGAACCGGTCAGCGCCCTCGGCCCGGCCGTTCCCCGGGGCGGCTGGTCGCGGACCTGGCAGGACACCATCATCCACTACGGCACGAACAAGGCGGAGTACGAGAAGGCGACGGAGAAGGGCCACGACTACGCCGTCGAGGCGTGGCTCACCGACCGTGTGCTCGCCCGTGTCGGACACCGCTCCGTCCAAGGGCTGTCCCCCGACACGGGCCGGGTCCTGTGGACGCTGAAGCCACCGGCTCCCGGGATGGTCCCCTGCGCCGCCTCCCGCACCGCGCCGGACGGCATCGGCGCCGTGCTCTTCGGCGCGGCGGACGAGGACGGCGAGCGGCACGGGACCTTCGGCTGCGACCGCGTCGTCGCGGTGGACCTGGCCTCCGGCACCTCCCTGTGGGAGCACCGCCGGCCGGGCGACCCGTACACGAACTCCGGCATCGACTCGGACGTCCTGGACATCGGCGGAGACCGCGTGGTGGTCATGACCGGCGACCTGGTGACCGCGTGGCACCTACGCGACGGCGCCCCCGCCTGGTCGCACGAGGGCAGCCACGACAGGTGCGCGATCAACGGGATGGCGGTCGGGCAGTCCAGTGTCGTCGAGGCGCTGACCTGTCCCGTCACCGAGGACTCCCGGCTCGACGACCGTCCCACGACGGTCCGTTCGGTGAACATCGCCGACGGCCGGGTCCGCTGGACCTCCACCGTCCCGGACGACGTCCCCGTGGCGCGCGTCGAGACGGCCGAACCCCCGGTCGTCAGCCTGCCGGGACCGATCGGCGACACCGAGGGCCCCATGATGGTCTTCAGCAACGAGGGGAAGCCGGGTCCGCAGCTCCGCGAGACCCAGCCCCAGGGCACCCTCGGCGCCTGGGCCCGCAACCGTTTCCAGCTCACCCCCGCCTTCTTCGGATGGCGCGACACCGCCGTCACCCTCACCCAGCAGGACGGCCTCCGGCAGACCGGCATGGACGGGGTCGCGGCCCTCGACTCCCGCACCGGGAAGATCCGCTGGCACCGTCAGGCACCCGACGGTTCCTCCCCGGTGATCGCGGGCGTCGACGACCGGGGAGTCCTGGTGGTCCACGTGACGGAGCCGGGAACCACCGCCCTGGTCCGGTACGCGCTGGACGACGGCACGCCGACGGCGGCCGGGGAACTCCCCCGGCTGCCGGACCGCGCGGAGTTCGACGGCGTCCGCCTGTACGGAGACCGGCTCGCGCTGATGACCGGTGAACACAACCTGCTGACCAAGGGGATCATGATGTTCAAAGCCTCGGGGAGCCGGTCGTGAACGAGGGGACGACCCCGCCGGCGCCGGCGGACCCGGAGCGGATGGGCGGTTACCGGATCCTCGGCCTGCTCGGACAGGGCGGCATGGGCCGGGTGTTCCTCGCCGAGGACGCCGAGGGCCACCGGGTCGCGCTCAAACTGGTCCACGAGGAGTTCACGGCCGATCCGGAGTTCCGCAGGCGCTTCAGCCGCGAGGTGGAGGCGGCGGGGAAGGTGCTGAGCTTCTTCACCGTGCCGCTGGTGGACTCCGGCGCCGACGCGGAGACGCCGTGGCTCGCCACGCAGTACGTCCCCGGCCCCTCGCTGAGCGCCGCCGTGCGCCGCGACGGGCCGCTGCCCGTGGAGCGGCTGTGCTCGCTCGCCGCCGCACTCGGCGAGGCGCTCATCGTCATCCACGCGGCGGGCATCGTGCACCGCGACCTCAAACCGTCCAACGTGCTGCTGGCCGACGACGGCCCCCGGGTGATCGACTTCGGCATCGCCAGGGCGGTGGACTCGGAGGAGCTGACGGGCACGGGCCATGCGCTGGGCACCTTCGGCTACGCGCCTCCCGAGCAGATCGTCGCGGAGGAGCCGGTCGGGCCGGCGGGTGACGTCTTCTCCCTCGGCGGCGTGCTGCTGTACGCGGCGACCGGCCGTGACCCCTTCGGCGAGGGCCCGCCGGCCGTGCTGGCGTACCGGACCGTGTACGAGGAACCGGAACTCGACGGCCTGCCCGAGGAGCTGACCGCGCTCGTACGGCGCTGCATGGCCAAGGACCCGGCGCTGAGGCCCGCTCCGCGCGAGGTGATCGCCGCCGCCCGTGCCGCGCAGTCGCGCATACGCGTCGGCACCGGCCCGGTTCCCGCCCGTACGGCCGAGGAGCCCACGTCGTACCGCATCGCCCCGCCCGCGCCCCCGTCCCCGGCCGCCGCCGGCTCCCGCCCGGCTCCGGGGACGGCCGCAGGGGCGCGTGCGCGGCGCCGTCGCCGGGCGCTCACCGGCGCGACGGCCGCGGCGGCCGTCGTCGCGCTGGCCGTCGCGGGCGTCATCTACCTGCCGGACCTGGCCGAGGAGGACCGGAGCACGGACGGCACGACCGGCGAGCCGTCCGGCATCGGTCCCGCCGCCGACGGCGTCGACCCGCTCCCCGACGTCACCGCGAAGGGCGACCGCCGGGTCGCGTGGACCGCACAGCCGGGGGTCTCCGAGGTCGACTCGGAAGTCATGGGCGCCTGGCTGACACCCAGGGCACTGGTACGCATCGACGCCTCCGGCATCCGGGGCTTCGCCCCACGCACCGGAACCTCCGAGTGGACCGTCCCACCGCCCGTCAAGGGCCTCGTTCCCTGCGGGGCCTCGGACGCCGGGACGGCGACCAGCGGCGGCGTGGGACTCGTCAGGTTCGGCAGGGCCTACACCTCGCCCGCCGCCTGCGACGTCGCCGCGGCCCTGGACAGCGGCACCGGCAGACTGCTGTGGCACCGGCGGGTCGGTGAGGCCCCGCGGCACGTCGCCTCGGTCTCCGGCGACGTGATGGTGGTGTCCGGTGAGAGGGGCCTCCTCGGGCTCGACCGGGCCACCGGCAAGACGGTCTGGACGTACCCCTGGAGCCGGGGGGACTGCGAAGTGGACGACGTGGTCCCCGGCGTGCGCACGATCGCCGTGTCCGACACGTGCGACCGGGAGGACCTCGACACCAGACGCGTCGTCGAACTCGACATCGTCACCGGCGAGGCCCGCGCCACCCACGAGGTCGAACGGAGCGGGGCCACCCCCGTGGAGGTCGTGGCGGCCGAGCCCCTCGTGGCCCGTTACGCCGACCCGTCCGGCGACGTGTACCTGAGCATCCTCGGATCCGCGGGCGGGAAGCCGCTCGACCTGCCGGTCAAGCAGTCCTTCGGCACCCTGCGGCGCTCCGGCGCCCTCGTCGGACGGGACGTGCTGGTGATGGAGGCGCAGTCGGGCCCGGGCGGTACCGCCCGGGGGCTGGCGGCGATCGACCTCGGCACGGGAAAGGTCCGCTGGCACACCTCCCCGCGGGAGGAGGTCCTCGAACTCGACCCGCTGCGGATCCAGGGCGACTCGCTGTACGCAGTGGAGGGCGAGGACACGGAGGGCCTCGGCGACTGGCTGTTCACCGTACGGCGCCGCTCCCTGGCCGACGGCACCGTGACCGGGACCAGCAGGCTTCCCACCGCCTACCAGCGGAACCACCCCGACCGGCTGCTCGCCTCCGGTGGCCTCCTCGTCCAGGTCAACTCGTCCGACGACTACGGCCTCGCGGCCTTCGACACCTCGCCGGGCGGCGGTCAGTGAGCGTCGCGGGCCGCCGCCTCCGGACCGCCCCCGGCCTGGACACCGCCACCCGCCAGGACATCCTCTACGCCACGGCCCGCGCCGGCATGGCCCTCGACCTCGCCCACCCGACAGCAGCGCGGCGGGAACTCGAACGCCTCGAAGCAATCGCGCGACGCTGTGGCGTGGAGCCCTGAGAACCGAGCGACAACGGCCGCGGGCTTCCCCGGGCGTCGCTCGGAGCAGCGGGCGAGGAGGCTGCTTCGGCAGCCCCTGCTTCCCGGTGGGCCGACCGCCCGCCGTGCCCGTCCTCAGTCGACCTCCCGCACTCGTGCAGCGGTCCGTTCGGCGAGCTCGCGGACGCCCTTGGCGGCGTTCTCCGAGAGCTCGCCGAGTACGGCGTCGGCCGCGGTGAGGAGGGCACGGGCCTCCTCGGGGCGGCCCGCGTCGGCCAGGGCGAGGGTGAGCCGGTAGTGCTCCTCGGCGATGAAGCGGCCGAGGTTGACCCGCTGCCAGTGGCGCAGTGAGTCGTCACCCGGAGTGGCCAGGGCGTCGCGCACGGCGGCCAGGCTGTCCACCGCCTGCGGCAGCCGGCCCGCCTCCCGCTCCAGGCGGGCGAGGGTGTGCCGGGCCGAGGCCCGGTCCCACGCCGTCTCCTGGAGGGCGGCGTACAGGCGCCGGGCGCGCAGCGCCTGGGGAAGGTCGCCGAGTTCCTCGAAGTCCTGGGCGAGCCCGCTCAGCGGAGCCGTGGCCAGGGTGCGGGGCGCCCCGGGGCGGCGGAGTCTGCTCTGGTCCATGACGATGGTGTCGAGTTCGCGGATCAGCGTCACCCGCGCGAGTTCCGTCATCCCCTGGTCCCGCGCCAGGTCGGTCCAGGTGGAGACCGGCTCGTCCGACGGGTCCGTCCCGAACATCGACTCGTCGAGCTCCCGCGCCCACCGCCGCAACTCGTCCGCGCTCGCACCCGGTTCCGGCACACCGCCCAGGCCGCACGCCGTGTCGAAGTCCGTCTCCCGGACCTCGAGCAGCAGCGGCAGATCTCCGGTGTCCCCGTGAAGCCCGACCAGCACGGCCGCGAGCCGCAGTTCGTCCGTCATCGATGACCGTGTCTCGTGCCGCAGCAGATGCCGTAGCAGCTCCGGATCGCCCTCGGTGCGGTCGAACTGCGCGGCCCGCAGGGTGATCCGGCGCCGGACCGGGTCCTCGGCGACCTCACGCCATGCCGTGGGGTCGCCCTCCCGCAGGCGGGCGAGGTCGGCGCGGCCCGCCGCGAGCACGGGCTCCCACAGCGGAGGGCCGGCCGGACCCAACCGGTCGTAGGCGCAACCCTCGTCCGCGTTGAGCAGCACGAAGTCCGGCTCGGTGCGCAGCAGGGCCGCACGCAGTCTGCCCACCAGCTCGACCGGGGAGCGTTCCGGGAAGCCCAGCGCCGCACGGAGTCCGGCCCGCTCCTCGTCGATTCCGTAGTACTCACGGATCTCGTCCTCGGTCTCCGCGACGCACGCCAGGATCTTCTCCTCGCCGTCGTCCGGCGACAGAAGCAGGCAGTCGCGCCAGCCGGGCAGACCGATCACGAGCTCCAGGGCCTCGTCGGCACTGGAGCCGATGATCCCCGCGGCGCCCTCCGAGTCGGCGTAGAGCACCGAGCCGTCCGCGCACACGAAGTACGTGCCGCCGGTGTCGTCCCCGGCCACCGTCTCCAGCGGCCCGCCCGAGGCGAGGCGGACCTCCTCGACATGGCCGTGGGCGGCGCGGTCCAGGTCGAAGCCGAAGGGAAAGGCGGCCAGTTCCGCCAGGCGGCGGTCCTGCCGCAGCAGCCGTAGCGCGTGATCGGTCATGTCGCGGAAAGTAACACCGCCCACCGACCGCGGACTCGCGGCCCCCGCGGGAGACCACGCGGACAGGGGTACGGTCATCGTCGGCGATTCGGGCGTCCGCGCCCACCCGGACACCCGGGAACTGATCGACTTCGACCGCCCCGTCGCCGTCGTCCTCAGCGCCGTCCTCCACCACGTCAACGACGCGGAGGACCCGGCCGGGATCGTCCCCGCACCCCTGTGGCGCCCCGACCCGGTCGGCAGCAACCCGTGGGGCGCCGGCGGCACGGAACGGGAGCTCACCGTCCGGGAACGCCTCATCGCCGCCGGACTGGCCCGGAAGGCGTAAACGAGCTATGCGTCCCCGTCGTCATCGCGCAGGGAACGGATCATCCTCTGCAGGATGCGGAACGCGTCCGACTGCTCGGTCTCGGTCAGGTCGGCCAGCATTCCGGCCTCGACGGACCGGACGGCCGCGCTCGCCTTCTCGAGGCTCCGTCGGCCGCGAGGCGTGAGTCGCGCGGGAAGCACCTTCCCGACGGACGCCTCCGCGGGCCTGGTCACGTAGCCGTCCCGTTCCAGGGCCTGGAGCAGCACGTTCATCGTCTGCCGTGTCACGAACGCGCCCCGCGCGAGCTCGGAGTTCGACAAGCCCGGTCGTTGCGCCAGCAGTTCGAGGCAGGAGTAGTGCGTCACGCTCATGCCGAGCGGCCGCAGCACTTCCTCCATGGCCGCACGGAGAGCGCTCGACGCTTCTTTGAGCAGGTAGCCCAGTGACGTCTCCAGGTCGACGCCGACACCTTTTTGACTCATGTCAGTATTCTGACATAAGTTGACGCGTGTCAGAAAACTGACATGAAAGGAAGGAGTATCATCATGCCCGCCACCGGCCCCGACTTCATCTCGCTCCAAGTGCGCGACCTCGACGCTTCACAGACGTTCTACGAGCAGTACCTGGGCCTCGTCCGCTCGCCGGCCGGCCCTCCGCACGCCGTCGTCTTCGAAACGAAGCCGATCGCGTTCGCAGTCCGCGACATCGTTCCCGGAACCGACCTCGCATCCGTCGCTCAGCCCGGCATCGGTGCCGCGATCTGGCTCCACGCCACCGACGTCCAGGCCATCCACGATGCGCTCGTCGCCGACGGTCACACCATCGTCTCCGCACCGGTCGACGGCCCCTTCGGTCGGACCTTCACCTTCGCCGACCCCGACGGCTACCAGGTCACGCTCCACGACCGCGCTTGATCGACCAGCGGACACGGCCGCAAGGAACGCGCGGGCTCGTACGGCGAGGGTGACGTGCCGGTACCGGCGGCGAGGTGGCAGGCGATCCCTTCCGGGCGGGCCGGGCCGCGGCGGGCCGGTACCCACCGGCCGTGCGCGGGGTGGTCGCCGTCGAACTCGTGGACGGCCGGCGGTTTCGCCGCGGCCCGGCCGTGGACGCGTGTCCCCTTCGCTCCCTCACCGCTGGAGTACCGCTGGTCACCTTGTCGGTGAAGACGCAGGCACGGGTGGTGGACTGGGCGGCACCCTCCCGCGGAATCCGTCCGCCCGGGGATCGCGGAACGCCGGTGGGCGGGCGGCGTCACGGGGGAGGATGGCCGTCATGACGGTTGAAGGCTCCTCCATCGACTCCACCAGGCCCAGCATCGCCCGCGTCTACGACTACCTGCTCGGCGGCAAGGACAACTACGCCGTGGACCGGGAGGTCGGCGACGTGTTCTTCCGGGACCTGCCCGGTTCGGTGGCCATCGCCTTCGCCAACCGCGCCGCCCTGACGCGGGCGATCGCGCAGATCGTGACGACCACCGGCGTGCGGCAGTTCATCGACCTGGGCAGCGGTCTGCCGACCGCCGACAACGTCCACCAGGTCGCACAGCGGCACGCCCCGGAGTCCCGGATCGTGTACGTCGACAACGACCCCCAGGTGCTGGTCCACGGCTGTGCGCTGCTGGAGCAGAACGACCGGACCCGGGTCGTCCGGGCCGACGTACGCGACCCCGAAGGCGTCCGCACCCACCCGGACACCCTGGAACTCATCGACTTCGACCACCCCGTCGCCGTCATCTTCAGCGCCATCCTCCACCACGTCAACGACGCGGAGGACCCGGCCGGGATCGTCCGCCACTGGCGCGACCACGTGCCCTCCGGGAGCCACTTCTTCGTCAGCCACTTCCGTTCCGGCGACAACCCGGAGACCGCGGAGGCCGAGCGGGTCCTTCAGCAGACCTTCGGCCGCGGCCGGTGGCGCACCGACGAGGAGATCGCCTCCCTGCTGGACGGCCTGGAGATCCTCGACCCCGGAATCGTCCCCGCACCCCTGTGGCGTCCCGACCCGGTCGGCAGCAACCCGTGGGGCGCCGGCGGCACGGAACGGGAGCTCACCGTCTGGGAACGCCTCATTGCCGCCGGACTGGCCCGGAAGGCGTGAGGCCCGGGCAGGCGACGCCTGCCCGCCGCACGCGCCCCGCCCCCGCCGCACCCGACCGCACCCCGCCGAGAGCCCCGTACGTCGCGCCCCACGGCCACCGCCCGGGCAGGAGGGCGGGCCGGAAAAGCTCACCGCACGCTGCTGCGGCCCACGTCCTGCAGTCGCCCGGTGTCCACCGGCTCCCGGGTGCCGCCGTGCGTCAGCACGACGCCGTCGCCGGTGCTGTCCGCGCGCCAGAGGTCGCCGTGCCGGTTCTCCCACTCGACGAAACTGCCGGAGGCGTCCTCGAGCAGCCCCAGTTCCCGTACGAGAGTGGCCAGGGGAGCGAAACCGCGGGCGTCGCCCTTGCTCGCGCTGCCGGTGCGGGTGTTGTCGTAGCGCATCTTGACGAACGGCACGGGGGCGCGGTCCAGCTTGTTCGGCTGGAGCATCTTGCGGAACCGGCCCCAGGCCTCCTCCTCGTTCTCCCGGCCGGAGATCTCACTGGCGTAGGCGGGGAAGACCGCGTAGGTGACGGCCGAGAGTTCGCGGTTCTCCGTGGCGTGGTAGCCGTGCACCTCGGCCGCCGCCACGCCCACGGTGTCGAACACGGACCCGGGATGCCGGAAGCCTCCGATCCCCACCAAGGGCCGCCCTTGTCCGACGAACTCGCCGTCGTGTGCCCTCGCGTGGGCGAGCAGCGCCGTGACGAGCCCCTCGTCGTAGGGGCCCCGCACGTTGACCTGCAGGTTGTGCTCTCCGTCGGTGGAGAGCGCGGCGGTGAAGGTGAACATCGGGTTCGGCGACCAGCGCCACGCCGATTCCAGGCCGGAGACGGGCGTCGCGCCGGGCATGGCGGGCAGGACGGATGCAGGGTTCATGGGGTGGCTCCTGTGCCGGGGTGGGGCCCTAGCTGCATGAGTAGAGGTTGGGGTGGACATCCTGGCGGTAGGTGGCGTCCATGAGCGCACCACCGCGTGAGTTCTCACTTCGCGTCATGGGTTCCATGTTGTCCGGGTCGTTGTAGAAGTCGTTGCGCACGGCCCGGTCGGAACGGTAACCCGTCTCGTTCCAGTGATCGACCACCGGTGTCAGGTGCTCGTACGTCAGCTGGTCGAACGGAATGATCTCACCTGCGGAGTTGCGCCAGGTCAGGTCGGATCTCGGGATGCGCTCCATGATCTGACGGCCCTGGGCGTCGACCCGTCCGGTGGACCGCATCGGTGTACGGCCCTGCGCGATGCCCTCGTCGGTCCACGTCGCGGCCATGGCGTCGTGGGTCGACTGGCGGTAGCTGCCGGGATACTCGGTGTCCCGGTTGTGGGTCTGCGCGGGCGTGTCCGGGTCCCTCTCCCACCGGCCGCGCTCGCCGCGGACCCGGGCGAGGCCCAGCGGGTCGATCAGGAGGAACGGGTTGCCCACGTAGGCGTAGTCGTTCGGGTCGGGGCCCAGTCCCAGCGGGTCGGCGCTGGTGTAACGCGCGGTCTCGGGGTCGTAGTAGCGGAAGTAGTTGTAGTGCCAGCCGGTCTCGGCGTCCGCGTACTGTCCGGCGAACCGCAGGGGGCAGTCGGCTTCCGGCGTGGTGTGCGGTGCGTCCGCCGGCATGCCCCAGGCGGTGAATCTACGGTGCCAGACGATCCTGCCGTCCGCCGCGACGAGTTCCGTCGGTGCCCCGACGAGGTCGGTGACGATGGCGTAGAAACGGGCGTCGACGTCCGCCCGCCCGCCGCCGGTCCCGGTCCCGTCCGCCGCCTGCCGGGCCGGGCCGTCGGTCACCGTCTGGGCGAGGGGCCGGTAGGAGCCGGGAGCGTAGTCCCACGTGGTGACCGTGCCGTCGGTCTCGGTCTGCTCGGCCAGGCGTGTTCCGTCCCAGACGAACGTCGTCTCCTCCAGCACGCTGCCGCACGGTCCCAGACGGCGTTTGCCGACGCGCCGGCCGTCCGGGTCGTAGGTGTAGTGCCACTCGGATCCGTCCGGGGTCACCGCTCTCACCAGGCGGTCCTCCGGGCTCCACCCGTAGTGGGAGGTTCGTCGTCCACCACTGAGGAGACGGACGGTCTTGCGGACCAGGCGTCCCTGGCTGTCGTAGGCGTAGGAGGTACGTCCGGCCCGGCGCAGTCTGGTTCCGTCGAACTCCCGGGGCTGCGGGTCCGGCGCGCCGGTATGCGGGGAGGCCGTGACGAGGTTGCCCGCCCGGTCGTACCCGTAGGTCTCCTCACGGTCGGCGGACCTGACCGCGGTCGGCCGGCCGACTGGATCCAGGTCGAACCGGCGGCTCTCACCGAGGAGTTCGTCGATCTCCCGAAGCGCACCGTCGACGTCGTACGCGTAGGTGCGGTGCTGCAACAGGTCGCCGCTGTCGCCGCCCGGCCGGCTCAGCGACTGCTCGGCCAGCCTGCCCGCACCGTCCCAGCTCTGGTGGAGCACCGCCGCCGTGCCCATGGTCCTGCGGATCTCCCGGTGGGCGTCGTCGTAGTCGAAGCGCAGCTCACCGCCGGAGCCGCTGAGTGTCCGCGGGCGGCCCGCCGCCTCGTACGTCCAGGTGGAGACGATGCCCGAAGGGGTGCGTCGGCTGACGCGTCGGCCGAGGACGTCGTAGGTGTACGTGGTGGTCCGGCCGTTGACGGTCTCGGTCAGGGTGCGGCCGAGGGCGTCGTAGGTGCGTTCGACCGTCGTGTCGCGGTTGGCCGCGCGCAGCAGGGAACCGGAGCTGTCGTACACGTAGGTGGTGACGTCGTCGGCCGTCCGGTACCGCTGTGGCCGGCCCAGCAGGTCCACGGTGATCTCCGTGGTCTGTCCGGCGCCGTTCGTCCACGACACCCGCTGCCCGGCCGCGTCGTGGGCGTAGGTGAGGGTGCGGCCGTTGAAGTCCGTCTCCCGGATCAGTCGGTTGGCCTCGTCGTAGACGTAGTCCCAGGTACGGTCGTCCGCGCCGTGGACGCGGGTCAGGTTCAGTTCCGTGTCGTACGCGAACGTGTGGCGCCCGCCGTCCGGTGTCGTGCGGGAGACCGGCTGGTGGAACTGCGTGAACTCGAAGTCGGTGACCGCACCGTCCCGGCCCGTGTGGGAGACGAGGTTTCCCTCACCGTCCCAGCGCCAGGACTCGGTGGCGCCTTCGGGGAAGGAACGCCAGGAAGCCAGTCCCTCCACGGTCCAGCCGAACCGGTCGGTGACGCCCGCTCCGTCGGTCACCGCGGTCACGCGGCCGAAGGAGTCGCGCCGCGCCCTGACGGTCCGGCCCTGCGGATCGGTCAGGGCGACAGGAAGGCCCGCCCGGTCCGTCTCGATGCGGCGGACCTGTCCCAGTGCGTCGGTGACCGTCACGGGCCGTCCCTCGCCGTCGTACGCGTAACGGGTCGTGGCACCCGTCGGGTCCGTGACGGACAGACGGTTGCCACGGTCGTCGTACGTGTAGGTCCAGGCCGAGCCGTCCGGGTCGACGAGCCGGCGGGTGCGGCCCGCCTCGTCGTACTCGGCACGGATCGAACTCCGGTCGGGTCGCACCACCTCGACCAGGTGCCCGGCCGCGTCGAAGACCTGCCGCGTGGTGCGGCCGAGCGGATCGGTCCAGGAGACCAGCCGTCCCCGCTCGTCCCATTGCCGGTGTGTCGAGGCTCCCAGGGGGTCGGTGACCGCCACGAGTTGCAGACGTTCGTCGAACCGGTAGGTGGTGGCCCGGCCGAGGGAATTGAGATAGGTGTTGACGCGCGCCTCGTCGTCATAGGCCAGCGAGCAGTCCAGGAAGCCCTGCGCACCCCTGCCCGCCGTGACCCGGTGCCGTTCGTCGTAGGTGTAGCGGTACCAGCCGCCGTTGCGGTCGGTCCAGCCCGTGATGCGGGACTCGGCGTCGTAAGTGAGCAGGAAGTCCCTCCCCTCCGCGTCGGAGACGCTTCGGAGATTCCCCTCGGTGTCATAGCCGTAGCGTCGTACGACCGTCCACGACGAGTCCGCGTCCGTGCCGTACCCGTCCTCCGGCGAACTGAGGACCCGCAAGTCCGTCACGCGGCCCTGCACGGTGCCGACGGCCACGTGGTACCCGCCCGAGTGGCGGATCTCGGCGAGGGTGCCCTCCGCGTCGCGGACGAAGTCGATCCGGTGCCCGTTGCGGTCGGTGACGGCGACGAGAGGCAGGGTGTAGGCGGAATCGTCCCCGCCGCGTCGCTTTCCCGGGGCGAAGTGGTGCGTCCGGCCGGACTCCTCGTCGTGCACGGTGATCATGCCGCGGTCGTCACCGCTCCACCGCAGGGACCGTCGGGGGCCCTCGAGGGGCACGGTCTCGGTACGGGGTGACGGGACGGGGTAGACGAGGAGCATGCCGTCCTCGGTGGCGTACACCACCCCCTGGTCGTCGATCTCCAGCCGCTGATCCAGCGTGGAGGCCCAGCTCGCCCCGAAGCAGCGCCCCCAACGGTAGGTGGAGACGTGGGTGCGCCGGATCACCAGTGGCAGGATCCCGGCGAGTTCCAGGTCGACCTGCTCCATCAGCATCTCGCCGGACACCATGTCGATCGGGTCGCCGCCCCTGCAGCGCCCCTTGTACGGCTTGGCTTTCGCCAGAAGGTCCCCGGCACCGGAGCGCAGTGACTTCAGGCCGCCCCGCACGGCCGCGCCCATGCCCTTCATGCCCTTGGCCAGCGCACCGAGGGAGGTGAGACCCTTGCCTCCCGGTATGCAGTCCAGGGCCGCCAGTCCCACGTCCCACAGGGATGCTTGGCCCTTGCGGTATTTGTTGAGGGTGTCGGCCAGCACGACCAGCGCGGCGATGACCACGATCGCGCCCAGGATCGGCCCGCCGATGATCATCGCGACGATGCCGACCACGGCGACCACCACTTTGCAGACCGCGACGATGGTGTCCCAGTTGTCGACGAACCAGTCCCCGACCTCCTCGTACCACTTGCGGTTCTGGATGCCCGCGTCGGACGCCTCCTCCAGCTTCCGCTTCGCCTTCCCCGCGGCGTCCTCACGCATCCTGCGCGCGTCCTCGGCCATCTTCTTGGCGGCGTCCAGCGCGCTCCGGGCGGCCGTGACGTCCGACTGGGCGGCGGTATGGGCCGTCTTGGCCTTCTGCGCGTCCCGGGTCGCCGCGCGTACCTTCGCCTCGTCCGGTTTCTCGACGTCCTTGCCGCCGGTGGGATCGTCCTTGTACTTCTCGGCTTCCCTGTTCGCCCGCGTGACCCAGGAATCGGCGGACGAGAGGCGCGACGTGGCCGAGGAGAGGTCGGCCTGCGCTTCGCGGCCCTTCGCCAGAGCCCTGTCCGCCAGGGCCTGGGCGCGCTCCAGTTCGGGCCAGTAGGCGGCGAGGGCGTCCCCCGCCAGACCGTACGACTTCTCCAGCTTCTTGAGGTTCTTCGGCACCCCGGAGAACTCGTCCTGGAACACCTCGGCGGTCTTCCCCGCCCACGTCAGGACGGCCTGCTCGGCCGCCATCCCTTTCACCAGACGCAGCGCGTCGGAGACGTCGTCGGCGAAGTCGTGCAGCTGCTTCGCCAGCGACCGCACCCGGTCCGGGTCCCCCGGCGTCGGATCCTTCTCCAGGTCCAGGACGTGCCAGTCCGTCGGCCGATACCCCGTCACCCCACTGCCCCCGTCACATCCGCCTCACCGGCAACCAAGCATGAGCGAAGCTACCGTGGCATGCGCATGAAAGAAAACAGACATCATCGAACAGGATTGCAAGCCGACAACCACCCTTGAACGGCCCGCCCACTGTCACGGCTGTACCGTGCACCGAAGCGGGCCGTACACGTGCCGGGCCTGTCCCGTTCGGCCGATGGCGGGGGGCAACACCGGTCAAGGCCTCACCGCTTGAGGCCGACTCCGCCATGGCCTTCACCGCGCCCCCGCGAGGGGCCCGGCCGCGCGCCACGGACTTCGGCACCCTCTCGTCGCACGCCGGGAACCCGGCCGGTTTCCTGATCCACCTCAGTGGCCGCGAGGAGATCCGGAACGATCCGGTCGCCGGCGCCCCGGACACACCCCCTCCGGGAGATCACGCTTCACCCTCGACGAGACGAGAAAGATCGATGGCCCCGACCGTTTCGGTCGGGGCCATCGATTGAGCGATGTGTCCGAGGGGGGACTTGAACCCCCACGCCCGATAAAGGGCACTAGCACCTCAAGCTAGCGCGTCTGCCATTCCGCCACCCGGACAAGGTGTCCGCCGCCCCGGCGGGGTGTTCCCCCCGCGGCGACATGGACAACCATACCAAGGTTTCGCAGCGCCTTTCACCTGCGTTTTCCGTGCCTCCGGGCGGTGGTGGGCGGGGTGCACGCTGTGTGTCCGGGTGGTCACGTGGGTCAGGGCATGAGCTGGTACTCCGGGAAGTTGCCGGGCAGGCGCTCCCCGGTCGGGCCCCGGGTCACGGCGCGGACCAGGAGGTCTCCGCCGACGAACGCGCCGCGCCAGGACGCGCCGAAGCCGCCGAACAGTTCGTCGCGGTCGCCGCGGGAGCGCGGGACGCCGTGGCCGACCTTGAAGGCGCGGATGTGCGGGGCCAGCCGGTCGTAGGTGGACCGGTCGTCCGTGGAGAGCGTGGCCACCAGCGCGCCGTTGGACGCGTTCATGGCGGCCAGCAGTTCCGCCTCCGTGTCGACCAGGACGATGGTGTCGACCGGGCCGAACGGCTCCGCGTGGTGCAGCGGGGAGGACCGGGGCGGGTTCAGCAGCGTGACCGGCTGGACGTACGCCGAGGTGTCCTGGCCGGGCAGGAAGCGGGCGTCGGACGGCGTGCCCCGGTGCAGCGGGACGGCGCCGCGGTCGACGGCCTCGGCGACCTGGTCGTGGAGCTCCTTCGCCTTGGCCGCGTTGATCACCGGCCCGAAGTCCAGGCGCGGGTGGGGGTCGGTGGGGTGTTCGACGGCGAGCGGGTGGCCGACCCTGAGCGTGCGGACCGCGGGGAGGTAGGCGGCCAGGAAGTCGTCGAAGAGCCGCCGCTGGACGACGAAGCGCGGGTAGGCCGTGCAGCGCTGCTTGCCGTAGTCGAAGAGTCCGGGGATCACCGCGCTCAGGGTGTCCCAGTCCGAGTGGTTCCAGATGCCCCAGGTGTTGAGTCCTTCCTGTTCGAGGATGTGCCGCTTGCCGAGGTCGGCGACGGCCGTGGCGACCGCGGCGCCGGTGTCGCGGCCGCCGACGAAGGAGACGCAGCCGACCTCGGGCGCCCGCACCAGCGCCTCGGACAGCTCGCCTCCGCTGCCGCTGACGAGGGTGACGGGTATCCCCTCGCGGGCGGCGAGCGCCGAGGCCAGGGTGAGACAGGCGACGCCGCCGTCGGTCGGGGTCTTGGCGATGACCGCGTTGCCCGCCAGTGCCTGTACCAGCAATGCGTGAACGAGCACGCTCATCGGGTAGTTCCAGCTCGCGATGTTGGAGACGGGCCCGTCGAGCGGGGTCCGGCCGGCGAGCATGCCGTCGATGCCGTCGACGTACCAGCGCACGCCGTCGATGGCGCGGTCGACGTCCGCCCGGGCGAGTCGCCAGGGCTTGCCGATCTCCCAGACGAGCAGGAGCGCGAGGAGTTCGCGGTGCTGGGTGAGGGCGTCGAGGGTGGCGGCGACGCGGGCGCGGCGCTCCGGCAGCGGGACGTGCCGCCAGGCGCGGTGCCGGTCGAGCGCGGCGCGCACGGCCTGCCGGGCGGTGACCCGGTCCAGGCGCGGCGGGCCCGCGACGGGACTGCCGTCGACGGGGCTGACGGCGGGCAGCGCCCGGCCGTCGGCCTGCCAGGAGGCGTTCCAGAGGTTGAGGACGCGGTCGTCCCGGAAGGCCTCGGGGGCGACGGTGAGGCAGCGCTGCCAGGCGTCGGTCCAGGAGGTGCCGGACTTGAGGGTGAGGGTGGGTGGCATGCGGTTCGCTCCGCTCTCGGTGCACGGTCGAGAGAAAGGGGAGGACCTCGAGGGGCCTCAGCTGTCGGTGTTCAGGGCGGCGAGCACCTGCTGTGCCGTCTCCGTGGGCGTGGCGCCCACCCTGACTCCGGCCGCCTCCAGCGCTTCCTTCTTCGCCCGCGCCGTACCGGACGATCCGGAGACGATCGCGCCGGCGTGGCCCATGGTGCGGCCCTCGGGTGCGGTGAAGCCGGCGATGTAGCCGACGACGGGCTTGGTGACGTGGTCGCGGATGTAGGCCGCCGCGCGTTCCTCCGCGTCGCCGCCGATCTCGCCGATGAGGACGATCAGGTCGGTGTCGGGGTCGTCCTGGAAGGCGGCGAGACAGTCGATGTGGGTGGTGCCGACGACGGGGTCGCCGCCGATGCCGACACAGGTGGAGAAGCCGGTGTCCCGCAGTTCGTACATGAGCTGGTAGGTGAGCGTGCCGGACTTGGAGACCAGTCCGACACGGCCCGGCTTGGTGATGTCGGCCGGGATGATGCCGGCGTTGGACTGGCCGGGGGTGATCAGGCCGGGGCAGTTGGGGCCGATGACGCGGGTGCCCTTGTGCCGGGCACGGTCGAGGAAGGCGACGGAGTCGTGGACGGGGATGCCCTCGGTGATGACGACCGCGAGGCCGATGCCGGCGTCGGCGGCCTCGGTGACGGCGTACTTGGCGAAGGCGGGCGGTACGAAGACGACGGTGACGTCGGCTCCCGTCGCGTCCATGCCCTCGGCGACCGAGCCGAAGACGGGGACGGCGCCGGGGGCACCTCCCGGGCCGTTCGGGCTCCGGGGGACGTCGAAGTCGACGCTGCGGCCGGCCTTGCGCGGGTTGACGCCGCCGACGACGTTCGTGCCGGCGGCGAGCATCCGCCGGGTGTGCTTCATGCCTTCGCCGCCGGTCATGCCCTGGACGAGGACCTTGCTCTCCTTGGTGAGGTGGATCGCCATGTCGTCCGGTCTCCTCAGGGTGTGGTGGCGAGGTGGGCGGCCCGGTTCGCGGCGCCGTCCATGGTGGTGACCTGTTCGACGAGCGGGTGCCGGTGCTCGTCGAGAACGGCCCGTCCCCGGGCCGCGTTGTTGCCGTCGAGCCGTACGACGAGCGGCTTGGTCAGCCGTACGGTGTCCAGGGCGCGGACGATGCCGTCGGCGACCGCGTCGCAGGCGGTGATGCCGCCGAAGACGTTGACGAGGACGGACTTCACGGACGGGTCGGAGAGGACGACCGACAGTCCGTCCGCCATGATCTGCGCGGAGGCGCCGCCGCCGATGTCGAGGAAGTTGGCGGGGCGGGCTCCGCAGCCGGCCACCACGTCGAGGGTGGACATGACGAGTCCGGCGCCGTTGCCGATGATGCCGACCTCGCCGTCGAGCTTGACGTAGTTGAGGCCCTTGGCGGCCGCCGCGGCCTCCAGCGCGTCGTGGTGCTCCGCGTCGTCGGCGCCCCAGCGGGCCTGGCGGAAGACGGCGTTGTCGTCGAGGGTGACCTTGCCGTCGAGCGCCATGATGCGGCCGTCGGTGGTACGGACGAGCGGGTTGACCTCGACGAGCAGGGCGTCCTCGCGGACGAGGACGTCCCAGAGCCGGACGAGGGCGTCGACGGTCTGCGGTGGCAGTCCGGCCGCCTCGGCGATACGGGACGCCGTCGCCGGGGTGACTCCCTCGGCCGGGTCGACGGGGATGCGGGCGACCGCCTCGGGGCGGGTCGCGGCGACCTCCTCGATGTCCGTGCCGCCCTCGGCGGAGGCGATGGCGAGGAAGCGCCCGGCGGCGCGGTCGAGGACGTAGGAGACGTAGAACTCCTCGGCGATGTCGACGGGCCGGGCCAGCATCACCGTGCCGACGGTGTGGCCCTTGATGTCCATGCCGAGGATCTGTCGTGCCGTGAGTTCGGCGGCGGCCGGGTCGGCGGCGAGCCTGACGCCGCCCGCCTTGCCCCGTCCGCCGGTCTTGACCTGCGCCTTGACGACCACTCGACCGCCCAGTCGGCGCGCGATCTCGCGGGCCCGCTTGGGCGAGTCGGTGACCTCGGCCGACGGCACCACGATGCCGTGTTCCGCGAAGAGTTCCCTTGCCTGGTGTTCGTACAGGTCCATCTCGGCTCCTGTCTGCGAGGTCGCCGGAAGGTCCGGGGAGGGGCCGGGGACCGGCGACCGAAAAGTGCCGCGCACCCCCTGGACACCACCCATCGGATGCGGGATAACAAGCTTCATACAGTATTCGTCGACTGTATGCAATGTACCGCGAGAGTGCTCCCCGCCCCCTAGGAAGGGACAAGGACTTCGCCATGCCCGACGACACCCAGGACGTCATCTCAGGCGGTCATCTCGTCGCCAAGGCCCTCAAGGCCGAGGGCGTCGACCGCATCTACACGCTGTGCGGCGGCCACATCATCGACATCTACGACGGCTGCGTCGACGAGGGCATCGAGGTCGTCGACGTACGGCACGAGCAGGTGGCCGCCCATGCCGCCGACGGCTACGCGCGCGTCACCGGCAAGCCCGGCTGCGCGGTCGTCACCGCAGGCCCGGGGACGACCGACGCCGTCACCGGGGTCGCCAACGCCTTCCGCGCGGAGTCCCCGATGCTGCTGATCGGCGGTCAGGGGGCGCTCACCCAGCACAAGATGGGGTCGCTGCAGGACCTGCCGCACGTCGACATGATGAACCCCATCACCAAGTTCGCGGCGGCCGTGCCCGACACGGCGCGTGCGGCGGACATGGTGTCGATGGCCTTCCGCGAGTGCTACCACGGCGCCCCCGGCCCCTCCTTCCTGGAGATCCCGCGCGATGTGCTGGACGCCAAGGTGCCGGTGTCCAAGGCGCGCGTGCCGCGGCAGGGCGCGTACCGGGCGTCGACCCGGTCGGCCGGTGATCCCGAGGCGGTCGAGAGGCTGGCCGATCTGCTGGTGCACGCCGAGAAGCCGGCGATCCTGCTCGGCAGCCAGGTGTGGACGACCCGGGGCACCGAAGCGGCCGTCGAGCTGGTGCGCACGCTCAACGTCCCCGCGTACATGAACGGCGCGGGGCGCGGCACGCTCCCGCCCGGCGACCCGCACCACTTCCAGCTGTCACGGCGGTACGCCTTCTCCAACGCCGACGTCATCGTGATCGTCGGTACGCCCTTCGACTTCCGCATGGGCTACGGCAAGCGGCTCTCCCCCGACGCGACGGTCGTGCAGATCGACCTCGACTACCGCACCGTCGGCAAGAACCGCGACATCGACCTCGGGATCGTGGGCGACGCGGGGCGGGTGCTGAAGTCGGTGACGGAAGCGGCCTCCGGGCGGGTGAACGGGGGTGCGTCCCGGCGCAAGGAGTGGCTGGACGAGCTGCGGGCCGCCGAGCAGAGCGCCCTGGAGAAGCGGCTGCCGCAGCTCCGGTCGGACGCCTCACCCATCCACCCGTACCGGCTGGTCAGCGAGATCAACGACTTCCTCACCGAGGACTCGATCTACATCGGCGACGGCGGCGACATCGTCACCTTCTCCGGGCAGGTCGTCCAGCCCAAGTCACCCGGGCACTGGATGGACCCGGGGCCGCTCGGCACCCTCGGCGTCGGTGTCCCCTTCGTGCTCGCCGCCAAGCAGGCCCGGCCCGACAAGGAGGTCGTCGCGCTCTTCGGCGACGGCGCCTTCTCCCTCACCGGCTGGGACTTCGAGACCCTCGTCCGCTACGACCTCCCCTTCGTCGGCATCGTCGGCAACAACTCCTCGATGAACCAGATCCGCTACGGCCAGGCCGCCAAGTACGGCAAGGACCGGGAGCGGGTCGGCAACACCCTCGGCGACGTCCGGTACGACGAGTTCGCGCGGATGCTGGGCGGTCACGGCGAGGAGGTCCGCGACCCCGCCGACATCGGTCCCGCGCTGCGCCGGGCCCGTGAGTCCGGCAAGCCGTCGCTGATCAACGTCTGGGTGGACCCCGACGCGTACGCCCCCGGAACCATGAACCAGACCATGTACAAGTGAGGTGCACGCCCATGACCCCCAAGGCACTTGAGGGCATCCGCGTCCTCGACATGACGCATGTCCAGTCCGGTCCCTCCGCGACCCAGCTGCTGGCCTGGCTCGGCGCGGACGTCGTCAAGCTGGAGGCGCCGACCGGCGACATCACGCGCAAGCAGCTGCGCGATCTGCCGGACGTCGACTCCCTCTACTTCACGATGCTCAACTGCAACAAACGGAGCATCACGCTCAACACCAAGACCGAGCGCGGCAAGGAGATCCTCACCGAGCTGATCCGTCGCTCGGACGTCATGGTCGAGAACTTCGGGCCGGGCGCGATCGACCGGATGGGGTTCACCTGGGACCGCATCAAGGAGATCAATCCACGGATCGTCTATGCCTCCATCAAGGGGTTCGGGGACGGCCCGTACACCAACTTCAAGGCGTACGAGGTCGTCGCCCAGGCCATGGGCGGGTCGATGTCGACCACCGGTTTCGAGGACGGGCCGCCGCTGGCGACGGGGGCCCAGATCGGGGACTCGGGCACGGGTGTGCACGCGGTGGCCGGCATCCTCGCCGCGCTGTTCCAGCGGGAGCGCACCGGGCGCGGGCAGCGGGTGAACGTGGCCATGCAGCACGCGGTGCTCAACCTCTGCCGGGTGAAGCTGCGCGATCAGCAGCGCCTGGCCCATGGTCCACTCGCCGAATATCCCAACGAGGACTTCGGCGACGAGGTTCCCCGCTCCGGGAACGCGTCCGGCGGCGGGCAGCCGGGCTGGGCGGTGAAGTGCGCTCCGGGCGGCCCGAACGACTACGTGTACGTCATCGTGCAGCCCGTCGGCTGGAAACCGCTCAGCGAGCTCATCGGCCGGCCCGAGCTGGCCGACGACCCCGAGTGGGCGACGCCGGAGGCCCGGCTGCCCAAGCTGAACAAGATGTTCCAGCTGATCGAGGAGTGGTCCTCGACTCTGCCCAAGTGGGAGGTGCTGGAACGGCTGAACACGCACAACATCCCGTGCGGGCCGATCCTGTCCACCAGGGAGATCATCGAGGACCGCTCACTGGTCGCCAACGAGATGGTCGTCACCGTCCCGCACCCCGAGCGCGGCGAGTTCGTCACCGTCGGCAGCCCGCTGAAGCTCTCCGACTCCCCCGTGGACGTGGTCGCCTCCCCGCTGCTCGGCGAGCACAACGCGGAGGTCTACGTCGGTGAACTGGGCCTCGGGGACGAGGAGCTGCACCTGCTCAAGTCGAACGGGGTGATCTGACGTGATGGCCGAGGACCGGGCGACGAGGGTCCGAGCGCTGCTGGACTCGGTGCGCGCCGAGGGCCGTACCGCGCTCACCGCGCCCGAGGGCAAGGTGATCGCCGACGCGTACGGGATCGCCGTACCCGGCGAGGAGCTGGCCGCCGATGTCGACGAGGCCGTGGCGTGCGCGGCGCGGTTCGGCGGGCCCGTCGTGATGAAGATCGTGTCACCGGACATCCTGCACAAGACCGACGCCGGCGGTGTGATCGTCGGGGTGGAGGGGGCGGCGGACGTACGGGCGGCGTTCTGCCGGATCGTCGAGAACGCGCGGGCGTACGCCCCGGATGCGCGCATCGAGGGCGTGCAGGTGCAGGAGCTGCTGCCGAAGGGGCAGGAGGTCATCGTCGGCGCGGTCACCGATCCGACGTTCGGGAAGGTGGTGGCGTTCGGGCTCGGCGGGGTGCTCGTCGAGGTGCTGAAGGACGTCACGTTCCGGCTGGCGCCGGTGGACTCCGACGAGGCGCTGTCGATGCTGGACTCGATCCGGTCGGCGGAGATCCTGCGCGGGGTGCGGGGCCAGGAGGGGGTGGACCGGTGGGCGGTCGCCGAGCAGATCCGGCGGGTGTCGCAACTGGTGGCGGACTTCCCGGAGATCGCCGAGGTGGACCTCAACCCGGTGATCGCCACCGCGGACGGAGCGGTCGCCGCCGACATCCGCGTGATCCTCGCCACCGGGCAGCCGAAGGAGCGGCGCCGCTACTCGCGCGGGGAGATCCTCACCTCCATGCGCCGGCTGATGCAGCCGCGTTCGGTGGCCGTGATCGGGGCCTCCAACGAGCCGGGCAAGATCGGCAACTCGGTGATGCGCAACCTCGTCGACGGCGGCTTCGCCGGGGAGATCCATCCGGTGAACCCCAAGGCCGATGACATTCTCGGCCGCAAGGCGTACAAGAGTGTCACCGACGTTCCCGGTGAGGTGGATGTGGCGGTCTTCGCGATCCCCGCCAGGTTCGTGGCCTCGGCGCTGGAGGAGGTGGGGCGCAAGCGGATCCCGAACGCCGTACTGATCCCCTCCGGGTTCGCGGAGACGGGTGAGCACGAACTCCAGGACGAGATCGTGGCGGTCGCCGAGCGGCACGGCATCCGGCTGCTCGGGCCCAACATCTACGGCTACTACTCGACCTGGCAGGACCTGTGCGCCACGTTCTGCACGCCGTACGACGTCAAGGGCGGGGTGGCGCTGACCAGCCAGTCGGGCGGCATCGGGATGGCCGTCCTGGGCTTCGCGCGGACCACGAGGACGGGTGTGTCGGCGATCGTCGGCCTCGGCAACAAGTCGGACCTGGACGAGGACGACCTGCTGACCTGGTTCGGGGAGGATCCGCACACCGAGTGCATCGCGATGCACCTGGAGGACCTCAAGGACGGGCGCGCGTTCGTCGAGGCCGCGCGGGAGACCGTGCCGAAGAAACCGGTCGTGGTGCTGAAGGCGGGGCGTACGGCGGCGGGCGCGAAGGCCGCGGGCTCGCACACCGGCGCGCTGGCGGGCGACGACGCGGTGTACGACGACATCCTGCGGCAGGCGGGCGTCATCCGGGCGCCGGGTCTGAACGACATGCTGGAGTACGCGCGCGCGTTGCCGGTGCTGCCCACGCCGCGGGGCGACAACGTGGTGATCATCACCGGGGCCGGCGGCAGCGGGGTGCTGCTGTCGGACGCGGTGACGGACAACGGGCTGTCGCTGATGGAGATCCCGTCCGATCTGGACGCGGCGTTCCGGGAGTTCATCCCGCCGTTCGGGGCCGCGGGCAACCCCGTGGACATCACCGGCGGGGAGCCGCCGTCGACGTACGAGGCGACGATCCGGCTGGGTCTCGAGGACCCGCGCATCCACGCGCTGGTGCTCGGTTACTGGCACACGATCGTCACTCCTCCCATGGTGTTCGCCGAACTCACCGCGCGGGTGGTGGCCGAGTTCCGGGAGCGCGGGATCGAGAAGCCGGTGGTGGCGTCCCTGGCGGGCGACGTGGAGGTGGAGGAGGCCTGCCAGTACCTCTTCGAACGCGGGGTCGTGGCGTACCCGTACACCACCGAGAAGCCGGTGGCCGTGCTGGGTGCCAAGTACCGGTGGGCGCGGGCCGCATCGAAGCTGGGGGCCGAAGGCCCCTCCGCCGGGGCGGTGGCGGGAGACGGGCGGGATGTCGGGGGGCGGCTCATGAGGTGAGCGGCGAGGGGCCGGCCGGCGGGTGCGCGCCGGCCGGCCCCGGGGACCCGCGCGCGCACGAAAGGCATTGGACAGGGGGCGCTGGCCAGAACTTTCGACGCTAGGGGTGCAAACGACATGACAACCACCGATGTCACACGGGTCGCCGCCTACCGGGAGGTGACCGACAGGAACGGACGCGTCTATCGCGTGGGCGAGTCCGACGTCGACATCATGGGGCGCAAGCGCAAGTGGATGGTGATCCTGCCCTGGATCGGCATGATGGGCATCTCCTCCGCCGAGTACGCGTTCGCGTCCGCCGAGGACACGCTCCACGAGGCCCACCAGTGGTCCAGCGGCAGCATCTACTGGATGATGACCGCCTGGGTGTTCTGCCAGGCCGCGGTCGCCTTCCCGGCGGGGCGGCTGCGGGAGAGCGGCAGACTGCCCGCGCGGTGGGCGATGATGCTGGGCTCGGCCGGCACACTGCTCGGTTATCTGTCGCTGGCGTTCGCTCCGCACGTCGCGTTCGCCTTCATCGGGTTCGGCGTGTTCAGCGGCATGGGCGCGGGCATGGTGTACGCGACCTGCGTCAACATGGTCGGCAAGTGGTACCCGGAGCGCAGGGGCGGCAAGACCGGCTTCGTCAACGGCGGTTTCGCCTACGGCTCGGTGCCGTTCGTCTTCATCTTCCACGGCTACATGGACGGCACCAACTTCCGCTGGGTGCTGGTCACGTGCGGTCTCTTCCTCGCCGCGATGGTGGCCGTCGCCGGCTTCTACTTCCGGGACCCGCCGAAGAACTGGTGGCCGGCCGCCGTCGACCCGCTGAACCCGCCGGACGACCCGCGGGCCCGGCGTTCGCTGGAGAAGAACCCCCCGGCCGTCAAGCAGTACTCCCCGATGGAGGCGTGGAGGACCGGACGGGTGGCGCTGATGTGGTTCTGTCTCGCCTGTACCTCCGGCGTGAACATCTTCGGTATCGCCTTCCAGGTCGACATCGGTGAGGACGCGGGCTTCGCGGCCGGCATCGTGGCCACCGCGATGTCGCTGAAGGCGATCGTCAACGGCACCGGCCGCGGCGTCATCGGCTGGCTCTCCGACCTCTACGGCCGCAAGCAGTGCCTGCTCTACGTGTGCGCCATTCTGGGACTGGCCCAGTTCGGCATCATCTGGTCGGCCGAGATCAAGAACCTGCCGCTGTTCCTGATCTTCTCGGCCATCTCGGGCTTCGGCGGCGGTGCCATCTTCCCGATGTTCGCGGCGCTGACGGCGGACTACTTCGGCGAGAACAACAACGCCACCAACTACGGGATGGTCTACAGCTCCAAGCTCGTCTCCGGTCTGGGCGCGGGCATGGGGGCCGTGGTCGTCGGCGCCTGGGGCTACAACGGCGCCTTCACCCTGGCGGGCTGCATCTCGATCTTCGCCGGGTTCGTGGCGCTGTTCCTGCAACCACCGGGACGCCCGAAGAGCAAGCGCGTCACGCCCAACCCCCGGCCGCTCGGCGAGGGATGACCTGGCGAAGCTCCCCCGCACGGACCGGGCGGCCCCTCCCCCAGCGCGCGGGAGGGGCCGCCCGGTCCGTGTCCCGGGTCAGCGGCGCCGCTTGCGCAGGGCCGCCATGTTGTCGTAGCTGATCTTGGCCTCGCGCAGCGACTGCGCGGGGTCGGTGGCGCTCGGGGAGTTGTCGTCCTCGACCATCGGGTTGTGGTAGTTCCGCTCGCCGACCCGCGAGAAGAACGTCGTGTAGTCGATGACGCCGGTTCCGAAGGGCACCATGTCGTAGCCCATGCCGTTGGTCGTGCTGACGACGCCGTCCTTGGCGTGGAACAGCGGGTAGCGCTTGTTGTTGCGGGCGACCAGTCCGGCCGGGTCGAAGACGTTCTTCCTGGTCGAACCGTCGTGGGCGGTGTACGTGTGGAACTTGTACTGGGCGACGTGCGCCCAGAAGATGTCCATCTCCAGCCAGACCGCCCTCGGGTCGGTGATCTTCAGGAAGTACTCCAGCTTCCGGATGCCGGAGCTGCGGGTCGGCCGGCCCTGGTCGTCCAGCGGGCCGCCGTCGAGCAGGAAGCCGTAGGCGCTGTCGTGGTTGTGGGTGTAGAGCTTGATGCCCTCGCGGCGGGCGATCGCGCCGAGGGCGTTCCACTTGTCGGCGGCCACGTCCCAGTCGGCGCGGTAGGAGCTGCCGGTGGGGTCGCCGCCGGTGCCCATGTGGTCCATGCCGAGGATGTTGGCGATCTCCAGGTGCTTCTTGAAGGTGTCCTTGTCCGCCGTGGTGAGCGGCCAGGAGCCCGGGATGAAGCCGTGGTTGCCCTGGGCGCGCAGACCGTAGTCGTCGAGCCAGCGGCGCAGCAGCTTCGCGCCCTCGATGCTTTCCAGGTCGGCGCCGCCGGGTGCGTTCGCGTGCTGGCGGTAACCGGCGAACTCCACCTGGCGGTAGCCGTGGCGGGCGAGCTGCTTGAACACCTCGCGGAAGCCGGAGGGCAGGTCCGTGGCGAGCGGGTCGCGGGCTGTGGCGTCACGGACGGTGTAGAGGATGATGCCGCGCTTGTGCGGCGGGACGAGCACCTGTCCGCGCCCGTGTCCGTGGTCGTGGTCTCTGTCCCGGTCGTGGGCCAGGGCGGGAGCGGCACCGAAGACGGGGGCGGCGACGGCTCCGGCCGCCACGGCGGTGCAGGTGCTGAGGAAACGGCGCCGGTCCACACCGAGGGTGCGGCGCAGCCCCTCGTCCGGGGCGTCGGCGGCTTCGGTGCGTGAAGGGTCGGAGTACGGGGTCACGAGTGGCCTGCCTTCTCGGTCGTGGCCGGTTCCGGTCCCGCCGGGACCGGCCGTTGTCAGTGCCGTGTGTTTCACTCTCGGTAGTCGGATCTCGAGGGCCGTACCGGGTGGTGCGTCAGGCGAGTCCGGCCAGCCGGAGCAGGAGTTGTTTGACATCGGTGGCCGCGACGCGGTCTCCGACAGCGCGGGGGGTGGAGCAGATGAGGAGCGGACCGTCGTCGTCGCTCGCGGGGAGGCGGCCGTGGCTGCCGCGAATAGGTGAGGGGTCCAGGGGCACGACCGCCATGCGGTAGCGCATGCCGAGTTTCTTGCGCGCCAGCGCGGTGGCCGCCTTGACCTTGACGTAGGGGTCGAGGGGATCCATGAACAGTTCGACCGGGTCGTAGCCGGGTTTGCGGTGGATCTCGACGAGCTGCGCGAAGTCGGGCGCGCGGTCGTCGTCGAGCCAGTAGTAGTACGTGAACCAGGCGTCGGGCTCGGCGACGGCGACGAGTTCGCCGGCGCGCGGATGGTCGAGGTGATGGGCCTTCTTGCCCTCGTCGTCGAGGAGTTGCTCGATGCCGGGCAGTCCGTCGAGGGCGGCGCGGGTGGCGTCGAGGTCCTCGGGGCGGCGCACGTAGACATGGGCGAGCTGGTGGTCGGCGACCGCGAAGGCACGGGAGGCCATCGGGTCGAGGTACTCCATGCCGTCCTGGGTGTGCACTTCGAGGAGGCCGGCGCGGCGCAGGGCGCGGTTGATGTCCACGGGCCGGTTCACGCGGGTGATGCCGTACTCGGACAGGGCGACGACGGTACGGCCCTCGGCGCGGGCGTCGTCAAGGAGCGGGGCCAGGGCGGCGTCGAGGTCGGCGGCCGCTTGCAGGGAGCGCGGGTCGTCGGGGCCGAAGCGCTGCAGGTCGTAGTCGAGGTGAGGGAGGTAGCAGAGGGTCAGGTCGGGGTGGCGGGTGCGCATGATGTGGCGGGTGGCGTCGATGATCCACTGGCTGGAGACCAGGTCGGCGCCGGGGCCCCAGAAGTGGAAGAGGGGGAAGGTGCCGAGTTTCTCGGTGAGTTCGTCGTGCAGGGCGGGCGGCCGGGTGTAGCAGTCGGGTTCCTTGCGGCCGTCGGCGTAGTAGACGGGACGGGGGGTGACGGTGATGTCGGTGTCGGCGCCCATGGCGTACCACCAGCAGATGTTGGCGACGGTGTAGCCGGGGTGGGCGCGGCGGGCGGCGTCCCAGAGCCTGTCGCCGGCGACGAGGCCGTTGTGCTGCCGCCACAGCAGTACGTCGCCGAGTTCGCGGAAGTACCAGCCGTTGCCGACGATGCCGTGCTCCGAGGGCATGGTGCCGGTGAGGAAGGTGGACTGGGCGGCGCAGGTGACGGCGGGCAGGACGGTGCCGAGCGGGGCGCGGGAGCCGGACCGGCCGAGCGTCTTGAGGTGGGGCATGTGGTCGAGGAGACGGGGGGTGAGGCCCACGACGTCGAGGACGAGCAGGGGGGTGGGGTCGGTCATGGGAGTTCCTTCAGGCCGAGGTCCGTCAGGAGGTCGCGGGCCAGGGTGAGTTCGGCGGCGATGCCGTCGGCGAGCTGGGTGCGGCCGCGGGGGCGCAGCTCGGGCGGGAGGGCCTGCCAGGTGTAGGTCTCGACCTCGAGGTGGCGGGTGAGGGGGTGCGGGCCGCCGACGAGCCGGGTCAGGACGGATTTCAGGACGGGCAGCGTGGAGGTGAGGGGCGCGGTGGGGGCCGCGTGCAGCGGGACGTGGAAGTGGGAGCGCCAGGGCGCCGCGTCGGGCAGGGTGTCGCCGGCCAGGGCCTCTTCGAGGTCGTCGGTGCCGCGCAGCCCGGCGGGGGTGGCAGTGCGGGTCTGGTGCAGGAAGCGGGGTTCGGCGAAGGCGGCCAGGGCCTCGCGGACCTCGGGGAGGTGGGGCTGTTCGGCGTGCAGGGCTGCGGAGAGCTGGGACTTGACCACGGGTACACCGGCCCGGGTGAGGTCGTCCAGGGCGGTGTGCGGGTCTTCGAAGGAGGTGGCGAGGTGGCAGGTGTCGACACAGATGCCGACGCGGTCGTGGGCGATCGCGGTGAGCGGGGCGATGGCGTCACGGGTGGTCTCGACGACACAGCCGGGTTCCGGTTCCAGGGCGACGCGGATGGAGCGCCCGGTCAGTTCCCGGAGGGCGTCGAGGCGTTCGGCGAGGGTGCGCAGGGCGGTGCGGGCCGTCTGCGCGCGCTGCTCGTCGTAGGCGGTGCGCCAGGCCAGCGGCAGGGTGGAGATGCTGCCGTCGGTGACGTCGTCGGGGAGGAGTCCGGCGAGGACACGGGCCAGGGAGGTGGTGTGTTCCAGGCGCTCGGGGTCGGCCCAGTCCGGTTTGTAGACGCGGTACTTGACCTCTTCGGCGCCGAAGCCCTCGTAGGGGAAGCCGTTGAGGGTGACGACCTCCAGGCCGCGCCGGTCGAGTTCGCAGCGCAGTCCGCGCAGGGCGGCGGGGTCGGTGACGAGGGCGTGCGCGGCGTCCTTGGCGAGCCACAGGCCGATGCCGAGTCTGTCCCGGCCGAGGCGGCGGCGGACCGGTTCGCAGTGGTCGCGGAGCTGGGCGAGGACACCGTCCAGGGTTTCGGCGGGGTGCACGTTGGTGCAGTAGGCGAGGTGGACGGTGGAGCCGTCGGGGTGGCGGAAGCGCATGGCTCACGCCTCCGTGGCGGGGACGCCGGCCGGCCGGGGCTCGTCTCTCGGTGCGCCGCGCAGGATGGAGTTGCCCTCGTGGGTGGCGTCGGTGGTGTCGACATCGAGGTTCAGACGGCCGCTGAGCCCGTAGAAGGCTACGGGGTTGCGCCACAGCACCCGGTCGACGTCGTCCTCGGTGAAGCCCTCGGCGAGCATCAGGTCGGCGACCTTGCGGGTCTTGAGGGGGTCGCTCCTGCCCCAGTCGGCGGCGGAGTTCACCAGGACCTGCTCGGGGCCGTGGGCGCGCAGGATGGCGACCATCCGCTCCTCGTCCATCTTGGTGTCGGGATAGACGGAGAAGCCGAGCCAGGCGCCGCTGTCCTTGGCCTCCTTGACGGTGGTCTCGTTGAGGTGGTCGACCAGGACACGGTCGGCGGGCAGGGCGGACTCGCGGACCACGTCCAGGGTGCGGCGCAGCCCGGCGAGCTTGTCGCGGTGCGGGGTGTGCACCAGCGCGGGCAGGCCGTGGTCGGCGGCGAGCTGGAGCTGGGCGGCGAGGGCGGTGTCCTCGGCTGGGGTCATGGAGTCGTAGCCGATCTCGCCGACGGCCACCACGTTGTCCTTGACGAGATACCGGGGCAGCGCGTCGAGGACGGGCGTGCAGCGCGGGTCGTTCGCCTCCTTGGGGTTGAGGGCGAGGGTGCAGTGGTGGGCGATGCCGTACTGGGCGGCGCGGAAGGGTTCCCAGCCGAGGAGGGCGTCGAAGTAGTCGAGGAAGGAGGCCGGGGAGGTGCGGGGCTGGCCGAGCCAGAAGGAGGGCTCGACGACGGCGCGGACGCCCGCGGTGTACATGGCCTCGTAGTCGTCGGTGGTGCGCGACGTCATGTGGATGTGGGGGTCGAAGATGCGCATCAGGACTCCTTGCCGTGGGGGTCGTCCGTGCCGTGCGGCGGGGTGGCGGGGGCGGACTCGGTCAGGGCCAGGACGCGGTGCAGGTCCTCGGGGACGGTGCGGCCGGCGGCGGTGCGTTCCGCGGCGTAGTCGCCGAGCATGCGGGCGAGTTCGCCGTCGCCCCGGGCGCGCCGGGCCAGGTCCGCCACGTGGTCGAGGCCGACGCCGGTGAACAGGCACTTCAGGACCGCGTGCCGCCAGGCGTGGGCGTCGAGGTGCCGGGCGGCGTAGGGGCCGAGGGCGGCGGCGACGAGCCGGGTGTCGTTGGTGCGCAGGGCGTCCTCGACGAGCGGGAGGGCGTCGGGGCCGTCGGGCACGAGGTGCGGCAGGGCGTGCAGTACGGCGCGGCGCTCGTCGGCGGTGCCCTGGAAGTAGACCCGGGTCAGGGCGTCGGCGTCGGCGTGGGCCGCGTGCAGGATGAGGACGCGGGCGGCGTCGGCGTGGGCGGGACCGCAGCGGCGGCCGGCCTCGGCCAGGCGCAGCTCCCACACGGAGATGGGCCCGTGGGCGCCGGGGTGGGCGGCGGCCTCGTCCAGGGCCTGGTCCAGCCAGGCGCGGGCGGCTCCGTCCAGCCGGCCGGCGAGGCGGCGGCGCAGTTCGGCGGGCGGGGTGAGGGCGGGGGTGGTGCCGTCACCTGGGGTCGCCGGTCCGCCGGTGGTGTCTGCCTCCGGGGTGGCCGGGGTGGCACGGGGGCGGGTCATGGGGTTCTGCTCCCTTCGGGGGTGGCGGAGGGATCGCCGTGCGACGGGACGGGGACGGAAGGGGCTGCGTGGCGGAGGAACGGGAGGGAGTGGGCGGCGAAGTGGGGGCCGGCGTGGGAGTGGCGGGGCAGTTCGACGACCGTCAGGCCCTGGTAGCCGGTGGCGGCGAGGGCCGCGAGGACGGGTGGGAAGTCGATCTCGCCGTCACCGAAGGGGAGGTGTTCGTGGACGCCTCGGCGCATGTCCTCGATCTGGACGTGCCGCAGCCAGGGGGCGGCGTCGCGTACGCAGTCGGCGGGAGGAAGGGGTTCGAGGCACTGGCAGTGGCCGATGTCCAGGGTGAGGCCGAGGGGCTCGGGATCGCCGAGCGTGCGGCGCAGGTGGTGGAAGTCGGCGAGGGTGGCGAGGAGGTGACCGGGTTCGGGTTCGACGGCGAGGGGGACGCCGGCGGTGGCGGCGGCGTCCAGGACGGGAGTGAGGGTCTCGGCGAGGCGTTTCCAGGCGGTGTCCTCGTCGGTGCCGTCGGGGACGACGCCGCTGAAGCAGTGCACGGCGTGCGCGCCGAGGTCGGCGGCGACGCGGACGGCACGCAGGAGGAGGTCGACGCGGCGGGCGCGGTCGTCCGGGTCGGCGTCCAGCAGCGAGGGGCCGTGCTTGCGGCGGGGGTCGAGCACATAGCGGGCGCCGGTCTCCACGGTCACGCCGAGTCCGAGCTCGTCGAGACGGTGCGCGACCCGGCGGGTGCGGGCGGCGAGGTCCGGGGCGAGCGGATCGAGGTGCATGTGGTCGAGGGTCAGGCCCACGCCGTCGTAGCCGAGGTCGGCGAGGAGGGCGAGGGCGTCGTCGAGGCGGAGGTCGGCGAGGCCGTTGGTGCCGTAGCCGAAACGGAGGGGGGCGCCGGCGTTCCGGTTCGCGTCCCGTGCCCCGTCCGCGTGTGCGGCTCGGCTCGCGCCCCGGCTCGTGCCATGACCGTCGCCGCTCCCGTGCCGGGCCGGGCGGCCCGTCACGTCCTGACTCGCCTCCGCGGCCGGGACACGACCGTCCCCGGTCGCATCCTGGCTCACCTGCCCGGCCGGGCAGCCGCTCACGTCGCGGCCCGTGTCCCGGTCCGGGCCATGGCCGTCCCCGTTTCCCTCCCGGCTCACGTACCGAGCCGGGTCGCCGCTCGTGCCCCGGCTCGCATCCGGGACCGGGACACGAGCGTCCTCGGTCATCTGTCGGCTCGCGCCCCGGTTCGGGTTCCGGCTCATGTGATGCTCACCTTCCTCATACCGGCCCTCCTGGCGAACATCCGGCCGGCCGGGGCCAGGGCCGCGACCAGGAGGGACGTGACGGTCCCGCCGGAACGGGCGGCCAGCGCGGCCTGGAGCGGGATCGTGGCGCGGATGCCGCCGCCCACGGCGCGTTGGGTGAGGGGAGGTGAAGGGTTGAGCGTGGCGTGGAAGTAGGGGCGGGCGGCCGTGGCGGCGTAGGCGGCGCCCAGGGCGGTGGCGAGGGCGCCGGCGGGGCCGGGGCCCGGCAGGCCGGGGGCGGCTGCTGCCCGCCGGCCTGCCGGGAGTCGGGTGCGGCGGT
This sequence comes from Streptomyces sp. NPDC059787, assembly GCF_042732315.1. Classification (NCBI taxonomy): domain Bacteria; kingdom Bacillati; phylum Actinomycetota; class Actinomycetes; order Kitasatosporales; family Streptomycetaceae; genus Streptomyces; species Streptomyces sp. NPDC059787. Next base: position 161,000 of record NZ_JBHWHX010000011.1, read on the forward strand.
GGGTGACCAGCCGGGTCAGCACCCCCGTCGTCGCGAGGGCCGCCAGCGGGGCCAGGGCCGAGCCGCCGGTGGTCTCCCGGCGGGACACGGCCGTGACCGCGAGGGTGTGGCTGCCGAGCAGCGCTGCGGAGGGCAGCGCGGCGCGGGTGCCGCCGCCGGTGGCCGCTGCGCCCAGGAGCAGGTCGAGTCCGCGGGCGGCGGCCATGGCCGCGGGACCTGCGGGCGTGTGCTTCAGGGCGAGGTCGTAGGCCCAGACGGTCGCCGCCAGGGGTGCGGCCACCGCGAGGGCGGGGCGTCCCGCACCGGCGGCGAGCGCCAGTCCGGCGCCGGTGAGGGCACCGGCGGCGGTGAGGGCGGCGGCCGGACGGATACGGCCGGACGGCAGCGGACGGTGCGGACGCTCCACGGCGTCCTCGGCGCGGTCCGCCCAGTCGTTCAGGGCCATGCCGGCCTCGTACAGGCACAGGGAGGATCCGATGGCGAGCAGGGTGCGGGGCCCGGGGCGCACACCGGTCGCCGCCGCACCGGCCAGGGCGTCGCCGGGGACGGTGAACAGCGCGGGCAGGCGCAGCAGTTCCGCCCACGCGGTTGCGGGCCCGCCCCGTGCGTGTGCCGTCGTGGGCCCGTGCGGGTCCGTCGTGGTTGTTCGCGCAGTTCCCCGCGCCCCTGGGGAGTCGCCCAGCCCGGGCACTTCCTGCGCGGGCATGTCGTAGGCGCGTCCCGTCGTGGGCCCGTGCGGGTCCGTCGTGGTTGTTCGCGCAGTTCCCCGCGCCCCTGGGGAGTCGCCCTGCCCGCACACGTCCTGCGCGGGCTCCCCCCGTGCGGGCGTGTCCTGGGCGTCGGGCGTCGGGCGGCTCATCGGTGGGCCTCGGGAGCGGCGGCGTCGCGCAGTCGTTCGGCGAAGTGCCTCAGGTCCGTGTACTGCTCGGCCAGTGACGACGGGCCGTCGCCGACCGGGTCCTTGAAGTAGAAGCCCAGCTCGCTCAGCGGGCCGGTCAGGCCCTTCTGCCGGGCGCGGGCGGTCAGTCGGGCCAGGTCGAGGACGAGGGGGGCGGCGAGGGACGAGTCGCAGCCCTGCCAGGTGGTCTGGAGGATCATGCGGGCGCCGAGGAAGCCGTCGAAGGCGATGTGGTCCCAGGCGGTCTTCCAGTCGCCGAGGGCCGGTACGTCGTCGATGTGGACCTCGCCCTCGGGGGTGGTGCCGAGGGTGTCGGCGAGGACGCGTTCCTTGCCGGCGTTCTTCGCCGCCGCCGCGGCCGGGTCGGCCAGGGCCGCGCCGTCGCCGCCGCCCAGGAGGTTGGTGCCGGACCAGGCGCGCACGGCGAGGGCGCGCTGCAGGAACATCGGGCCGAGGACGGAGCGCAGCAGGGTCTGCCCGGTCTTGCCGTCGCGGCCCGCGTACGGCAGGCCCGAGGACGCGGCGAGCGGGGCCAGCGCCGGGTGGTGCAGGCCCGTGGAGGGGGTGAAGTTGACGTAGGGGCAGTCGGCGCGCAGGGCGGCCGCCGCGTAGAGGGAGCTGGGCGGCAGGGTGCCGTCGGTGGGGGCCGGCTCGGTGGAGGCGACGTTGATCACGACGGCGCCGGCGAGGTCCTGGCGGCGCACGAAGTCGCGGATGTCGGCCGCGAACACGTCGATCCACTGGTCCTGGGTGCGGCCGGTGTCACCGGGCGGGGGGCCGCCGGGCCTGATCTCCCGGTCGGCGGCGACGAGTTCGGCGTGCACGGCGGACGGCAGGCCGTGCGGCAGGACACCGCCGTCGGCGAGGTGCTCGGCACGCTTGGGCAGCGGGCAGTCGACGGTGTCGTGGCCGCCGAAGACGAGGGACGACAACGAGGGCAGGCCGCATGTGGTGAAGGGAGCGGTCTCGGTGACCATGCCGGTCGGCGGCTGGAGCCCGGCGGCGACGGCGGCGCAGCCCGCGATCGCGGTGGTGGCGACGGAGCCGCGCGCGCCGATGAGCCAGACGCCGAAGCGGGGGGCCGGGGAGGGGGTGGGGAGGGACGGTTCGGCGGACATGGGCAGCCTCCTTGTCGTACGCGAACCTGGTGCGAGTGCCGGAGGGGGGGCGAGCGGGGTGCCGGGTGCGTCGGCCCCGGCGGGACGGCGGGCGGAGGTCCGGCGTCCTCCGCCCGCCGCCGTTCCGGTCGCCCCCTCGTCAGGGGGCGGGGCGCCCTAGGAGGGCAGTTCCTTCAGCTGGATGTCGCGGAAGGAGACCTGGTCGTCGGCGCCGTGGTTCTGCAGACCGATGTAGCCGTCGGTCAGGCTCCGCCCGGGGTCCTTGTTGGTGAAGTCGTTGATCTTGACTCCGTTGAGGAACACCTGGAGGCGTTCGCCCTGGACCTTGATCTCGTAGGAGTTCCACTGGCCGGGCGGCCGCAGGACCTGGTCACGGGCCTTGATGTTCGCCGACTTGAAGGAGTAGACGGAGCCCGTGGTGCGGTCCGCCGCGTCCGTGGCGTCGATCTGGATCTCGTAGCCCTTGTTCACCGCGGACCAGGGGTCGTCGGAGGCCGGGAAGCCCACGAAGATCCCGGAGTTGTCGTCGCCCCGCATCTTCCAGTCGAGCGTGAGGGAGTACGACTTCAGTTCCTTGGCCTGGTACCAGAGCAGGCCCATGCCGCCCTCGGACTCCAGGGTGCCGTCCTTGACGTTGAACTTGCCGGGGCCGGCCTGCTTCCAGCCGTCCAGGGTCTGGCCGTTGAAGATCTCCCGGTAGCCCTTGTCCGGCTTGCAGTCCGCCTTCACCTGGCCGGTGGCGTACTGCATGCCGCCGAGCAGATGGGTGCGGAAGGCCTCGTCGGCGTACGACTCCTTGGTGTGGCCGCCGCCGGTGTAGAAGGAGCGGCCGCCGCCGTAGCTCTGGCACCAGGCGATCGGGTGGTCGCCCTTCATGGTGCCGCCGTCGTAGGTGGTCTCGTCGAGGGTGGCGAGTACCTTGGCCTGCTCACGCGGGTTGGTGCGGTAGTTGTACCACTCGTCGGTGCGCTCCCAGGTGTCGTCGAGGTGCGCGGTGGACGGGTGGTCGTGGTCGTGGACGCGCACGGTGGCCTTCTGGATGGCCGGGTGCGAGTCGAAGTGGGCGCCGACGAGTCCGCCGTAGAACTCCCAGTCGTACTCGGTGTCGGCGGCGGCGTGGATGCCCATGTAGCCGCCGCCGTTCTTGACGTAGTTCTCGAACGCCTTCTGCTGGTCGGCGTTCAGGACGTCACCGGTGGTGGACAGGAAGGCGACCGCGTCGTACTTGGCGAGGTTGGCGGTGGTGAACTGCCGGGCCTCCTCGGTCGCCGTGACCGAGATGCCGGCCGGGGCGCCGAGCTCCTTCAGGGCGGCGACGCCCTCCGGGATGGAGTCGTGGCGGAAGCCGGCCGTCCTGGAGAAGACCAGGACCTTCTTGCCCTTCTTGAACGGCTCGGTGGAGAACTCGAAGTCGTCCACGTCGTACAGCGCGCCGTCGCCGCCCCGGAAGACCAGGTAGATCTCCGTGGTCTTCTTCGGCAGGGACCGCAGCGGCACGTCGACGTCCTGGAACGTCTCCCAGCCACCGGTCGGCGGGATGTACGCCGAGCCGTGCAGCTTGCCGGTGGGCGAGCCGGTGCGCAGCTCGATGAAGCCGCCCGCGCCGCCGGAGGAGGCCCGTACGGTCATCTTCTTCTGGCCCTTGAACAGGTAGGGGCTGAAGGAGATCCAGTCGCCGTCGTCGATGTCGCCGACGGTCTTGCCGCCGTTGGCGCCGGTCTTGTCGATCACCGACACGCCCTGCTGGGTGGAGAAGTGCTCGGCCTGGCGGTGCAGCGGCTGGAGCACGGTGCGCGCGGTGCCGGTCAGCGCCTCCTGGCCGTTCGCCCCGCCGTCGGTGTAGCTGGCGCCGACGACGCCGTAGATGTTGGCGTTGGGGTCGTGACCGCCGTCGCCGGCGGGCGGCTTCAGGGTGCCCTCACAGCCCATCTCGCTGGTCAGCTCGTGGGCGTGCGAGTCGTGGCCGAGGCTGTAGGCGACCTTGACCTTGGAGCAGTCGATGGTCTCCTCGGGGTCGGTGACGGTCACCTTGAACGGGACGGGCTCACCGAAGGCCGCGAGGCTGCCGTTGCCCGGCACGGTGATCTTCACCGTGGGCTCGGTGTTGCCGACGACGATCCGGGTGCTGGCGCTGCCGGTGTTGCCCTCGGGGTCCTTCGCGGTGAAGGTCGCGGTGTAGGTGCCGACCTTCTTGTACTTGTGGGTGGGGGTGAGTCCCTCGCCCTTGGTGCCGTCGCCGAAGTCCCAGCTGTAGGTGAGGTCCGGGGAGTCGGCGTCATCGGCGGTGCCGGTGAACCTGACCTTCAGACCGGCCGCGCCGGACGTCCTGTCCGCGCTGACCCCGGCGATCGGGGAGAAGCCGTCCTCGGCGTTCTCGATCCGGTACAGCGCGGAGTTCTCGTCGCCCTGGAACCAGGAGACGCCGTAGTCGAGGACGTAGAGCGCTCCGTCGGGGCCGAACTCCATGTCCATGATCTGGGTGCCGGTCCACGGGAAGTCGTTGATCGTCGCGACCGTGCCGTCCTCGTTCTGCTCGATCCGCTTGATCCAGCGGCGGCCGAACTCGCCGGCGAAGAAGTCGCCGTCGTACGCCTCGGGGAACTTCACGCTGGAGTCGAGCTCGGGGTCGTAGCGGTAGACCGGGCCGCCCATCGGGGACTCGGAGCCGGTGCCGAACTCGGGCACGGAACCGCCGTCGTAGGGGATCCAGGCGGCCTGCGCGGGCGGCAGGTCGACCAGGCCGGTGTTGTGCGGCGAGGTGTTCTTCGGAGCGGCGCAGTCGAACGTCTCACCGGAGGCGCCGGTGGCGAAGTCGTAGTCGACGTAGGCGTCGTTGTCGCCGGTGCAGAACGGCCAGCCGAAGTTGGCCGCCTCGGTGACCTTGGCGAACTCGACCTGTCCCCCGGGACCCCGGTTCGGGTCGGCGGCGCCGGCGTCGGGGCCGTAGTCGCCCACGTAGATGGTGCCGGTCTTCTTGTCGATGTTCATCCGGAACGGGTTGCGGAAGCCCATCGCGTAGATCTCGGGGCGGGTCTTCTCGGTGCCCGGGGCGAAGAGGTTGCCCTCCGGAACGGTGTACGAGCCGTCCTCGGCGACCTTGATGCGGAGGATCTTGCCGCGCAGGTCGTTGGTGTTGCCGGAGCTGCGGCGGGCGTCGAAGGCCGGGTTGCGGTCCGCCCGCTCGTCGATCGGCGTGAAGCCGTCGGAGGAGAAGGGGTTGGTGTCGTCGCCGGTGGACAGGTAGAGGTTGCCCTCGGCGTCGAAGGCGATGTCGCCGCCGACGTGGCAGCAGGTGCCGCGGGAGGCCGCGACGTCCAGGACCTTCTTCTCGCTGGCCGGGTCCAGCGTGCCGTTGGAGTTGAGGACGAACCTGGAGAGGCGGTTGACGCCGTCGAACTTCTCGAAGTCCTCGGCGGTGCCGGTCTCCGGGGCGTCTCCGGCGGGGGTGTCGAGCGGCGGGGCGTAGTAGAGGTAGATCGCCCGGTTGTTCTCGAAGTCCGGGTCGATGCCGACGCCCTGCAGACCCTCCTCGTCGTGGTTGTAGACGGGGATCTTGCCGGCGACCTTGGTGACGCCGCCCTGGTCGGTGAGGCGCAGTGTGCCGTCGCGGGCGGTGTGCAGGACGCTGCGGTCCGGGAGCACGGCGAGCGACATCGGCTCGCCCATCTCGGGTTCGCCCTTGGCGAGCGGTACCTGCTGGAACTGCCCCTCGGCGGCTGCCGCCCCGTCGTGCTCCGGGTGGCCCGGGTGGGCGCCGGCGACGGTCGCCGGGGTGCCCACGGCCAGCAACAGGCCGGTGAACAGGGCGAGGGTGGTGCGGAGTCGGGGACGCCTCGTGGTCCGGGTGGATGTGAGTCTGCTTCTGTGCACGAAGTCCCTCCGGGAACGGGTGGGCCGTACGGAACGGGTGCGAAGACGTGCGGTGCGTGCGGGCGCCGGGGTGCGCCGTCACCCCGGAGGCGTGGGTGTCCTGGACACTTCAGGGACGGTAACCGCGTTCTTCCGGGGCGAACACCCCTTGGAACAGGACCGGTCGAACTTTTTCCCAACTCAGGACAAAGCGGGATCCGGGCAGGTCGGACCGGGGACCGGCGGATGTTCCGGTCCCCGTCCCCGACCTGTCGTCGGGCGCGCGGATCAGCTGTTGAACGCGGCGTCGAAGGACGCGCTGGGCGGCTCGAAGTCGAACGCCTTGAGGCGGGTGAGCGCCTCGGGGGCGCCCTGGAGCCGGTCCATGCCGGCGTCCTCCCACTCGACGGAGACGGGGCCCCGGTAGTCGATGGAGCGCAGCATGCGGAAGACGTCCTCCCAGGGGACGTCGCCGTGGCCGGCGGAGACGAAGTCCCAGCCGCGCCGCGGGTCGCCCCACGGCAGGTGGGAGCCGAGGCGGCCGTTGCGGCCGTCGAGGCGCCTGCGGGCCTCCTTGCAGTCGACGTGGTAGATCCGGTCGCGGAAGTCCAGGAGGAAGCCGACCGGGTCGAGGTCCTGCCACACGAAGTGGGAGGGGTCGAAGTTGAGGCCGAAGGCCGGCCGGCGGTCGACCGCCTCCAGGGCGCGTACGGTCGTCCAGTAGTCGTAGGCGATCTCGCTGGGGTGGACCTCGTGCGCGAACCGCACGCCCTCGGCGTCGAAGACGTCCAGGATCGGGTTCCACCGCTCGGCGAAGTCCTCGTAGCCGCGCTCGATCATCGACTCGGGGGCGGGCGGGAACATGGCGACCAGGTGCCAGATGGCGGAGCCGGTGAAGCCGATGACGGTGTCGACGCCGAAGAGGGCCGCGGCGCGCGCGGTGTCCTTGATCTCGGCGGCGGCCCGCTGCCGTACGCCCTCGGCCTCGCCGTCGCCCCAGATGCGGGCGGGCAGGATCGCCTGGTGGCGTTCGTCGATGATGGCGTCGCACACCGCCTGCCCGACCAGGTGGTTGGAGACGGCCCAGCACTTGAGGCCGTACTTCTCCAGGAGCTGGTGGCGGCCGGCGACGTAGGACGGGTCGGCGAGCGCCTTGTCCACCTCGAAGTGGTCGCCCCAGCAGGCGAGTTCGAGGCCGTCGTAGCCGAAGTCGCGGGCGAGTCGGCAGACCTCCTCCAGCGGCAGGTCCGCCCACTGGCCGGTGAACAGCGTGAAGTTGCGCGGCATCCGTATCCGTCCTCTCAGGCGGCGATCGGTGTGTAGACGGAGTTCTTCTCGGCGCTCTCCTCCACCGCGGCCAGGACGCGCTGCACCTGGAGCCCGTCGGCGAAGGAGGGTTCGGGACTGCGGCCCTCGGCGACCGCGTGGACCAGGTCGCGGGCCTGGTGCACGAAGGTGTGCTCGTAGCCGAGGCCGTGTCCCGGCGGCCACCAGGCCTCGAGGTAGGGGTGGTCGGGTTCGGTGACCAGGATGCGGCGGAATCCCGCGTGCGTCCCGGGCTCGGTGCCGTCGTGGAACTCCAGCTCGTTGAGCCGCTCCAGGTCGAAGGCCAGCGACCCGCGTTCACCGTTGAGTTCGATGCGCAGGGCGTTCTTGCGTCCGGTGGCGTACCGGGTGGCCTCGAAGGAGGCGAGGGCCCCGGAGGTGAAGCGGCCGGTGAACAGGGCGGCGTCGTCGACGGTGACCTGTCCGGTGCCGGCGGCGGTGACGGCGGCCAGGCCGCTGCTGGGCGCGGTGGGCAGCGGCCGCTCCCGTACGAACGTCTCGGTGAGCGCGGAGACCCCCGCGAGCCGCTCGCCGGACAGGTACTGCGCCAGGTCGACGATGTGCGCGCCGAGGTCGCCGAGCGAACCGGAGCCGGCCTGCTCGCGGCGCAGCCGCCAGGTCAGCGGGAACTCCGGGTCCACCAGCCAGTCCTGCAGATACGCGACCCGCACGTGCCGCAGTTTCCCGATCCGGCCCTCGGCCACCGTCCGCCGGGCCAGCGCGGCCGCGGGGACCCGGCGGTAGTTGAAGCCGACCATCGCCGACTGACCGCGTGCCGCCGCCTCTTCGGCGGCGCGGGTCATCGCCTCGGCCTCCGCGACGGTGTTGGCGAGGGGCTTTTCGCACAGCACGTGCTTGCCCGCGGCGAGCGCGGCGAGGGCGATCTCGGCGTGGCTGTCGCCGGGGGTGCAGATGTCGACGAGGTCGACGTCGTCCCGTTCGACCAGGGCGCGCCAGTCCGTCTCGGTCTCCGCCCAGCCGTGCCGGTCGGCCGCCGCGCGCACGGCGTCGGCGTCCCGGCCGCAGATCACGGCCAGCTCGGGGCTCAGCGGCAGGTCGAAGACGCGTGGCGCGGTGCGCCAGCCCTGGGAGTGGGCGGCGCCCATGAAGGCGTAACCGACCATGCCGATGCGCAGCGGTGGCTTCCCCGTCTCCGCCCCGTCGGACGCTTGCGGCTGTGCCATTCGGATGTCCTCCTCGTCGTCGTGGCGGGCGGGGGTGGACCCCGCCCGGGGGGCTGGTCAGGCCCGTGGGGCGGGGCTCCTCACTTGAAGCCCGTGGACATGTACTGGTCCACGTTCTCCTTGTCGACGACGGCCGAGTAGCAGGTCACCGACGAGGGGATCTCGAACTCGGCGAGGCCGCTCACGCCCTTGCCCTGGCCGAGGGCGCGGGCGAGGTCGATCGCGGAGGCGGCCATCGTCGGCGGGTACAGGACGGTGGCCTTCAGGACACCGTTGTCGGCCTTGATGGCCTCGAACGCGGCGAGCGCGCCCGCGCCGCCCACCATCAGGAACTCGTCGCGCCCGGCCTGTTCGATGGCGCGCAGCGCGCCCACGCCCTGGTCGTCGTCGTGGTTCCACAGCGCGTCGATCTGCGACTGCGCCTGGAGCAGCTGGGCCGTCTTGGCCTGGCCGGACTCGACGGTGAACTCGGCGGCCTGGCGGGCCACCTTCTGGATGTTGGGGTAGTTCTTCAGCGCGTCGTCGAAGCCCTGGGTGCGCTGCTTGGTCAGCTCCAGGTTGTCCAGCCCGGCCAGCTCGACGACCTTGGCGCCCTGCTTGTCCTTGAGCTTCTCGCCGATGTAGTGACCGGCGTTGAGGCCCATGCCGTAGTTGTCCCCGCCGACCCAGCAGCGGTACGCCTGCGGGGTGTTGAAGATCCGGTCGAGGTTGACGACGGGGATGCCGGCGCGCATCGCCTTCAGTCCGACCTGGGTGAGGGCCTTGCCGTCGGCGGGCAGGATGACCAGGACGTCGACCTTCTTGTTGATGAGGGTCTCGATCTGGCCGATCTGCTGGGCGGTGTCGTTGGAGCCCTCGGTGATCTCCAGGGTGACGTCGGAGTACTTCTCCGCCCGCTTCTTGGCGTTGTCGTTGATGGCGTTGAGCCAGCCGTGGTCGGCCTGCGGTCCGGCGAAGCCGATGGTGACCTGCTTGCCGGGCTTGTCGTCGGCGGCCGGCTGGTCGTTGGCGGCCGGCTCGTCGTCACCGGACTCGTTGCTCGTACAGCCGGTGACGAACACGCCGGCGGATACGGCGGCCGCTCCGAAGAGCAGTCCTCTGCGGCTTGCGAAAGGTGTCTCTGGCATGGCGGTGAACCCTTTCCTCAGGTCGTGCTCGCGGTACGGCGCTGGACCAGCACGGCGGCGACGATGATCGCGCCCTTGGCGATCTGCTGGACGTCGCTCTGCAGGTTGTTCAGGGCGAAGATGTTGGTGATGGTGGTGAAGATCAGGACGCCGAGGACGGAGCCGACGATGGTGCCGCGGCCTCCGGTGAGCAGGGTGCCGCCGATGATCGCGGCGGCGATGGCGTCGAGTTCGTAGAGGTTGCCGTTGGTGTTCTGGCCGGATCCGGCCAGCACGATCAGCAGGAAGGCGGCGATGCCGCAGCACAGCCCGGACAGCAGGTAGAGGTAGAGCCGCTGGCGGCGTACGTCGATGCCGGCGAGCCGGGCGGCCTCCGCGTTGCCGCCGACGGCGACGGAGCGGCGGCCGAAGGTGGTCCGGTTGAGGAGCAGCCAGCCGACGACGGTGACCGCGGCGAACACCAGGACCAGCGGCGGGATGCCGAGCACGTAGGAGTCGCGCTCGCCGAGGTCGAGGACGCCGTCGACGGTGACGATCTGCGTCCGCCCGTCGGTGATCTGCAGGGCGAGACCGCGGGCCGAGGCGAGCATGGCGAGGGTGGCGATGAACGGGACCATCCCGCCGTACGCGATGAGCACCCCGTTGACCAGTCCGCATCCCAGTCCGACGAGGACGGCGGTGAAGAGGATGCCCGCGAAGCCGAACTCCTGGGTGGCGACCGTGGTCGCCCACACCGAGGCGAGGGCGACGATCGCACCGACCGACAGGTCGATGCCGCCGGAGATGATGACGAAGGTCATGCCGACGGTGACGACACCGATGACGGATGCCTGGGTGAGGACCAGCTGGAGGTTGCGGGTGTCCAGGAACTGGTCCGGTTTGGTGATGCCTCCGATGAGGATCAGTACGGCGAGCACGCCGAGCAGCGACAGCGTGCGGACGTCGGCGCGGAACAACACGGCGCGCCAGGCGGGCGTTTCGCCGGCCGACGGCGCCTTGGGGGCGCTGTCCCGCGGCGGGGAGACGGGCTGCGTCATGACGCCGGGCTTCCTTCCATGACCAGGTCGAGTACACGGTGTTCGTCGAGCTCGCGGGCGGGCGCCGTGTGGACGACGCTGCCCTCGCGGAGCACCAGGACGCGGTCGGCGAGGCCGAGGACCTCGGGCACCTCGCTGGAGACCAGCAGCACGGCGAGGCCCTCGTCGGCCAGCCGGCGGACGACCGCGTAGAGCTCGGCGCGGGCGCCGACGTCGACGCCGCGGGTGGGTTCGTCGAGCAGCAGCACCCGGCAGCCGCGCAGCAGCCAGCGCGCGAGCACGGCTTTCTGCTGGTTGCCGCCGGACAGGGTGCGCACGGGCACGTCCGGGTTGTCGGGCCGCAGCGACAGTTCGCGTACCGCCGCGCGCGCCGCCCCCAGTTCGGCGCCGCGGTCGATCCAGCCGGCCTTCGCGAAGCGGGACATGGAGGAGACCGACACGTTGCGGGTGACGGACTCCAGCATCAGCAGGGCCTGCGCCTTGCGTTCCTCGGGGGCGAGCCCGAGTCCGGCGCGCACGGCGGCCCGTACGCTGCCCGGCCTCAGGGGGCGCCCGTCGACGAGGACCCGGCCGGTGTCCGGCTTGCGGGCGCCGTAGACGGTCTCCAGGATCTCGGAGCGCCCGGAGCCGACGAGTCCGGCGAGCCCGACGATCTCCCCGGGTCGCACCTGGAGGTCGAGCGGGGCGAACTCGCCCTTGCGGGAAAGTCCTTCGACGGTGAGCACCGGTTCGCCCCGCGGGGCGGTGGTGGGCCGCTCCGGGAAGACGTACTCGACGTTGCGTCCCGTCATCAGCGCGACGACCTCGCGGGTCGGCGTCGACTTCGCGGGCAGCCCGCCGGCGACGGCCCGGCCGTCCTTCAGCACGGTCACCCGGTCGCCGATGCGCCGGATCTCCTCCAGGCGGTGCGAGATGTAGACGACGGCGACGCCGTCGGCGGTGAGGTCGCCGACGATGCGGAAGAGGTTGTCGACCTCGTCCGGGTCGAGGGCCGCGGACGGCTCGTCCATCACGATGAGCCGTACGTCGTGGGAGAGCGCCCGCGCCATCGACACGATCTGCTGCTGCGCCGCCGAGAGTTCGCCGACCAGCCGGGCCGGGTCGACCTCGGGGTGGCCGAGCCGCTTGAGGAGTTCGGCGGTCGACGACCTGGCGGCCCTTCCCCGCACGACGAAACCGGCGGCCGTGGGTTCATGGCCGAGGTGGACGTTCTCGGCGACCGACAGGTGTTCCACCAGGTCGAGTTCCTGGTAGATGGTGGCGATGCCGAGGCGCATGGCGGCGATCGGCGAGCGCAGGGTGACGTCCTCGCCGCGCCAGCGGATGGTGCCGGTGTCCGGCTGGTGGGCGCCGGCCAGCACCTTGATCAGGGTGGACTTGCCGGCGCCGTTCTGGCCGAGCAGGCAGTGCACCTCGCCGGCCTGGACGTCGAGGTCGACGCCGTCCAGGGCCCGGACTCCGGGGAACGACTTGGTGATGCCGGACATACTGAGCAGCGGTGGTTGTGGTGCCATGCGGATTCCCCTCGGCGGGCGTACGGGCCGGTGTCAGGGCGATCCCCTTGCGGGGCAGGCGTTTTCAGGCAGGGCTGGGTAGGGCGGTGGCGGTGCCTGGTACGGGTGGGCTGTTCCGGTGCGAGGAAAGATGCGGTGGAAGCCGGTGCGGTGGAGCGGGTGCCGTGGCGCGGATGCGGTGGTGCCTGGAGCGGGTGCGGTGGTACTCGGAGCAGGTGCCGTGGCGCGGATGCGGTGGTACTCGGAGCAGGTGCGACGAAGGAGCGGGAAAGGCTGCTTACGCGGGTGAGAACAGGTGGTCGCTGATGAGCCGGGCCGCGCCGATGACTCCGGCGGTGGGTCCCAACTCCCCCAGCACGATGGGCAGGTTGCCCGTGGCCAGGGGCAGCGAGCCGCGGTAGACCTGGGTGCGGATCGCGGCGAGCAGGGTGTGGCCGAGGCCGGTCACCCCGCCGCCGATCACCACCAGGCCGGGGTTGAAGAAGCTGACCAGGCCGGCGATGACCTGGCCGGTGCGGTTGCCGCCCTCGCGGATCAGATCGAGGGCGGTGGCGTCGCCGGCCGCGGCCGCGGCCGCGACGTCGACGGCGCTGAGCGTGCCGTTCGTCTCCAGCCGGCCGGCGAGTTCGGCGGAGAGCCGCTGTTCGGCGGCCTCCATGGCGTCCCGGGCGAGGGCCGCGCCGGAGAAGTGGGCCTCCAGGCAGCCCCGGTTGCCACAGGCGCACGGGCGGCCGTCGGGCACGGCCTGGATGTGCCCGATGTCGCCCGCGCTGCCCGTCGTACCGCGGTAGACCTCACCGCCGACGACGATGCCGCAGCCGATGCCGGTACCGATCTTGACGCAGAGGAAGTCGGCGACGGTGCGGGCGACGCCCGCGTGCTGCTCCCCCATCGCCATCAGGTTCACGTCGTTGTCGACCATGACCGGGCAGCCGAGGTCCTGGCTGAGCGCCTCCCGCACGGGGAAGCCGTCCCAGCCCGGCATGATCGGCGGAGCCACCGGGATGCCCTCGGGGAAGCGGACCGGGCCCGGGACGCCGATGCCGGCGCCGTCGAACCCCTCCGCGAGCCCCGAGGCCTTCAACTTCGCGGCCATGACGAGTACTTGCTCGAAGACCGCGACCGGTCCCTCGCGTACGTCCATGGGCTGGTTGATGTGCCCGAGGATCTCCAGCTCGGCGTTGGTGACGGCGACGTCGACCGAGGTCGCGCCGATGTCGACGCCGAGGAAACGCAGGTGCGGGTTGAGCCGGATGTTGTGGGAGCGCCGGCCGCCGCGCGAGGCGGCGAGTCCGTCGGCCACGACGAGATCCGTCTCCAGCAGCCGGTCCACCTCCACGGCCAGTTTCGACCGGGAGAGGTCGACCTGGTCGCCCAGCTGGGCACGGGAGTTGGGTCCGCCGTCGCGCAGCAGTCTGAGCAGTCGTGCCTGGTGGGCGTTGGCGGGTCGCGCTGTCATGCGTCTCACGAGTTCCTCCCCGCCCCGATCGGCCTGTGCGCGCCGGATTCCGGCCACGTGTGTGGCGTTCCTTCGGATGGGAAAGTAGCAGCGCCTGCCGGAGGTGGGAAGAAGTCGCGCAGGAATTGCCCCCTACTTTTTCCACTCACAGGACAAAGGAGCCCGTGAGGGTGCGGGGAGAGACGTCACAAAACAACCGGAAAGGCGCATTCAGGACTTCGCGCGGGCGTGGTACGAGCGCCGGGTGTGCTCGGTGTGTTCGCGCATGAGCCGGGTGGCCAGTTGTTCGTCATGGGCGGCGACGGCCGCGATCAGCTCGCGGTGCTCGACCCAGGACTGTCCGCCGCGCTGCCGGGCGACGGGGGTGTAGTACCAGCGCACGCGCCGGTCGACCTGGGCGGCGAGTTCGGCGAGCACGGCGTTGCCGGCCAGCTCCATGATCTTGGCGTGGAAGCGGGCGTTGAGGGCGACGGCGGCGTCCACGTCGTCGGCGTCGACGGCCTCGAGCCCCTCGGCCAGGATCTCCTCCAGGGCCGCCACGCCCGCCCCGTCGGCGTTGCTCGCGGCCAGCCGGGCCGCCTCGGCCTCCAGCAGCGTACGGACGGTGAGGAGCTGGTCGGCCTCCTCCTCCGTCGGCTCGTGCACGAACGCGCCCTGCGCGGGCCGCAGATCGACCCAGCCCTCGGTGTTGAGCCGCTGCAGCGCCTCGCGCACCGGCTGGCGGGAGACACCGAGGTGGCCGGCGAGTTCGCTCTCGACGAGATGCTGGCCGGGCTGGAGGGCGCGGGTGGTGATGAGTTCGAGCAGCGCCTCGTAGACCCGGTCGCGCAGCGGTCCCGGCCGTTCGAGCTTGGGCACCGCCCCCTGGGGCAGTCCGGTCGACAGCATCGCGGTCCCCCTCCTCGGCGGCGCCGTGCACCGCCGCGAACACCGGTGCACCGCAACGCCAGTAGTGATTGTCTTTCGTCTACAGTCTACGGCGCACAGGTGCCAGGGGGGCGGGGAGTCGGCCTTGTCACACGCGCGGCGGGCTCAGGGGCAGCGCACGACCTGTCCCGCGTACGACAGGTTCCCGCCGAAGCCGAAGAGCAGTACAGGGTCGCCGGCCGTCACCGCGCCCTGTTCGACGAGTTTGGAGAAGGCGAGCGGGATGCTGGCGGCCGAGGTGTTGCCGGACTCGGTGACATCGCGGGCGACGACGGCGTTGACGGCGCCGAGCCGGCGGGCGAGGGGTTCGATGATCCGCAGGTTGGCCTGGTGCAGCACCACCGCGGCGAGGTCCTCGGGTGCCAGTCCCGCCTTCTCGCAGGCCTGGCGGGCGACGACCGGCAGCTGGGTGGCCGCCCAGCGGTAGACGCTCTGCCCCTCCTGCGCGAACCGCGGCGGTGTCCCCTCGATCCGCACCGCGTGGCCCATCTCGGGCACCGAGCCCCACAGCACCGGACCGATCCCCGGCTCCGCGCCCGGGGCGCAGGCCTCCACGACGGCCGCGCCCGCCCCGTCGCCGACCAGCACGCAGGTGGTGCGGTCGGTCCAGTCGGCCACGTCGGACATCTTGTCGGCGCCGATGACCAGCACCCGGCTCGCACCGCCGGCCCGTACGGCGTGGTCGGCGGTGGCGAGGGCGTGGGTGAAGCCGGCGCAGACCACGTTGATGTCCATGACGGCGGGCCCGGGCATGCCGAGGCGGGCCGCGACGCGGGCGGCCATGTTGGGCGAGCGGTCGATGGCGGTGGACGTGGCGACCAGCACCAGGTCGATCTCGGCGGGGGTCCGGCCGGCCGCCGCCAGTGCCTTGGCGGCGGCGTGCGCGGCCAGCTCGTCGACCGGTTCGTCGGGCCCTGCGATGTGACGGGTGCGGATGCCCACGCGGCTCGTGATCCACTCGTCGCTGGTGTCGACCATGCCCGCCAGGTCCTCGTTGGTGAGGACCCGGGCGGGCTGGTAGTGGCCGACGGCGACGATGCGCGAGCCGATCATGGGTGATCCCCCTAGTGGTTCGGTTGCGGGATGCACCAGTCTGATCAGTGACTCACGGGTACGAGGGCAGGTGAAGTGACAGGAAACGGGCGCCGTGCTTGTCGGCTTCCATCAGCTCTCGAAGGGCGGCCCCGGCCGTCCGCGGTCACCCGGTGAACAGTTGCGTCGCCTTGCGTACGAGCTCGTACAGTCCGTAGGCGAGCGGCACTCCCACCCACAGCCAGGAGAAGGTGATGAGCCCGCGGCGGCCGGGGCTGCTAGGCGGACTCTGGCTGCTCTCGCCGGTCATCGGCGGCCTCCTTCGGTGTCTCGGGGCTGGGGACGTGGTGGCGGGGGTGGACGGGCCG
Organism: Streptomyces sp. NPDC059787; assembly: GCF_042732315.1. NCBI lineage: Bacteria > Bacillati > Actinomycetota > Actinomycetes > Kitasatosporales > Streptomycetaceae > Streptomyces > Streptomyces sp. NPDC059787. The sequence goes on from NZ_JBHWHX010000011.1 coordinate 176,839, forward strand.
GACCAGTTCGTTGGCGACGAAGCCGACGACGAGCAGCCCGATCATGATGACCAGCGACAGCCCGTACAGGGACGGACCGTGCCGGCCCGCCTCCTCCTGGCGGTCGGCGACCCAGTTCACGATCAGCGGTCCGAGCACACCGGCCGTGGACCAGGCGGTGAGCAGCCGGCCGTGGATCGCCCCGACCTCGTAGGTGCCGAAGAGGTCCTTCAGATACGCCGGGACCGTGGCGAAGCCGCCGCCGTAGAAGGAGAGGATCACCAGGGCGCACAGCACGAACAGCGGCTTGGAGGAGTCGCCCAGCAGCCAGATGAGCGCGTACATCAGCGCGCCGACGCCGAGGTAGACCCGGTAGATGTTCTTGCGGCCGATGAGGTCGGAGGTGGTCGACCAGCCGATGCGGCCCGCCATGTTGGCCGCCGACAGCAGGGCGACGAATCCCGCGGCGGCGGTCGCCGACACCGGTGCGGAGGTGTCCGCGAAGAAGTCGGTGATCATCGGGGCGGCCTTCTCCAGGATGCCGATGCCCGCGGTGACGTTCATGGTGAGCACGATCCACAGCAGCCAGAACTGCGGGGTGCGCACCGCCGAACGGGCCGAGACCTGCGGCCCCGTGACCACGGCGGGCCCGCCGCCCCCCGGACGCGCGCCGCGCGGCACCCGCACCAGTACCACGCCGAGCAGCATGAACACGGCGTACGTCAGCCCGTGCACGAGGAAGGCGAGGGCGATGCCGGCGTTGTCGGCGCCGAAGGAGTCGAGCATCTGCGCCGACCAGGGCGAGGCGATCAGCGCGCCGCCGCCGAAGCCCATGATGGCGATGCCGGTGGCCATGCCGGGCCGGTCGGGGAACCATTTGATGAGCGTCGAGACGGGTGAGATGTAGCCGATGCCGAGACCGATGCCGCCGACGAAGCCGTAGCCGAGGACGATCAGCCAGTACTGCTCGGTGGCCGCGCCCAGGGCGGAGAGCAGGAAGCCGGAGGAGAAGCAGATCAGGGCGACGGTCATCGCCCAGCGCGGGCCCCGGCGTTCCACGAGGGTGCCGCCGAACGCGGCGGACAGGCCGAGCATGACGATGCCGAGCTGGAAGGGCAGTGCGCTCTGGGTGCCGCTGAGGTCGAGCGCGGACTCCAGCGGCGGCTTGAACACGCTCCACGCGTAGGCCTGGCCGATGGAGAGGTGGACGGAGAGCGCGGCGGGCGGGACGAGCCAGCGGCTCCAGCCCGGCGGTGCGACGGGGGGACTCATGAGTCCCCAACCGTAGGGACGACAGGGGCCCTTGAGAAGACAGTTGAGCAGACAACCACTGGTACTGCACAAAGCCTTGCTGGGGCCACCCCCATACTGTAGACAATATTTCGTCGACAGAGATTCGGCGGTTCCCGTGGTCCTCGGTGTCCCTCGACCGGACGGAGCTACCCTCGCCATGAAAGTCGCAGTCCTCGGCGCCGGGGCGATCGGCGCCTACGTCGGTGCCGCGCTCCACCGTGCGGGCGCCGACGTGCATCTCATCGCCCGTGGACCGCATCTGGCGGCCATGAGGCGGTACGGAGTACGGGTGCGCAGCCCGCGCGGTGACTTCACCGCGCACCCCCGCGCCACCGACGACCCGGCCGAAGTCGGCCCGGTCGACCATGTGTTCCTGGGTCTGAAGGCCAACTCGTACGCGGCGTGCGGGCCGCTGATCGAGCCGCTGCTGCACGACACCACGACCGTCGTGGCCGCCCAGAACGGCATCCCCTGGTGGTACTTCCACCGGCACGGCGGACCCTACGACGGCCGCCGCCTGGAGAGTGTGGACCCGGGCGGCGCGGTCAGTGCGGTGCTCGCGCCCGAACGGGCCGTCGGCTGCGTCGTCTACGCGGCCACCGAACTCGAACAGCCCGGCGTGGTACGCCATGTGGAAGGCACCCGCTTCTCCCTCGGCGAGCCCGACCGGAGTGTCTCCGCGCGCTGTCTGGCCCTGAGCGAGGCGATGCGGGCCGGGGGCCTGAAGTGCCCGGTCGAGCCGGATCTGCGGGGCGACATCTGGCTGAAGCTGCTGGGCAACATCTCCTTCAACCCGATCAGCGCCCTGGCGCGCGCCACCATGCGGCAGATGTGTCTGCACGGCGGCACCCGGCAGGTCATCGAGACGATGATGGCCGAGACGCTGGCGGTCGCCTCGTCCCTCGGCTGCGAGGTCGGCGTCTCCATCGAGCGCCGGCTGGCGGGCGCGGAGAAGGTCGGCGACCACCGCACCTCCACGCTCCAGGACCTGGAGCGCGGCAAGCCGCTCGAACTCGACGTCCTGCTCGCGGCCGTCGTCGAGCTGGCGGAGATCACCGGTGTCCCGGTGCCCACCCTGCGCACCGTGCACGCCCTGTCGGACCTGCTCGCGCTGAGGAGCGCCGCATGAGGAAACCCGCCCGCAAGCAACGTGACCGCAGCCCGAAGACCTACACCCGTCTCACCCACCCCCTCGTCCGGGACTCGCGCGACGCGCCCTTCCGCCGGGCGAGCTGGGACGAGGCGCTGGAGCGGACCGCGCGGGGCCTGGCGGCGGCGCGCGGCGCGTTCGGCCTGTTCTCCTGCTCCCGCGCGACCAACGAGACGAACTACGTGGCGCAGAAGTTCGCCCGGGTCGTCATGGGCACCAACAACGTCGACTCCTGCAACCGCACCTGCCACGCCCCGTCCGTGGCCGGCCTGTCGGCGGCGTTCGGCTCGGGCGGCGGCACGTCGTCGTACGAGGAGATCGAGCACACCGACGTCATCGTGATGTGGGGCTCCAACGCCCGCTTCGCGCACCCGATCTTCTTCCAGCACGTGCTGAAGGGCGTGCACAACGGCGCCCGGATGTACGCGGTCGACCCGCGCCGGACGTCCACCGCCGAGTGGGCGGAGAGCTGGCTCGGCCTGAACGTCGGCACGGACATCGCGATGGCGCACGCGATCGGCCGCGAGATCATCCACGCGGGCCTGGTCAACGAGGCGTTCGTCCGGCGGGCCACCACGGGTTTCGAGGAGTACGAGGCGCTCGTCGAACCGTGGACGCTCTCCCTGGCCGAAAAGGTGACGGGCGTACCGGCGGCGGCCGTACGGGAGCTGGCGCACGCCTACGCCCGCGCGGAGCGCGCCCAGCTCTGCTGGACCCTGGGCATCACCGAGCACCACAACGGCACCGACAACGTCCGCGCCCTGATCAACCTGTCCCTCCTGACCGGCCACGTCGGCCGCTACGGCTCGGGGCTGCAGCCCCTGCGCGGCCAGAACAACGTGCAGGGCGGCGGCGACATGGGCGCGATCCCCAACCGTCTGCCCGGCTTCCAGGACATCCTCGACACCGGCACGCGGCTGAAGTTCGAGTCCGCCTGGGACACCGTCATCCAGCCGCACCACGGGCTGACCCTGACGGAGATGTTCGAGGCCATGGAGGACGGCTCCCTGCGGGCCGTCTACTGCATCGGTGAGAACCCTGCCCAGTCGGAGGCGGACAGCGAACAGGCGGTACGCCGCCTGCGGGAGCTGGACTTCCTGGTGGTCCAGGACATCTTCCTGACGAAGACCGCCGAACTCGCGGACGTCGTCCTGCCCGCGACCGCCGGCTGGGCGGAGACCGAGGGCACCACCACCAACAGCGAGCGCCGGGTGCAGCGGGTGCGCCGGGCCGTGGTCCCGCCCGGCGAGGCGCGCGAGGACATCGACATCCTCTGCGACCTCGCCACCCGCCTCGGCCACGACTGGAAGTACCCGGACGCCGAGGCGGTGTGGAACGAGCTGCGCTCGGTCTCCCCGGACCACTACGGGATGACGTACGAGCGTCTGGACGAGCACCAGGGCATCCAGTGGCCGTGCCCGAGCACGGACGCGCTCGAACCGACGTACCTGCACGGCCGTCTGTGGGACCCGGACCCGGCCGGGCGCGGCAGGCCGGCCCCCTTCGGCATCGTGCGGCACGACCCGCCGGTCGACCTCACCGACGAGCAGTACCCGATCCGGCTGACCACGGGCCGGCGCCTCGACTCCTACAACACGGGTGTGCAGAGCGGCGGTTTCGCGTCCCCCCTGCGGCGCGGCGAGTACGTCGAGCTGTGCCCGGAGGACGCGGAACGCTACGGGGTGGTGGTCGGCGAGGAGGTGCGGGTGACCTCGCGGCGCGGTTCGGTGCTGGCGCCGGTCTGGGTGGACACGGGACTCCGGCCGGGCCTCGCGTTCATGACGTTCCACTTTCCCGACGAGGTGGACACCAACCGGCTGACGATCGAGGCGAACTGCCCGATCGCGGGGACGGCGGAGTTCAAGGCGTCGGCGATCCGGATCGAGAAGGTGAGCACCCATGGACCTGCACTTCGGTGACAGCGAGCCGACGGACGAGGAACGCGCGGCCGTCGACGCCCTGCTCGGCCCGCCCGAGTCCTCCTGGGAGGGCGCCGACCGCTCCGACGCGGACCTGCGCTGGGCCCGCGGCGGCCGAGAGGCCCGCGACCGCCGCGACCTGCTGCTGCCGGGGCTGCACGCCGTCAACGACCGGGTCGGCTGGATCAGCGAGGGCGCCCTGGACTACCTGTGCCGCCGCCTGACGGTCCCCCCGGCGGAGGCCTACGGCGTCGCCACCTTCTACGCGATGTTCTCCCTCCGCCCCCGCCCGGCGACGGTCCTGCACGTGTGCACGGACCTGGCGTGCACGGCGGCCGGCGCGACCGGGCTGTGCGCCGACGTGGAGGCCCGCCTGGGCCCGGAGTCCGGCGTACACGTCGAACGAAGCCCTTGCCTGGGCCTGTGCGAACGAGCACCGGCGGCCCTGGTCATCCGGGCCGGCGAATCAGCCCGTCCGGGGGTACCCCCTCTGGGGGAGTTCGAGGACGAGGCCCGTCCAGGGCCGAAAGGGGGGTCCGGGGGCACCGCCCCCGGGAACGGGAAAGGGAAGGGGCGGCGGGGGCGAGAAACCTCAAGGGCCACAGCCGTATGCGCCCCGGCCACCCCCGAAGCCACGATCCGAGCAGCCACCGCCCCCGAGACCGCCCCCCTCGAACCCCCACCCGCCACCGCGGTCCCCCAGGCCGGCGACCCCGCCCTCACCCTCCTCCACCGCGTCGGCACGACCGACCCCACCGACCTGGACGACTACCGGGCGAACGGCGGCTACACCGCCCTCCGCCGCGCCTTCGCCCTCGGCCCCGCCGCCGTCATCCGCGAGGTCACCGACTCCGGCCTCCTGGGCCGAGGCGGCGCGGCCTTCCCCACCGGCCGCAAATGGCAGGCCACGGCGTCCCAGCCGGACCACCCCCACTACCTCGTCTGCAACGCCGACGAATCCGAACCGGGCACGTTCAAGGACCGCGTCCTCATGGAGGGCGACCCGTACGCACTCGTCGAAGCCATGACGATCGCCGCGTACGCGACCGGCGCCCACCAGGGCTACCTCTACCTCCGCGGCGAGTACCCGCGAGCGACAGCCCGCATGGAACACGCGATCAGCCAGGCCCGCGCCCGCGGCCTGCTCGGCGACGACGTCCTCGGCCAGGGCTACGCCTTCGACATGGAGATCAGGCGCGGCGCGGGCGCGTACGTCTGCGGCGAGGAAACCGCCCTCTTCAACAGCATCGAGGGCTACCGCGGCGAGCCCCGCACCAAGCCCCCCTTCCCGGTGGAGAAGGGCCTGTTCGGCAAACCGACGGTCGAGAACAACGTGGAAACCCTGATCAACGTCCTGCCCGTCCTCACCCTGGGCGCCCGGGCGTACGCGGCGATCGGCACGGAGAGATCCACCGGGCCCAAACTCTTCTGCGTCTCGGGCAGCGTCGCCCGCCCCGGCGTCTACGAACTCCCCTTCGGTGCCACCCTGGGCGAACTCCTCCACCTCGCCGGCGTCCGCGACAACCTCCGCGCGGTCCTCCTCGGCGGAGCCGCCGGCGGCTTCGTCCGCCCCGACGAGCTGGACATCCCCCTCACCTTCGAGGGCACCCGGGCAGCGGGCACCACCCTCGGCTCCGGAGTCGTCATGGCCTTCGACGACACCGTCCCGCTCCCCCGCCTCCTCCTCCGCATCGCCCGGTTCTTCCGCGACGAGTCGTGCGGCCAGTGCGTCCCCTGCCGCGTCGGCACCGTCCGTCAGGAAGAGGCGCTGCACCGGATCGTCGACCGCGCGGGCGCCGACGCCGCCTCCGACATCACCCTCCTCCGCGAGGTCGGCCGCGCCATGCGGGACGCCTCGATCTGCGGTCTGGGGCAGACCGCGTGGAACGCCGTGGAATCCGCCATCGACCGTCTGGGGGCGTACGAATGACCGTGACACCGCTGGGGATCCCCCGCCGCCTGCTGGAGTTCACCCTGGACGGAGAGCCGGTCCGGGCGCCCGAGGGGTCGACGATCCTGGACGCCTGCCGGGCGGCCGGAAAGGACATCCCGACGCTCTGCGAGGGCGACACGCTCACCCCCAAGAACGCCTGCCGCGTCTGCGTGGTGGAGGTGGAGGGCTCCCGCACCCTGGTCCCCGCGTGCTCCCGCAGGGCCGAGCCGGGCATGGAGGTCCGCACCGGCACCGAGCGGGCCCGGCACAGCCGCAAGGTCGTGCTCGAACTCCTCGCGTCCTCCGTCGACCTGTCGACGACTCCCCGCGTCACCGAGTGGATCGAGGAGTACGAGGCGGAACCGGACCGTTTCGGCCCGGACGCGGCCCGGCTGAACGAGGAGCCGAAGCTCGACAACGACCTGTACGTCCGCGACTACGACAAGTGCATCCTCTGCTACAAGTGCGTGGACGCCTGCGGCGACCAGTGGCAGAACACCTTCGCGATCTCGGTCGCGGGCCGCGGTTTCGACGCCCGGATCGCCGTGGAGCACGACGCCCCGCTGACCGACTCGGCGTGCGTGTACTGCGGCAACTGCATCGAGGTCTGCCCCACCGGGGCCCTGTCGTTCAAGTCGGAGTTCGACATGCGGGCGGCGGGTACCTGGGACGAGTCGCGGCAGTCGGAGACGACGACCGTGTGCGCGTACTGCGGTGTGGGCTGCAACCTCACCCTCCATGTGCAGGACAATGAGATCGTGAAGGTCACCTCACCGCACGACAATCCGGTGACCCACGGCAACCTGTGCATCAAGGGTCGCTTCGGCTATCAGCACGTACAGAACCGGGACTGAGCGGAACTGGTGGGAACATGGGACGAGTCACGGAACGACGCAAGGTGCTCCGCATCCGGGACGGAGCGGTGTCCAGCCGCCCGGACACACTCGTCGCCGAGGAGCCCCTGGAGATCCGCCTCAACGGCAGACCCCTCGCCATCACCATGCGCACACCGGGCGACGACTTCGCGCTGGCGGCCGGGTTCCTGGTGAGCGAGGGGGTCCTCGCGACCGCCTCCGACCTGCAGAACATCGTCTACTGCGCCGGGGCGACCGTCGACGGATCGAACACCTACAACGTGGTCGACGTGAAGACGGCCCCCGGTGTGGTGATCCCGGACATCACGCTGGAACGCAACGTCTACACCACCTCCTCCTGCGGCCTGTGCGGCAAGGCCAGCCTGGACGCGGTGCGCACGACGACCCGCCATCCCATCGCGGACACCCCCGCGCTGCGCGTGGAGCCGGAACTGCTGGCGGGCCTGCCCGACCGGCTGCGCGCGTCCCAGCGGGTCTTCGACCGCACGGGCGGCCTGCACGCGGCGGCCCTGTTCGACGAGGACGGCGAGCTGCTCGACGTACGGGAGGACGTGGGCCGGCACAACGCGGTCGACAAGCTGGTCGGCCGTGCCCTGCAGAGCGGGAACCTGCCGCTGTCCCGGACGATCCTGCTGGTCTCCGGCCGGGCCTCGTTCGAGCTGGCGCAGAAGGCGGTCATGGCCGGCGTTCCGATGCTGGCGGCGGTCTCGGCGCCGTCCTCGCTGGCCGTGGACCTGGCGGCGGAGACGGGGCTGACCCTGGTGGGCTTCCTGCGGGGCGGTTCCATGAACGTGTACGCGGGTGAGGACCGTATCGCCCTGCGGGCCGCGGCCGCCCGGGGCTGACCGGTTCCCCTCGCTGCACGGCGGCGGGGCCCCGGCCGGCGGGGAGCGCCCCCTGCGCCGCGGGGCCCCGCCTCGATCCCGTACCACGTCGCGCCCTCACGTCTCCCGTCCGGACGCCCGATCGGTTGCCGTCGAAGAATGACGATCAGTAGGTTCGGGCTGTCGAATATCGAACGGCACGCTGTTCCGGTGTGCCAGGAGGCAGGGGGACCCGCGGATGCGTACGCGATTTCGGAACTCGGGTCGCTCGCCCCGGTCTTTCGCTACGGGGGCGGACTGGTCCGGTGGTCTCTCGCGGTGTGCCGCAGTACGTGCCGCCGCGTCCCGCCGCGCCGCCGCGGGCCTGCTCGCCCTCGCCGTCGTGTTCGTGGTGGCCGCGGGGGCCGGATGCGATGTCGTCGGAGGCTCGGGCTCGGGTCCGTCCGCGTCCTCCGAGGGCGGTAAGGCGCCCCGCCGGGACGAGCGCAAGGCGACGAACCCGCCACCGGGGCTGCCTGCGGCTTTCACCGCCGGCCAGCGGCTCGACTGGTCGGCCTGCCCGGCACCGTCCGGGGCGCAGGGGGACGGTGACGCCCCGGGCGACGACTGGGAGTGCGCCACGATGAAGGCGCCGCTGGACTACGGGCGGCCCGGCCGCGGCACGATCGACGTCGCCATGATCCGGAAGAGGGCCACCGGACCGGAGCGGATCGGATCGCTCCTCCTCAACTTCGGCGGCCCCGGCCAGTCCGGCGTCGTGGGGCTCCCTGAGTTCGCGAGCGACTACGCCGCGCTGGGCGAGCAGTACGACCTGGTCAGTTTCGATCCGCGAGGCGTCGGCGGGACGGCCCCTGTGAGCTGCGGGGAGAAGGAGTACGAGGGCGGTGCCGCCTGCGGGAAGCACTCCGGTGAGCTGCTGCCGTACGTCGGCACCTCCCATACGGCGCGCGACATGGACCTGATGCGTTATCTCCTCGGTGACGAGGAGCTGCACTACTTCGGCGTCTCCTACGGCACCAGGCTGGGCGGCGTCTACGCCCATCTGTTCCCGGAGAACGTGGGCCGGTTCGTGCTCGAAGCCCCGGTCGACCCGACACTGGACCGCCTGCAGGACGAGCTCAGCCAGGTCAAGGCCGTCCAGCTCGCCTTCGACCGCTTCGCCGGACACTGCGCGATGGCCTACGACGACTGCCCCACCGGCAGCGGCCCCGAGCAGGCCGGACAACGCGTCACCGAGCTGCTGGACAAGCTCGAGGAGAAGCCCGCGCCCACCGACGGCGGCGGGGAACTCGACGACGGTCTCGCCGCCCACGCCATCGCGAATCACCTGGACAGCGGCAAGGAAGGCTGGAGGCCACTGGCGAAGGCGCTCCGCGAGGTCATGGAGCGGGGCACCGGCAACGCGTTGCTGGAGGAGGCGTACGACCACGGCCCGGACACCCAGGCACGCGGCACCCGGGCCGGCGCCGGAGCCCGCGGCGGGACCTCGAGCGGCAACGGCACGTCCGCCTTCGCGGCGATAACCTGCGCCGATTCCGACCTGCGCCCCGACTTCACCGAAGCCGAGGCGATGATGAAGCGGATCGAGGCGGCCTCCCCCGTCTTCGGCGAGACCTGGGCCACCGGCGTCTACCTCTGCTACGAGTGGCCGTTCGGCGGCGAGAGCGCCACTCCCGACGTCAGCGCGGACGGTGCTGCCCCGATCCTCGTCGTCGCCAACACCGGCGACCCGACGACGCCGTACGAGGGCGCCGAGCGGATGGCGGCCGAGCTGGGCGAGGGGGTCGGCGTGCTGCTGACGGTGCGGGACGAGGGCCACGGATCGTACCCCTTCAACCGCTGCGCGACCAAGGCCGTCGACACATACCTCCTCCACGGCACGGTCCCCCGGGCCGGCACGACGTGCTCGTGATGTCGGTTCTCACCGGCCGGTCCGACCGGCCGCGATGCCGCATGCCCGCGCCCGCACGCCTCCCGCCCCTTCGAGGACGACCCGGCGCCCGAGGCTCCATGAACCGGGCCGCGACACCCGCCGGCGTCCCCGAGGCGGCGTCGTCCTGGACCTGCTCCCCGACCGGACCGTGGCACGGGCCGGCACGCGCGTTCACCCCGGCCCTGCCCCAGGGGGCCGCCGCCTGCAACCCGCAGACGCACCCGGAGCCGAGCGACGACGGGCGGCTGGTGCTCGGCCACCACGTGAACCGGCTGGAGACGCCCGGAGCGGCCGGGACGCTCAGCCGGAACGCGTCCCCGTACCGGCCCCGGTCCGTGACCGTCCGGCCCGGTCCGGGACGGTGACCTCCGTCTCCTCGACGGGGTCGTGCGAGCGGCGCTTGGCGATCACCGCGCACACCATCAGCTGCGTCTGGTGGAACAGCATCAGCGGCAGCACGGCCAGCGAGGCCTGCGCCCCGAACAGCACGCTCGCCATCGGCAGCCCCGCGGCCAGCGACTTCTTCGAGCCGGCGAACTGGATCGCGATCCGGTCCTCCCGGCCGAACCGCAGCGCCTTGGCGCCGTACCAGGTCAGCAGCAGCATCACGGCGAGCAGGACGGCCTCGACGGCGAGCAGTCCGCCGAGCCGGGCGGGGCTCACCTGGTGCCAGACGCCCTGCACCATGCCCTCGCTGAACGCGGTGTAGACGACGAGCAGGATCGAGCCGCGGTCGACCAGCCCCAGCACCTTCCGGTGCCGGGAGACGAATCCGCCGATCCAGCGGCGCAGCAGCTGCCCGGCGACGAACGGCACCAGCAGCTGGAGCACGATCTTCACCACCGACCCGGCGGAGAACCCGCCCCCGCCGCCGTCCAGCAGCGTCGCCGCGAGCAGCGGGGTGACGACGATGCCGACCAGCGAGGAGAAGGAGCCGGCGCAGATCGCGGCGGGCACGTTGCCGCGGGCGATGGAGGTGAACGCGATCGACGACTGGATGGTGGACGGGACCAGGGTGAGGAAGAGCAGGCCCTGGTAGAGCGGGTCGGTCAGGAACACCGGGACGAGTCCGCGGGCGGCCAGGCCCAGCACCGGGAAGACGACGAAGGTGCAGGCCAGCACGGTGACATGGAGCCGCCAGTGCTTCAGCCCGTCCAGGGCCTCGCGGGTGGAGAGCCGGGCGCCGTAGAGGAAGAACAGGAAGGCGATCGCGGCGGTGGAGGCGCCGGAGGCGATGTCCGCGCCGGTCCCCCGCGCGGGGAGCAGCGCGGCGAGGCCCACGGTCCCGAGCAGCAGCAGGATGTACGGGTCGATCGGCAGCCGGCTCGGCCGACGCAGGCGTTTCACGGTGCTCCACTTGCTCAGGTACTCGGTGCTCGGGTGTTCACGGGTGTCCCCTCCCCATCCTGCTCCTTCCCGCCGTGATCGGGAATCCGGTATACCGCTCTCACTGTCATCACGTTCCGCGATGACCGCCGTTACCCTGGCCGCATGTACGACCCGACACAGCTGCGGACGTTCCTGTCGGTGGCGCAGACGCTGAGCTTCACACAGGCGGCGCGGCGGCTCGGGCTGCGCCAGTCGACGGTGAGCCAGCACGTGCGGCGGCTGGAGGAGGCCACCGGGCGGCAGCTGTTCACGCGGGACACCCACTCGGTGGAGCTGACCGAGGACGGCGAGGCGATGCTCGGCTTCGCGCGGCGCATCCTGGACGTGCACGAGCAGGCGGCGCAGTTCTTCACCGGTACCCGGCCGCGCGGACGGCTGCGGTTCGGCGCGTCGGAGGACTTCGTGCTGACCCGGCTGCCGGAGATCCTGGAACGGTTCCGGCACGAGCATCCGGAGGTCGATCTGGAGCTGACGGTCGAGCTGTCGGGCATCCTGCACGAGCGGCTGGCGGCGGGACGGCTGGACCTGGTGCTGGCCAAGCGGCGGCCCGAGGATCCGCGGGGCGAGCTGGTGTGGCACGACGAGCTGGTGTGGATCGGCGCGCCGGGGCTGCGGCTGGACACCGGCCGTCCGGTGCCGTTGATCGTCTATCCGCCGCCGGGCATCACCCGTGCCCTCGCTCTGCGGGCGCTGGAGCGGGAGGGCCGGCAGTGGCGCATCGTGTGCACCAGCGGCAGCCTCAACGGGCTGCTCGCGGCGGCCCGCGCCGGGCTCGGGGTGATGGTGCACTCGCGCGGGCTGATCCCGCCGGGGCTGGTGCGGATGCCGGAGCGGGCGGGGCTGCCGGAACCGGGCGAGGTGGACTTCGTGGTGGTGCACGGGCGGCGCCGTCCCTCCGCGCAGGGCGCGGCGGACGCGTTGGCGTCGGCGATCCTCGCGGGCGGCGACCGGCTGCACCGGGGCGGGCAGGACGGGCGGCGGTGACGTTTCGGCCGGCGCGCACGCTGGATCAGGTGGGGGCCGTGCGGCGCCTCAAGGCGCGGTCATGAGGTCGTACAGATTCGGTGGAGATTGCTCCACCGAAACTTACTCATCGGTCAGGTTTCTGTCCGACCCTTCCCCATGTGAGCGCATTTTCCTCCCCTGACCAGCGCGGACGAGAGCTCCGCCCGGTTTTCGCTCCCCTCCCGCCCTCCGTCCGCGTGGGGTAGCTTTCACGGCGCCGTGCGGGACGAGGGCGTCGCCGCACCATTCCGGCGCCGAGGAGCGGGGAGCGGGATTGCGCGAGTTCACCAACCCTCCGTCGGCCTTGGAGCCTCCGGTGGGCGGTCTGGCCGACGTGGTCTTCCGGTATGCCGAGGAGGACCCGTCACGCGTCGCGCTCGGCCGCAAGGACGACACCGGCCGGTGGCGGGACGTGACCGGCGCCGAATTCCGCGACGAGGTGCTCGCCCTCGCGAAGGGCCTCCTCGCGGGCGGCGTACGGTTCGGCGACCGGGTCGCGATCATGTCCCGTACCCGGTACGAGTGGACGCTCTTCGACTTCGCGCTGTGGACGATCGGCGCGCAGGTCGTGCCCGTCTACCCCACGTCCTCCGCCGAGCAGTGCCTGTGGATGCTGTACGACGCGGAGGTGACGGCCGCGATCGTGGAGCACGAGGACCACGCGATGACGATCGCCACCGTCATCGACCGGCTGCCGCGGATGCGCCGGCTGTGGCAGCTCGACGCGGGCGCGGTCCAGGAGCTGTACGACGCGGGCGCGCACCTCGACGACGAGGTGGTGCACCGGCACCGGCAGGCGGTCACCCCCGACTCCGTCGCGACGATCATCTACACCTCGGGCACCACCGGCCGCCCCAAGGGCTGTGTGCTCTCGCACGGCAACTTCATGTACGAGGCGGACACCGTCATCGAACGCTGGGAGCCGGTGTTCCACTCCCGCCGGGGCGACGAGGCGGCGACACTGCTGTTCCTGCCGCTCGCGCACGTCTTCGGGCGGATGGTGGAGGTCGCGGCGATCCGCGGGAAGGTGAAGTTCGGCCATCAGCCGCAGCTGAACGCGGCGGCGCTGATGCCCGATCTGGCCGCGTTCCGGCCGACGTTCTTCCTGGCCGTGCCGTACATCTTCGAGAAGGTGTTCAACGCGGCGCGGCGCAAGGCGGAGCGGGAGGGCCGCTCGGGGCCGTTCGAGAAGGCCGTCGAGGTGGCCGTCAGGTACGCGGACGCGGTGGAGGCGAGGGCCTGGGGCACCGGGCCCGGCCCGTCCGCGGCGCTGCGGATGCAGCACCAGCTCTTCGACAAGCTCGTCTACGCCAGGATCCGGGCGGCGATGGGCGGCAGGATACGGCACGCCATGTCGGGCGGTTCGGCGATGGACCGCCGGCTCGGGCTGTTCTTCGCGGGCGCGGGCGTGCACGTCTACGAGGGGTACGGCCTCACGGAGTCGACGGCGGCGGCCACCGCCAACCCGCCCGAGCGCACCCGGTACGGGACGGTCGGCCGGCCCATCCCCGGGGTCACCGTGCACATCGCGGACGACGGCGAGATCTGGCTGCACGGCGACAACGTCTTCGACGGCTACCTCAACAACCCCGAGGCCACCGACGAGGCCCTGCACGACGGCTGGCTGGCCACCGGCGACCTCGGCTCCCTCGACGAGGACGGCTATCTCACCATCACCGGCCGCAAGAAGGAGATCCTGGTGACCTCCGGCGGCAAGAGCGTCTCGCCGGGGGTGCTGGAGGAGCGGGTGCGGGACCATCCGCTGGTCAACCAGTGCATCGTCGTCGGCAACGACCGCCCGTACGTCGCCGCGCTGGTCACCCTGGACCAGGAGGCCGTCGAGCACTGGCTGGCGATGCGCGGCAAGCCGCGGATGTCACCGGCCGAGCTGGTGCGCGACGCGGATCTGGAGACGGAGGTGCGGCGGGCCGTGGTCGCGGCGAACACCCTGGTCTCGCAGGCCGAGTCGATCCGTACGTTCCGGATCCTGGCGCAGCCGTTCACCGAGGAGCACGGGCTGCTCACGCCGTCGCTGAAACTGAAGCGGAGGGCGATCGAGAAGGCGTACGAGGCCGAGGTCGCGGCGCTCTACCAGGCATGAATTTCCCGGTCAGGAATGCGCCACGGGCCGTGATCGTCGACGATGGGGGTAACACTTGTAAGTACCTGACCACAACCGAAGGATCGAGAGCTCGTGAGCAAGGTCCCCCCGATCACCCTGAACAACGGCGTCGAGATGCCCCAGCTGGGTTTCGGCGTCTGGCAGGTGCCGGACGCGGAGGCCGAGACGGCCGTGGCGACGGCGCTGGAGGCCGGCTACCGCAGCATCGACACCGCCGCGATCTACGGCAACGAGGAGGGCACCGGACGGGCCCTCGCGAAGTCGGGCGTCCCGCGCGAGGACCTCTTCGTCACCACCAAGCTCTGGAACAGCGACCAGGGATACGACTCCACCCTGCGGGCGTTCGACACGTCCCTGTCGAAGCTCGGTCTCGAGTACGTGGACCTGTACCTGATCCACTGGCCGACGCCCGCCCGGGACCGGTACGTCGACACGTACAAGGCGTTCGAGAAGCTGCTCGCCGACGGCCGGGTCCGCGCCATCGGTGTGTCCAACTTCCTGCCGGAGTACCTGGAGCGGCTGATCGCCGAGACGTCGGTGGTCCCGGCGGTCAACCAGATCGAGCTGCATCCGCATCTGCAGCAGCACGCCTCGCGTGAGTACCACGCGGAGCAGGGCATCGCGACCGAGGCGTGGTCGCCGCTCGGTTCCGGCAAGGGGATCCTGGAGATTCCGGCGATCGTGGCGATCGCGCAGAAGCACGGGCGGACGGCGGCGCAGGTGGTGCTGCGCTGGCATCTCCAGTTGGGGAACGTCGTCATTCCGAAGTCGGTGACGCCGTCCCGGATCGCGGAGAACATCGATGTGTTCGGGTTCGGTCTGGACGCGGAGGACCTCGCTGCGATCAGCGCGCTGAACGAGGACCGGCGGATCGGGTCGCATCCGGCGGAGTTCAACGGCGGCTGACCGTACACGCGCGACGGCCTCTCCCACCGGAGGAGAGGCCGTCGCGCGTCCGTCCGGCGGTGATCAGTTGGGCTGGCCGACGGGCCGTACGACCACGGTGTTGACGTCGACACCGGCGGGCTGCCGCATGGCCCACACGACGGAGTCGGCGATCTGGTCGGCGGTGAGCAGACGGCCGGGCGGGAGGCTGCCGTAGGAGTCCCAGAACGGGGTCTCCACCCGGCCGGGCGCGATCAGGGTGACGCCGACACCCCACTCGGTGACCTCCCGCCGGGTGTTCTCGGCGAGTCCGGTCACCGCCCACTTGGTCGCCCCGTAGAAGTTGCCCGGTGTGGGCACGAACCCGGCGACGCTGCCGACCAGGACGATGCGCCCGCGGGTCTCCTTCAGGGCGTCGATGGCGGCCCTGATCAGCAGCGCGGGCCCGAGGACATTGGTCAGCACCATCTCGGTCCACCCGGCCGGGTCGCCCTCGGCGACCGAGTCGTGGGTGGCGAGACCGGCGTTGGCGACGACGGTGTCCAGGCGGCCGAACCGCGTCAGCGCGGTGTCGACCGCCGTCCGTACGTCGTCGTACTCGGCGGCGTTCCCGGTGATCGTCAGCAGGTCCTCGGGCTCACCGAGTTCCTTCGCGAAGTCGCGCAGCCGCTCCTCACCGCGTCCGGTGACGGCCACCCGCTGCCCCGCGTCCAGCAACCGCCGTGCGACGGCGGCGCCTATGCCGCTGCCCCCGCCGGTGATGAGCGCGACCGGAGAGTCGGTCATGGAAACCCCCTGTGTGTCGTTGCGTGCCGGGGAGTCCATCACTTGGAGAGCTCTCCAAGTCAAGCCGTCACACGGGCCGTACAGCCGTGTGGACCGTGTGGGCCGCCAGGACGAACACGTCCGGGCGGTGGTGGACGCTCGCCTTGTCGTCGGGGTCGAGGAGGCGGTCGAGGGTGGCGCGGTCCTCGGCGTCCAGCTCCTCGCCGATGACCTCTCGGGTGCGGGTGAGGGCGGCGACCACATGGGCACGGGAGCGGTCCGTGACCGGGGCGGGGAGGTCGAGGAGGAAGGTGCGCGAGCGGGCGTGGTGCAGGCCGGCCGAGGTCAGCAGGGCCTGCCAGTCCTCGACGACCGCCACCGAGCCCGGCAGTTCGGCCCGCATCCGGTCGAACCGCTCCTCCTCCACCGCGTTGACGCGCGCCTGGAGACCGGGCCGGCCGAACCCGATGTCGCGGGGCAGGAACCGGACGGGCAGACCGCCCTCCATCACGGCCAGCGTGCCGCCGGGCGCCAGCCGCTCCGCACAGGCGGCCAGCGCGGCGGCCTGGTCCCCGAGGTGGTGCACGCTGCGGCTGGCCCACAGCAGGTCGGCCGGATAGTCCAGTTCGCCGAGCACATCGGGGAGTTCACCGGCGAGGGTGCCGAAACGGTCGCCGGCGCCCTGGCGCACGGCCCGGTCCCTGGCCCGCTCCAGCAGCGGCCGGGAACCGTCGACGGCCACGACCCGCGCGCCCGGGAAGGTCTCGGCGAACAGACACGAGATGACACCGGGTCCGCTGCCGGTGTCCACGATCAGTCCCGGTTCCGTCACCTCCTTCGCCAGCCAGTTCAGGGCCCGCTCGTAGAGCGGTGTGAACAGCTCCGCCTCGGATTCGAGCAGAGGGGCCAGCTCGGCCCAGTCGTGGTCGTGCCCGTGCCGGTGGTCGTGCTTGTGCTGGTGGTCGTGCTTGTGCGCCATGGTGCTCAGCCTCTCCGCTCGGATGCCGCCAGAGTGCGATGACGCACCGGGAGTGGGCAAACGACATTGCCGTTCCCGCAAAAGGGTGCCGTGCGGAGAGGCGTGCGACGGTCCGCCGGGGCAGGGCCCCGGCGGACCGGTGGTTCAGCCCGTCACGACAGCGGCGGGTACGCGTTCTGCATCAGCTGCTGGAACTGGGCGGAGAACCAGTGTCCGGAGACCGGGGCGTCGCCCAGCGCTCCCGACATGTTGTTGTTGTTCCGCGGGTTACCGGTGTAGGTCGGGTCGCACATCCGGTCGAAGCCCTTGCCCTCGTCGTTGTCGATGGCCTTGCTCGACCCGTCGGACTCACCCGGGGGCTTCATCCACACGTAGGCGTCGATCCCGGGCTCCGGGGAGGCCTTCGGCCGCTCACCGAGGCCGGCTCCGGACTGGTTGCACCAGTTGCCGAGGTGGATGCGGCGGTCGTAGCGGCCACCGTCCACGTAGGTGTCCACGCTGGTCGTCGCGCCCGGACCGGTGGGCCGGTTCGCACCGCCCCAGCCGTTGCGGGAGGTGTCGATCAGCATGCCGATGCCCGAGTCGAAGCCGATCGAGACCAGCTGGTTGCGCAGCGCCTGGGCGTACGACAGCTCGTCGGTGTAGCGGTTCCAGTCGACCCACTTCGACTCGCGCACCGACTTGCCTGCCACGCTCTGGCCGATGGAGAAGTGGTCCTCCTTCAGCGCGCTGTAGTTGGCCGTGTTGGCGATGAAGCCGTGCACGTCGGCGACGGTCGCGCCCTCGGCGGTCGCGGCCTGCTTGAACATGTCGGCGGAGGCGCCGAAGTTGTCGTCCCAGCCCAGCCAGCCGTGGTGGCCGGCGTCCACGTAGTTGTAGACGTTGGCCACGTCGCCGAGCTTGTTCAGGGCGTAGCCGACGCCCTTCACGTAGTTGCCGTTGGCCTTCATCACGTCGCAGTTGGGCGTGGCGGTGGCCCGCGGCGTCACGTTGGTGACCAGGTTGGGCAGGGAGTCGATCTCGACCGTGGTGACGATCCGCAGCGAGGCGTACTTCGAGTCGGCGAGGATGGTCTTGATCGGGTCGATGTACTGCGTCTTGTACTTGTCGATCTCCGTCGGGCCGAGCTCGCCGTTGGAGGCGAGGGCGGCGCAGTCACGGCCGGGCAGGTTGTAGATGACCAGCTGGATGACGAGCTCGCCGGAGCCCTTCTGCCGCAGGGCCTCGTCGAGGTGGTCGCGCAGGCTCATGCCGCCGTTGACGCCGTTGATGGCCGCGGTGCGGTCCAGCCAGACACCGGTGGGCTGGTTCGCGATGCGGCTGCCGCCGGGCTCGGCGGCGGCCTTCTCGGACCACTCGGGATTCACGTACACCTTGGCGCCGCTGTAGGGGTTGTTCACCCGGTTGCCGGGCGGGTCGGTCGGGTCCGGGTCCGGCGGCGGGTCGGTGGGTCCGCCGGAGTCGACGTTGCAGGTCACACCGTCGAGGGTGAAGGTGGCGGGGACGGCGTTGCTGCCGCTGTAGGTGCCCTGGAAGCCGAAGGAGGTCGACCCCCCGGTGGCGAGGGTGCCGTTGTAGGACTCGTTGGCGGCGGTGACGTTCGCGCCGGACTGGCTCACCTTGGCGTTCCAGCCGCTGGTGACCTTCTGGCTGCCGGCGTAGGACCACTTCAGCGACCACGACGACTTGGCGGCGCTGTTGTTGGTGATCGTCACGGACGCGGTGAAGCCGGAGCCCCAGTCGTTCTGCACCTTGTAGTCCACGGTGCAGGGGACGGCGGCGGCCGCGCCGGCGGCGCCGGGGACAGCGGCGATCGCCGTCCCGGTGGCGCCGGCGACCAGCGCCATGGCGGCGAGAAGCGCGGTTCTGGTGCGACTCATCGTGCGGGTTTCCTATCCGTAGGGGGCTGTCCTTCTTGGGCGCGCGCAGACGATCGCGCGGCCTGGTGCCTCACGGGTGGGGATGCCGTCCAGACCTGACGGGGCAGGCCTGCGGTGCCGGCCGGGGGTTCCGGGCAGCAGGGACGGCACATGGATCCCACGGGAACGAGCGACCCCGCGTCAGGTGCTCCACACGTGCACGGGGGTGGCTAAAAGTACTGAACGCGGGGGGTGGCGCATTGAGCGACTCCTTGCAGCTCGGACACGTCGTGGCGGACGCGTCGACTGGTGGAACCGCTCCCACTGGTGCACATGAAGCTAGCGCCAAGTGACGGCAAAGAACAGGGGGACTGCTGACTTTCGCCCAAGTTGAACCGTCGAATGTTTTCGATTCGACACAAGGCTTGACCGCCCCCCACCCCATCCTCACTATGGGAGCGCTCCCACTGGTTCAAGGCTTGACATGTCCGAGTCGCAGGAGGAACCAGCACCATGCATCCCCCACCCAGGAGACGCAGAGGCTTACGGCGGTCGCTGACGGCCGTCGCCGCTGCTCTCGCGCTTCCGCTGACGATGCTCTCGACCGGCTCGACTCCCGCTCAGGCGGCGGCCGTCCAGTGCAGCGTCGACTACAGGACGAACGACTGGGGTTCCGGATTCACCGTGGATCTGACCCTCACCAACCGCGGTTCGGACGCCATCGACGGCTGGACCCTGACGTACGACTACACGGGCAACCAGAAGCTCTCGAACGGTTGGAACGGCAGCTGGTCGCAGTCCGGCAGGACCGTCACCGTGAAGAACGCCGGGTACAACGCCAAGATCGCCGCCGGCGCCGCCGTCACGACCGGCGGCCAGTTCACCTACAGCGGCAGCAACGCCGCTCCCACGTCGTTCGCCATCAACGGCACCACCTGCGTCGGGGCCCACCAGCCGCCGATCACCGTGCTGACCAGCCCTCAGGCCGGCGCCGTCTACACGCAGGGCGAGACGGTCCCGCTCGCCGCCACCGCGGCGGCGGCCGACCAGGCCACCATCACCAAGGTGGAGTTCTACGACGACACCGAGCTGCTGGGCTCCGACAGCAGCTCGCCCTTCACGCTTTCGGCCTCCGGTTTGACCGTGGGCAGTCATTCGTTGGTGGCGAAGGCGTACGACAGCATGGGCGCCTCCGCCGACTCGACCCCGGTCGGCATCACGGTCGCCTCGGGTCCCGCCGTGGTGGCCACGCCGTCCCAACTCGGCGTCCAGCAAGGTGAGTCGGGCTCGTACGAAGTGAAGCTGTCCAAGCAGCCGACCTCGAACGTGACCGTCACGACGAGCCGGGCGAGCGGCAACTCGGGACTGTCGGTCTCCGCCGGCGGGTCGCTCACCTTCACGCCGTCGAACTGGAACACCGCGCAGGAGGTGACGATCGCCGCCGACTCCTCGGGCAGTGGCTCGGCGGTCTTCGAGTCCTCGGCGCCGGGCCACGCCAAGGCGGCGGTCACGGTGACGCAGCTGGGCGCGGAGAAGACGTACGACGCGCGCTTCCTGGAGCTGTACGGGAAGATCACCGACCCGGCGAACGGCTACTTCTCGCCGGAGGGCATCCCGTACCACTCGGTCGAGACGCTGATCGTCGAGGCGCCGGACCACGGCCACGAGACCACCTCGGAGGCGTACAGCTACCTGCTGTGGCTGCAGGCGATGTACGGCAAGGTGACCGGTGACTGGTCGAAGTTCAACGGGGCCTGGGAAATCATGGAGAACTACATGATCCCGACCCACGCCGACCAGCCGACCAACTCCTTCTACAACGCCTCGAAGCCGGCGACGTACGCGCCCGAGTACGACACCCCGAACGAGTACCCGTCGCAGCTCGACTCCAATGTCTCGGTCGGCCCCGACCCGATCGCGGCCGAGCTGAAGTCCGCCTACGGCACCGACGACGTCTACGGCATGCACTGGATCCAGGACGTCGACAACGTGTACGGCTACGGCAACTCGCCCGGCAAGTGCGAGGCGGGACCGTCGGACACCGGGCCGTCGTACATCAACACCTTCCAGCGCGGCCCGCAGGAGTCGGTGTGGGAGACCGTCCCGCAGCCCACCTGCGACGCCTTCAAGTACGGCGGGAAGAACGGCTACCTGGACCTGTTCACCAAGGACGCGTCCTACGCCAAGCAGTGGAAGTTCACCAACGCCCCGGACGCCGACGCCCGCGCCGTGCAGGCCGCGTACTGGGCGGACCTGTGGGCCGAGGAGCAGGGCAAGGCGGGTGAGATCGCCGGGACCGTCGCCAAGGCCGCCAAGATGGGCGACTACCTGCGCTACGCCATGTTCGACAAGTACTTCAAGAAGATCGGCAACTGCACCAGCCCGTCCTGCCCGGCCGGCACCGGCAAGGACGCCTCGCACTACCTCCTCTCCTGGTACTACGCCTGGGGCGGTGCCACCGACTCCTCGGCGGGCTGGGCCTGGCGCATCGGCTCCAGCCACGCGCACGGCGGCTACCAGAACCCGCTCGCCGCGTACGCGCTCAGCTCCTACGACGACCTGAAGCCCAAGTCGGCGACGGGCGCGGCGGACTGGGGCAAGTCCCTCGACCGGCAGCTGGAGTTCTACCGCTGGCTGCAGTCCGACGAGGGTGCCATCGCGGGCGGCGCGACCAACAGCTGGGCGGGCAGGTACACGAGCCCGCCGTCCGGCACACCGACCTTCTACGGCATGTACTACGACGAGAAGCCGGTGTACCACGACCCGCCGTCCAACCAGTGGTTCGGCTTCCAGGCGTGGTCCATGGAGCGGGTCGCCGAGTACTACCAGCAGACCGGTGACGCCGACGCCAAGGTCGTCCTCGACAAGTGGGTCGACTGGGCGCTGTCGGAGACCACGGTCAACCCGGACGGCTCCTTCCGGATCCCGTCGACGCTGCAGTGGTCGGGCAAGCCCGACACCTGGAACGCGTCGTCGCCCGGCGCCAACAGCGGGCTGCACGTCAGTGTCGCCGACTACACCAACGACGTCGGTGTGGCCGCGGCGTACGCCAAGACGCTGACGTACTACGCCGACCGCTCGGGCGACACGGAGGCGGCCTCGACCGCCAAGGCGCTCCTTGACGGCATGTGGGAGAACGACCAGGACGCGCTCGGCATCGCCGTCCCGGAGACCCGCGCCGACTACAACCGCTTCGACGACCCGGTCCACGTCCCGAACGGCTGGACCGGCACCATGCCCAACGGCGACACGATCAACTCGTCGTCGACGTTCGAGTCGATCCGTTCCTTCTACCAGGACGACCCGGCGTGGTCGAAGATCGAGTCCTATCTGGCGGGCGGCGCCGCGCCCACCTTCACGTACCACCGGTTCTGGGCCCAGGCCGACATCGCCCTGGCCATGGGCTCGTACGCGGAGCTTCTCGAATAGCCCCCGCCGACGCTCCGCGTACCGGTCCCGGCACCTGACGCCGGGACCACAAACGGCCGGGCGGTCCCACTCGCGCACGGTGGGGCCGCCCGGCCCTCGCACGCTCTCCCCACTCCACCTCCCCCCAAGAGGAAGGAACCTCCGTGCGAAGAACCCGTGTCCTCACGACCGTGCTCGCGCTGGCGGCCGGTCTGCTCGCGGGCGGCCCGCCCGCCCTGGCCGCCGGCGCCCCCGAGCCGGCCGGTACGCTCGCCGCCGACACCTACGCCTGGAAGAACGCGCGCATCGACGGCGGCGGCTTCGTGCCCGGCATCGTCTTCAACCGCAGTGAGAAGGACCTGGCCTACGCCCGTACCGACATCGGCGGCGCCTACCGCTGGCAGGAGTCCACGAAGACCTGGACCCCGCTGCTCGACTCGGTCGGCTGGGACGACTGGGGGCACACCGGTGTGGTGAGCCTCGCCTCCGACTCCGCCGACCCCGACCGGGTGTACGCGGCGGTCGGCACGTACACCAACGACTGGGACCCGACGAACGGCGCCGTGCTGCGCTCCACCGACCGGGGCGCGAGCTGGAAGAAGGCGGACCTGCCGTTCAAGCTGGGCGGGAACATGCCGGGGCGGGGCATGGGGGAACGGCTGGCGGTCGACCCCCATGACAACGACGTGCTGTACCTGGGCGCGCCCAGCGGCCACGGGCTCTGGCGGTCGACCGACGCGGGCGCCACCTGGTCGGAGGTGACGGCGTTCCCCAACCCGGGGAACTACGCGCAGGATCCGAGTGACACCTCCGGGTACGCGTCCGACAACCAGGGCATCACCTGGGTCACCTTCGACGAGTCGACGGGCGGCGCGGGGTCGGCGACGAAGACGGTCTACGTCGGGGTCGCCGACAAGGAGAACGCGGTCTACCGGTCGACGGACGCGGGCGCGACCTGGCAGCGGATCGCCGGACAGCCCACCGGATACCTCGCCCACAAGGGCGTCCTCGACGCCGAGAACGGCTACCTGTACCTCGCGTACAGCGACACGGGCGGCCCGTACGACGGCGGCAAGGGCCGGCTGTACCGGTACGCGACGGCGACCGGCACCTGGACGGACATCAGCCCGGTGGCGGAGGCCGACACCTACTACGGCTTCAGCGGCCTGACCGTGGACCGGCAGGACCCGGGCACGGTGATGGCGACGGCGTACAGCTCCTGGTGGCCGGACACGCAGATCTTCCGCTCGACGGACAGCGGCGGCACCTGGACGCAGGCGTGGAGCTACACGTCGTACCCGAACCGGGAGAACCGCTACACGATGGACGTCTCGTCGTCGCCGTGGCTGACCTGGGGCGCGAACCCGTCACCGCCCGAACAGACGCCGAAACTGGGCTGGATGACGGAGGCGCTGGAGATCGACCCGTTCGACTCCGACCGGATGATGTACGGGACGGGCGCGACGATCTACGGCACCCAGAACCTGACGAACTGGGACGACGACACGTCGTTCACCATCACCCCGATGGTGCGGGGCCTGGAGGAGACGGCCGTCAACGACCTGATCTCTCCCCCGTCGGGCGCCCCGCTGATCAGCGCGCTCGGTGACATCGGCGGCTTCCGGCACACGGACCTGACCAAGGTGCCGTCGATGATGTTCACCCAGCCGAACTTCACGTCGACGACCAGTCTGGACTTCGCCGAGTCGAACCCGAACACGGTGGTCCGGGCCGGCAACCTGGACTCCGGGCCGCACATCGCGTTCTCGACGGACAACGGCGCCAACTGGTTCGCGGGGACGGACCCTTCGGGTGTGAGCGGCGGCGGGACGGTCGCGGCGGCGGCCGACGGCAGCCGGTTCGTGTGGAGCCCGCAGGGCGCGGGCGTGCATCACGCGACCGGGTTCGGCACGTCCTGGTCGGCGTCGAGCGGCATCCCGGCGGGTGCGGTCGTGGAATCCGACCGGGTGGACCCGAAGACGTTCTACGGCTTCAAGTCCGGGAAGTTCTACGTCAGTACGGACGGCGGCGCGACGTTCGCGGCCTCGTCCGCGACGGGGCTTCCGGCCGGTGACAGCGTGCGCTTCAAGGCACTCCCGGGTGCGAAGGGCGACGTGTGGCTGGCCGGCGGGGCGAGCGACGGGGCGTACGGCCTGTGGCACTCCACGGACTCGGGCGCGACCTTCACCAAGCTGTCGAACGTCGACGCCGCCGACACCGTCGGCTTCGGCAAGGCGGCGCCGGGCGCCTCGTACCAGACCCTCTTCACCAGCGCGGAGATCGGTGGCGTACGCGGCATCTTCCGCTCCACGGACCGGGGCGCGACCTGGACCCGTGTCAACGACGACGCCCACCAGTGGGGTTGGACGGGCGCGGCCATCACCGGTGACCCGCGGGTCTACGGCCGGGTCTACGTGGCGACCAACGGCCGGGGGGTCGTCTACGGCGACACCTCGGACACCGGCGGCGGCACGGACCCGGAGGAACCGGAAGAGCCCGAGGAGCCGGGTCCGTCGGGCGCCTGCGCGGTGACCTACAGGATCACCAACCAGTGGCCCGACGGCTTCCAGGCCGACGTCCAGCTCACCAACACGGGCTCGGCCACCTGGAACGGCTGGTCCCTGAACTGGTCCTTCGCCAACGGCCAGAAGATCTCCCAGCTCTGGAACGGGTCCCCCACCCAGTCCGGTCCGGCGGTGACGGTACGCAACACCGACTGGAACGGCACGGTGGCGGCGGGCTCGTCGGTCGCCTTCGGCTTCACCGCGACCCGGTCCGCGACGAACACGGCACCGGCCGTCTTCGAACTGGGCGGACGTACCTGCGCGGTTCGCTGAACACGTGGAAGGCCCCCGGCCCGCCCGTACACCGGTACGGGCGGGCCGGGGTCGTGCTCAGGAGGTCCGCTCAGGGGGTGAAGACCGAGGGCCTGGGCGGGGTGGGCATGTCGGCGCCGATGAAGAAGCCGGTGTGCGGGGGCTGGTTGTAGGCGGTGTTCTGCCAGGCCAGGGCCGTGCGGTACAGGGTGTCGTGGAGGAGGGTGGTGATGCGGCGGTCCGTGTCGTGGGGGGTGGAGTAGATGCGCAGGTTCTTGTTGTCGCCGGTGCGCCAGACGACCTCCTCGCGCCAGTCGCCCAGGATGTCACCGGACAGGACCGGGGTGGCCTTGGTGCCGTTGTTCGAGGAGACGCCCGAGCCGGTCAGCAGGCGGGTGTCGGAGGACGTGCCGTACTTGTCGATGTGGGTGCCGTCGAGGAGTTCGCGGACCGGGTCGCCGTCCCACCAGGAGAGGAAGTTGGTGGAGGAGGGCTTGCGGCCCTTGGTGCCGCCGCCCTCGTCACGGATGCTGCCGTCGGAGGAGGACCACATCTCCGGGCCGGAGTTGCCCGACCAGATGTCCCCCGCGACTCCGCGTCCGTTGTCGCAGCAGGCGGAGAGCTTCCAGCGGACCGCGCCGTTCGAGGGGTTGATGTACAGCGCGGCGGGCTGGCTCGTGGACTCGGAGACCTTGTAGTACTCCAGGCCGGACGTCGACGCGTCGAGGTCGCCGAGGTGCTGGGCGTCGCCGTGGCCGGTCCTGGTGGTCCACAGGCCGTTGCCGTTGTCGTCGACGGCCATCGCGCCGTAGACGATCTCGTCCCGGCCGTCGTTGTCGACGTCCCCGACGGAGAGGGCGTGGGAGCCCTGGCCGTCGTACCCCTTGCCGCTGTTGGTGGAGGAGCTGGTGTCGAAGGTCCAGCGGCGGGTGAACTGGCCGCCCCGCCAGTCCCAGGCCGCGATCACCGTGCGCGTGTAGTAGCCGCGGGCCATGATCAGGGAGGGGCGGGCTCCGTCCAGGTACGCGGTGCCGGCGAGGAAGCGGTCGACGCGGTTGCCGTAGGAGTCGCCCCAGGAGGAGACCGTGCCGCGGGCCGGGACGTAGTCGACGGTGCCCATCGCCTTGCCGGTCTGCCCGTTGAACATCGTCAGGTACTCGGGGCCGGACAGGACGTACCCGCTGGAGTTGCGGTAATCGGCCGAGGAGCTGCCGATGACCGCTCCTGTGCCGTCCTTCGTGCCGTCGGCGGTCTTCATGGCGACCTCGGCCTTGCCGTCGCCGTCGTAGTCGTACACCTGGAACTGCGTGTAGTGGGCGCCGGAACGGATGTTGCGGCCCAGGTCGACGCGCCACAGCCGGGTGCCGTCCAGCTTGATCCCGTCGACGACGGTGTTGCCGGTGTAGCCGGACTGGGAGTTGTCCTTGGCGTTGGTGGGCTGCCACTTGAGCACGATGTCGAGGGCGCCGTCACCGTCGAGGTCGCCGACGGAGGCGTCGTTGGCCTCGTAGGTGTACGAGACGCCGTCGGGGGTGGTGCCGCCGGACGGAGCGCTGATCGGTACGTCCTTGTAGCCGGCGCGGAACTGGATCGCGTGGACCGAGTCGCCCTGCTCGGTGCCGTTCACCACCGCGCGGACGGTGTAGTCGGCGTGCGAGGGCGCGCCGGAGTGGAAGTAGGTGGTGGAGCCGGTGATCGGGCCGGCGTTGACCTTGGTGCCGGCCCGGTAGACGTTGAACGCGACGTCGTCCGGGTCGGTGCCGAGCCAGCGCCAGCTGACCAGGTTGCCGCTGCCGGTGTACACGCTGACGACGCCGCGGTCCAGCTTCTCGACCTGCCGTGCGGTGGCGGCCTCGGCGGGCGCCTCCGACAGCGCGGTCAGACCGGCGCCGGCCAGCGCCGCCGCGGCGAGTGCCGCGGGCAGGACGAGACGGCGTCTGCGGTGCCTGTGGGGGTGGGTCACGGGACGGACCTCCTGGGAAAACGGATGGGTTCCGCCCCTCAGTCGCCGCCGGAGCGCCCCAGGTTGCCGTCCTTCCGCTTCCGGTACGCCCGGAGACTGAACACGGGGTCGGGGCGGGGCCGTTCCTGGTCGGGGAGCTCGGCCAGCCGTGCGGCGAACTCCTCGGCGACCGGTTCGCCCGGCGGCAGGGTGACGAACCAGCCGCGGCGCAGGTCGTCGATGGTGCGGCGGGGGCTGCGGCCCTGCCCGTGCCCCCGGAAGCGGGCCTCCCCCGCGGGCAGCAGACCGTGGGCGGCGGCGCAGGCGTCGACGGCGTCGGGGGCATCGGGGACCGGGCTGCGCGGGCGGGCGGCGAGGACCGCGTCGATGTCGCTGCCGACGTTGTGCGAGGCACCCTTGTGGACGGTGGTGACGTACACCCCGCCGGGCCGCAGCACGCGGGCGCACTCGGCGACGACCGCCCGCACGTCCTCGGGCCCCGGCATCAGGTGCAGCAGCCACACACTGGCCACGGCGTCGAACCGGGCCTCCCCGAAGGGCAGCCGGCGGCTGTCCGCGCGGACCACCGCGCCCGGCAGACGGGCGACGGCCATCCGGGTCATCGACGGGGAGAGATCGGCGCCCGTCACCCGCAGCCCGGGACGGGCGGCGGCGAACCGCCGGGTCACGATGCCGGTGCCGCACGCCACGTCCAGCAGCTCCCGCGCCGGCGCCGGTACGAGGCTCAGCACGGCCTCCGCGGCGGCCGCCGCGCGGGGTTCCCCGCCGCGCAGGACGTCGTACCGTTCCGCTTCCTCGTCGTAGTCCAGCACGCGCCTCAGTGTGCACCGTGGCCGGGGGCCAGGTCCTCCACCCTGCGGGCGAGCTCGAAATCCTTCTCGGTGACGGCGCCACCCGCACTGTGGGTGTGCACGGACAGGGCCACGGTGTCGTAGCCGAGGGTGAGGTCGGAGTGGTGGTCGAGCTCCTCCTGCACCTGGGCGATGTGGACGACCATCGCCGTCGCCGCGAAATGCGAGCCGAGCCGGTAGGAGCGGGTGAGCCGGTCACCGTCGAGCGACCAGCCCGGCAGTCCGGCCAACCGGCCCTCGGTCTCCTTCTGCGACAGCGGTTCGACGGGCATGGGCTGCGCTCCTTCGCCGGTTCGGATCCCGTGATCCCGTGATCCCGTGATCTCGTACAGGACTCCCAGGCTGCCACAGAAGCCTCCCCGGGGCCCCGGCCGGAAGCGGGCGGTTCCCCGGTACGGCCGTTTCTCGATTACCGTCCTGGCATGACCACTGTCACGTCCGGTACCGCTTCCCGCACCGGGGGCGTGGGCCCGCTGCTGCGCGCCTGGCGGGAGCAGCGGCGGGTCAGCCAGCTGGAGCTGGCCCTGCGCGCCGACTCCTCCGCCCGGCACATCAGCTTCATCGAGACCGGCCGCTCCCGGCCCAGCGAGGAGATGGTGCTGCGGCTGGCCGAGCACCTGGACGTGCCGATGCGGGAGCGCAACGCGCTGCTGCTGGCGGCCGGTTACGCGCCGCACTACCCGGAGACCCCGCTGGACGATCCCGCGCTGGAGGTGGTGCGCGACGGCATCGAGCGGCTGATCAGCGGGTTCGAGCCGTATCCGGCGCTGGTGGTGGACGCGATGTACGACGTCGTGGCGGCCAACCGGGGGGTCATGGCGCTGTTCGACGGCGTCCCCGAGGCGCTGCTGACGCCGCCGCTGAACGCGGTGCGGCTCACCCTGCACCCGCAGGGGCTGGCGCCGCGGATCCGGAACCTGCGGGAGTGGCGCGGACATCTGCTGGAGCAGATGCGGCGGCACATCGCCCTGCACCGCTCGGAGCGGCTGCGGGCGCTGTACGACGAGGTGGCGGCGTTCCCCGTACCGGACTCCACCGGTCTGCCGGAGGAACCGGCCGATCCGGTGGCGTACTTCGCGCTGCCGATGGTGATCGAGCACGAGGGGCGGACGCTGTCGTTCGTGTCGTCGATCTCCACGTTCAACACGCCCATGGACGTGACCGTCGCCGAGCTGGCCGTGGAGACCCTGCTCCCGGCGGACCCGGCGACGGCCAAGTACCTTCAGACCTGGCTGAGCTGACGCTCCTTCAGCGCCATGTGCTGGAGCAGGGCGAAGCCCGCCACGGTGAGCGCCTGGAGGACCGTCCACACCGCGCCCGCCGCGGTCGGGGTGAGCCACAGCGCGAGGGCGGCGAGACTCACCGCCGTCCAGGCGAGGTTGGCCTCGACGACGATCCGCACGCCGGGGGCGGGCGGGTGCGGGCGGGCGGCCAGCAGGCCCACGCCGGCCGCGTACACGGCGAGGAACGCGCCAAGCCCGAGCAGCAGACCGGAACCGGCCCCGAGGAACCGGCCGAGCGGCCCGGAGAGGGCGAGGTAGGCGACGGCGTTGGCACCGGTCACCACGGCGTCGAGGGCCAGGAAACGGCGCAGCATCCGCTGCGGCTCCACGGTCCGGGCGAGCACGGCGAGCTGGGTCGCGGACATGACGCATCATCCTCCGTCGGGATCGGTTGCCGGGTCCCGGGCCGGAGTGCGCCGGCCCGGGACCCGTTGCGTCCACGATCCCGTGCGGGCGGGGCCGGGTCGATTACCTCTCAGGTCATGCGGCTGGGGGGTGTTGTTCGGATCAGGCCGGCTTCAGGCGACGGCGCCATGCAGCCGAGCCGAGCGGGGTCCGGTGCGTGCAGCTGCAAGGCGGAGGAGGGCGCCAGGGCGGAGCCCTGACAACCGACGACAACGCGGCAGATGTGCGTGCCGGACCCCGCGACCCCGGCAAGATCCGAACAACACCCCCCGGGCCCTGCGGACCAGTGAAACAGGGCGGTCACCTGCGACTCGTGAGAGTGTCGGAAGAACATGACAGACTGAGCGCATGCCCGGGCGCGTTGGGGAGGCGTGGCGTGAGTGAGCGGCGGGCCGCACCCACCGTGGGCCAGGTGGTTCTGGGAAGGCGGCTGCAGGAACTGAGGGAGGCGGCGGGCCTCTCACGGGAGGAGGCCGCCCGCATCCTGCGGGTGGCGCCCGCGACCGTACGGCGGATGGAGACCGCCGAGGTCGCGCTGAAGATCCCGTACGTCCAGCTGCTGCTGAGCGCCTACGGGGTGCCCGGGGGCGAGTCCGACGCGTTCGTCGAGCTCACCGAGGAGGCGAACCGGCCGGGCTGGTGGCAGCGGTACGGGGACGTGCTGCCCGAGTGGTTCAGCATGTATGTGAGCCTGGAGGGCGCCGCCCGTATCATCCGCTCCTACGAGCCGCACTTCGTGCCGGGGCTGCTGCAGACCGAGGGGTACGCGCGTGCCGTGCTGGAGGCCGGGACGATCGGGAACATCGGGCCCGAAGTGGTCGAGCGGCACGTGGCGCTGCGCATGGAGCGCCAGCGGTTGCTGGAGCGCCCCGATCCGCCGCACCTGTGGGTGCTGATGGAGGAGACGGTGCTGCGGCGTCCGGTGAGCGTCGACGGCCGGGTGATGCGCGACCAGCTCGACAAGCTCCTGGAGTGGTCCGCGCGGGACCGGATCACGCTGCAGATCGCCGAGTTCGCGGACGGGCCGCACCCGGGGACGTACGCGCCGTTCTCGCTGTTCCGGTTCGCCGAGCCGGAGCTGCCGGACATGGTGTTCACCGAGTATCTGACCGGTGCCCTGTACCTGGACTCCCGCAAGGAGGTGTCCGCGCATCTGGAGGTCCTGGACCACATGACGGCGCGGGCGGCCTCGACACAGCGCACCGAGAAACTGCTGCGGGAGTGCCGCGAGCACTACTGAGCCGCGCGCCCGAGCAGGCCTTCGCACCTTTTCGACCCACGAGGAGAAGACTGCCCATGACCGGATCCGACACCGCGCCCGCCCGCATCGACACCAGCCGGCCGCATCCGGCCCGGGTCTACGACTGGTGGCTCGGCGGCAAGGACAACTACCCGGTCGACGAGGAGCTGGCGCGGAAGATCCTCGCGGCGGACGGCACGGTGTTACGCGGGGCGCGGGCCAACCGCCGGTTCATGCACCGGGCCGTGCGCACCGTCGCCGAGGCGGGGACACGCCAGTTCCTGGACATCGGCACGGGCATCCCCACGGAGCCCAATCTGCACCAGGTGGCGCAGGGCGTCGCCGCGGAGTCCCGCGTGGTGTACGCGGACAACGACCCGATCGTGCTGCGGCACGCCGAGGCGCTGCTGCACGGCACCGCCGAGGGCAGCACGCGGTACGTGCACGCCGATGTACGGGACGCGGACACGTTGCTGCGCCGGGCCGCCGAGTCGCTGGACCTCGGCCGGCCCGTGGCGCTGTCGCTGGTCGCGCTGACCCACTATCTGGACGACGATCCGGACGGCGACGACGTGTACGGCCTGCTGGAGCGGTACACGGCCGCGCTCGCGCCGGGCAGCCACCTGATCCTCTCCCAGGTCACGCCCGATCTGAGCCCCGAGGCCGTCGGGCAGGCCGCCGAGCACTTCCGGCGCGGCGGTACGCCCTTCCACCCGCGCTCGCTGGCCGCGTTCTCCCGCTTCTTCACCGGCCTCGAGCTGCTGGGCCCGGGGGTGATCCCGGTGCACGGGTGGCGTCCGGAGGCGGAGGACGTGGCGGCGCAGGCGGAGGGCATCGTGCCGGTGTACGCGGGGGTCGCCCGCAAGCCCTGACCGGTGCGGCGTACGGCGGTCAGGCCGCGCCGTTCTCCCGCCGGCCGGTGTCCTTGTCGTCGTCGACGATCTCCGCGTCGACGACGCCGTCGTCGTCCTGCGGCGGGGTGTGCTGTTCGGCGCCCTCCGAGGGGGTCTGCTGGGCCTGCGCGTACATCGCCTGGCCCATCTTCTGGCTGACGGAGGCGAGTTTCTCGACGGCGGCGCGCAGTCCGGCGGTGTCGGAGGACTGCTGCTCCAGCAGCCGCTTCACCTCCGTGACGGCCGACTCGACCTCGGACCTGGTCCCGCCGGGCACCTTGTCGCTGTTGTCCCGCAGGAACCGCTCGGTCTGGTAGACGAGTTGTTCGGCCTGGTTGCGGGTCTCGGCGGCCTCGCGGCGGTTGTGGTCCTCCTCGGCGTACTGCTCGGCGTCGCGCATCATGCGGTCGATGTCGTCCTTGGGGAGGGCCGAGCCGCCGGTGACGGTCATCTTCTGTTCGCGTCCGGTGGCGAGGTCCTTGGCGGAGACGTGCATGATCCCGTTGGCGTCGATGTCGAAGGCCACCTCGATCTGCGGGACGCCGCGCGGGGCCGGGGGCAGACCGGTGAGGTCGAAGACGCCGAGCTTCTTGTTGTAGGCGGCGATCTCGCGTTCGCCCTGGTAGACCTGGATGCCGACCGAGGGCTGGTTGTCGGTGGCGGTGGTGAAGATCTCCGAACGCCGGGTGGGGATCGTGGTGTTGCGTTCGATCAGCCTGGTCATGATGCCGCCCTTGGTCTCGATGCCCAGGGACAGCGGGGTGACGTCGAGGAGGAGCACGTCCTTGACGTCGCCGCGCAGGACACCCGCCTGGAGGGCCGCGCCGAGGGCCACGACCTCGTCGGGGTTGACGCCCTTGTGCGGTTCCTTGCCGGTGAGTTCGCGGACCAGGTCGGTGACGGCCGGCATCCGGGTGGAGCCGCCGACCAGGATGACGTGGTCGATCGCGGAGAGCTGCACGCCGGCGTCCTTGACGGCCTGGTGGAAGGGCTTCTTGCAGCGCTCCAGGAGGTCCTCGGTGAGTTCCTGGAACTGGGCGCGGGTGAG
The DNA here is from genome assembly GCF_042732315.1 of Streptomyces sp. NPDC059787. Lineage (NCBI taxonomy): Bacteria > Bacillati > Actinomycetota > Actinomycetes > Kitasatosporales > Streptomycetaceae > Streptomyces > Streptomyces sp. NPDC059787. Next base: position 209,656 of record NZ_JBHWHX010000011.1, read on the forward strand.
CTTCTCGTCGAGGTGCAGGGGGCCTTCGGCGGAGGCGGTGATGTAGGGCAGGTTGACGGTGGTCTCCGACGAGGAGGACAGTTCGATCTTCGCCTTCTCGGCGGCCTCCCGCAGCCGCTGCACCGCCATCTTGTCCTGCGCCAGGTCGACGCCGTACTGCCCCTTGAAGCGTTTGGCGAGGTACTCCACGACGCGCTGGTCCCAGTCGTCGCCGCCGAGGTGGGTGTCGCCGTTGGTGGCCTTGACCTCGATGACGCCCTCGCCCATGTCGAGCAGCGACACGTCGAAGGTGCCGCCGCCCAGGTCGAAGACGAGGACGGTCTGGTCGTTCTCCTTGTCCAGGCCGTACGCGAGGGCCGCCGCCGTGGGCTCGTTGATGATCCTGAGCACCTTCAGGCCGGCGATCTCCCCGGCCTCCTTGGTGGCCTGCCGCTGGGTGTCGTCGAAGTACGCCGGTACGGTGATGACCGCGTCGGTGACGTCCTCGCCGAGGTAGGACTCGGCGTCCCGGCGCAGCTTCTGCAGCACCCGGGCGGACAGTTCCTGCGCCGTGTAACGGGTGCCGTCGACGGAGCCCTGCTCGGGGAACCGCCAGTGCGCGTCGCCCATGTACCGCTTGACCGAGCGGGCGGTGCGTTCGACGTTCGTCACGGCCTGCCGTTTGGCGACCTCGCCGACCAGCACCTCGCCGTTCTTGGCGAAGGCCACCACCGAGGGGGTGGTCCGGGCGCCCTCCGCGTTGGCGATGACGGTGGGCTCACCGCCCTCCAGCACGGCCACCACCGAGTTCGTGGTTCCCAGGTCGATTCCGACCGCACGTCCCATCGCTGTCCCCTTCCGTCAGGGCACCTCTCCGGACTTCCAGCACAAAACTTGAGCGTTCCGTTGTCAATAGTTTGAGCGGATGGTTGTCAACGGTCAACGGGAGGGGTGATCACGCAGGGTCACGGCACGGCGGGGCCGGTCGGTGATCAGCACGTCCACGCGCGGATCGCCGAGGAAGCCGCGCAGCGCCGTGTCCTCGTTGACCGTCCACACCATGGTGAACAGTCTGTTGCGCGCGGCCTCGCGCAGCACGCCGGCGCGGGCCAGGCGCCAGTGCACGGCGACGCCGTGGGCGCCGCAGGCGCGGACGCGGCGCATGGGCAGCAGCTCGCCGATCCGGGTCCGCACCAGCCGGCCGCGGGCGATGTCCTTGCCGTCCCGGCCGAGGGACAGCACGGTGCGCACCCGCGGGCGGGCGGCGGTGAGGGCGGCGACGGAGCGGTCCTCGAGGGTGGTGGCGACGAGTCCGTCCTCGCCGAGCAGGGCGACCGCGCGGTCGATCAGCTCCCGTTCGTGGCCGGTCTCCTTGAGGTCCAGATGGGCGACGAGCTTCCCGGCGACCAGCGCCATGACCTCGTCCACGACGGGCACGGGGTAGCCGGCGCGGTCGTTCAGCTCGGCGTGGGTGAGCGTGGACAGCGGCGGGCCGGTGCGACGTACGCGGGGGTCGTGGTGGACGACGAAGACCCCGTCCGCCGTGCGCCGTACGTCGAACTCGACGTACTCCGCGCCGGACGCGAGCGCGTCCTCGTACGCCTCCCGGGTCGCCGGTGCGGCGCGCTCGGAACCTCCCCGGTGGGCGGAGACGGCGGGGCGTGGCGTCATGGTGGTGCGGCTCCGGGAGGGGATGTGCCGCAGGCCGCCCCGGAAGGGAGCGGCCTGCGGTGGTGCGGCGCGGCGAGCGGGTCAGGCGAGCTTCGCCGTCAGGGTGATGTTCGTGCCCTTCAGCGCCTGGCTGACGGGGCAGTTCACCTTGGCGTCCTCGGCGGCGGCGACGAACCCGGCCTCGTCCAGGCCGGGGACGGTGCCCTCGACGGTGAGGTGGATGCCGGTGATGCCCTCACCGGGCACGAAGGTGACGTCGGCGGAGGTGGTCAGCCTGGTCGGCGGGGTGCCGGCCTTGTCGAGACCGTTGGACAGGGCCATCGAGAAGCAGCTGGAGTGCGCGGCGGCGATCAGCTCCTCCGGGCTGGTCTTCCCGTTCGCCTCCTCGGCCCGCGAGGCCCAGGTGACCGGCTGCTCGGCGATGCTGCCGGAGGAGTCGAAGGCGACGACCCCGCTGCCCTTGAACAGGTTGCCTTCCCAAACGGTGTGTGCGGAGCGCGTGGCTGCCATGACGCATCCTTTCGAAAATGTCCGGCCGTGTGTCCGGCGGTGCTCGGTCCGGGCGCCCGGATCACCGGGTGCCCGTCCCCATCCGATCACATCACGGCTCAACTCACCCGGAAGACGGGCCCCCTCGCGGTGAACGGCAGCCGCGCGCCCCGCGGGATCGGAGTCGCCGATGCGGCGAGGCGTGGCGGTCAGGATCAGCGATTGAGGTGCTCTCCCGGCTGAAGCCGGGAGATTCCTGCTTGCCTTGCGGTAGCGGGCTTGACGCGCTTCGCGCGCCTGACGACTGCCCTCCCGGCAGCCGGGACGAGCGCGAGGCCCGTCCGGTACAGGTGCAGGACGTTCCGGGCCGCGTTGTGGCCGGCGTTGCCCGACCAGCCGCAGCCTGGGTTCTCGCACACGAACACGGTCTGGGACTCCCGGCTGCCGGGCGTGGTGAGACCACAGGCGGAGCAGCGCCGGGGCGGGGACCTCAGCGGACCCGGCCCGCCTCGGGAATGTCGACCACGCCCCGGCGGCGGTGCACGCGGGTGATGTCCAGGTCCCGGCCCTGCGGGACGTGCACGGACATCACCGCACGGAAGCGGCCCTTGGAGTACGGACGTACGACGGCCCCGCGGCCCGGCTCAGGCCCCGCGGCCCGGCTCAGGCCGCGCGTTCCCGGTCCGGGGCCGCCGGCAGGTCCGCCTCGTCCGACTCGGTCAGCCAGCGGCGCAGCACCCGGTGGATCTGCTCGGCGCCGGTGAGGTCCGCTCCGTCGTGGACCGGTGCGGACAGGGCGAGCGGGGACAGCAGGAAGGGGCGGGACTGGGTGCCGCCGAGGCCGCCGTGGGAGCCGATCTGCTCCTCGAAGGCGAGGACCTCTCCGTCGGCGGGGTCGTGGAAGGAGTTGACCATGATGTCGGCGGTGTGCGGGAAGGTGTGGGTGCGGCGCACGACGTCGGCGGCGCCGGGGCCGAACGCGGCCAGCGGGCCGGGGTTGTCGTCCAGCTCGTCCAGCGGTATCTCCGCGCCGTACGCGCCGAGGACGACCCCGCCGTGGCGTTCGCTGCGGACGAGGAGGAAGCCGATGCCGGGGTGGTTGGCGAGGGTCGCGAGGAGCGCGGGGTGGCGGGCGTCGATCTCCTCCTTGGTCATCCGGTGCGGCACGTCCGGGAAGGAGACCAGGCCCAGGTTGCCGGAGGCGAGCACGATCGGTTCGGAGCCGCGGGAGGGGCGGTACTGCTCGGTGCCCTCCTCGACGGGCCGGCGCAGCGCCGCGCGGACGGCGGCGCGGGCCTCGGCGCCGCTGTGGGTGCGCCGGGCGCGGCGCGGCACGGGCAGTCCGCAGCCGGCCCGCACCAGGTCGCCGAGGGTGAGGCCGTAGCGGGAGCGGAAGGTCTCGCCGGGGCTCTGCCCGTGGTCGGAGAGGACGACGATGCGGTAGGGGCGGGGGGCGTGCTCGGCGACGTTCTCGATCAGGGCGAGGGCACGGTCGAGACGCTGGAGGACCTTGTCGGTGTCCCGGCTGGTGGGCCCGGAGTGGTGGGCGACCTCGTCGTAGGCGACCAGGTCGGCGTAGACGGAGGTGCGGCCGGCCAGCAGGTCGCCCGTCACCGCGGCGACGACGACGTCCCGTTCGACGACGGTCGCGAAGGCCCGTACGAACGGGTAGAGCCCGCCGCGCGAGACGCGCGGGCGCTGCTCCCGGAACCTGGCCCGGGTGGACTGGCCGATCTCCCGGCCCACCTCGGCGACGAAGGACAGCGCGGTGCGCACGGCGTTGGCGGGGTCGGAGAAGTAGGCGAAGTAGCCCGCGCGGGAGCGGGCCGCCGGGCCGCGGCGGCGGGTGGCGATGGAGAGCACCAGGGCCTGTTCGTCGGCGCCGCCGCTGAAGAGGTTGCCGCGGCTGGCACCGTCGGTGGCGAGCAGTCCGGCGTGGCCGGAGTACTCGATGGCGCGGGCCTGGAGTTCGGCGGCGCTGGTGGGCCGGTTGCAGACCATGACCTCGCGGCGGGCCTTCTCGTACCAGCGGAAGGCGGGGACGTCGTGGTTGCTGCCGTGCAGGATGCCGAGCTGGCTGGCGCCGGTCTGGCTGGACCAGTCGGTGCGCCAGGGGGTGAGGCGGTGGGAGGGACGGTCGCCGCCGGTGCCGGTGCCGAGCCAGCGGGCGACGGTGGGCATGAGTCCCTTGTCGACGGCGGCCAGCAGCACGTCGTGACCGACGCCGTCGAGTTGCAGGAACACGGTGCCGGGGGTGGCCGGGCAGGGCGGGGCGGAGCCCCGTCTGCGGTCGGCGAGGCGGTAGAGGCGGCGGCGGTAGGCGTCGTCGTCGCGTACGGCCAGGGCGGCGCCCGTGGCGGAGGCGACGGCGGACATCACGGCGGCGACCACGACCGCCGTCTCCGGTGCGGCGGCGCCGCGCTCGACCGGTGTGACGTGCAGCGCCAGCCACAGCAGGGCGCCGTTGAGGAAGAACACCAGCAGGCCCAGGACGAGCGCCGGCACGAGCAGCAGCAGACGCACCAGCAGCGGCCAGACCAGGGCGGACATCAGACCGAACGCGCCGGCGCCGAAAGCGGCGGTGACCGCGATGTCGGTGGCGCTGTCGCCGTCGGCCGAGCGCAGCCGGAAGTCGGGCAGGATGCCCGCGAGCAGCAGCATGGTGAGCGTGGAGACCGCCCACACGGCGACACTCCGCCCGATCTGACTGGCGACCCGTCGCCACCGCCCGCCACCCACGCCCCGCACACCTCACGTCCCGGCCGACCTGGCCCGTCCCCACCCTGTCACAACGGCCGGACGGAGCGTTTCGTCCCCGGTCGTACGGACCGTCCGCGGCTCAGCGGCCGTCGTACCCGGCCGTCGGCAGCGACAGCCGCCGGTGCACGCGGGCCTTCATCTCCGCGTCGTACGACGGTTCCGCGCGGCCGACCGTCTCCACGCGCACCCCGCGCCGCGCGCACTCCTGTCTGAACTCCTCCACGGAGGACAGCGCGCGTTCCAGTACCCGCAGACTGGGCGCCACGAACAGATCGGCCCCGGGCCGCACTCCGTCCCACAGCGCGCCGTGATCGGGCCGCAGTCCCCGTACGAGGAGTTCCCGGGCCACCGCATAGCCGTGCTCGGCGGCCCACCGGGCGCACATGGCGTGCTGACCGCGGGAGTCCACCAGGAAGGGATCGGCGTCCAGTTCCTCCAGCGGTGTCAGACTCGCGATCGCCGTCACCCGCACCGGCCCCATGGTGTCCCCCTCACCTCAGGTTTTCGCCGCCGACCCTACTCCTGCGCGTAGGCTTCGGGGAGTCGCGCGAAGGGGGCGGAAGAGGTGCCGGTGGAGGTCACCTGGTGGGGTCACGCCACCTGCACGGTCGAGGACTCGCACACCCGCGTGCTCACCGACCCCCTGTTCGCCCGCCGGTTCGCGCATCTGCGGCGCCGGCGCGGTGCGGTGCCGCCGGCCGAGGCCCGGCACGCGGACGTGGCCCTGGTCTCCCATCTGCACGCCGACCACCTGCACATACCGTCGCTGGCCCGGCTCGCCCCGGGTACGCGCCTGCTCGTGCCCCGGGGCGCGCCACGCGCGGTGCCGGGGCTGCGCCGGCTCACGCATCTCGAGGTGAGCGAGGTGGCGCCCGGCGATGTGACGAGGGTCGGCGGCCTGGCCGTACGGGCCGTGCCCGCGCGGCACGACGGGCGGCGGCTGCCGGTCGGCCCGCACCGCTCCCCCGCCCTCGGCTATGTCCTGGAGGGCGAGGCGCGGACGTACTTCGCCGGGGACACCGGTCTGTTCGACGAGATGGCCAAGGAGGTCGGGCCGGTCGACGTGGCGCTGCTCCCGGTGGGCGGCTGGGGCCCGTACCTGGGCGAACACCATCTGGACGCGGAGCGCGCGGCCGAGGCGCTGGCCCGGCTGGGGGCGTCCAGCGCGGTGCCGGTGCACTACGGCACGTACTGGCCGATCGGGATGGACGCCGTGCGCCCGCACGAGTTCCACGCGCCGGGGCACGAGTTCGAGCGGCAGGCGGCCCGGCACGCGCCCGGCGCGTCGGTGCACCGGCTGGAGCACGGGGAGCGCGTGCGCCTGGAGGTCGCGCGGTGATCCTTCCCGCCGCCCTGGGCCGGGCGGCCGGCGCGTCCCTGTCGTCGGTGGCCGCGTCGGCCTCCGTACCGGCCGTGGCACCCGGGTTCACCCAGCAGGCCGTCGGCTACCCCTCGCTGTTCCTGCTGGTGCTGATCGGCGCGCTGGTGCCGGTGGTGCCGACGGGCGCGCTGGTCAGTTCGGCGGCCGTGGTCGCCTTCCACCGGGCGGCGCCGTTCTCGATGGCGCTGGTGTTCGTGACGGCGTCCCTGGCGGCGTTCCTCGGGGACATCGCGCTGTACTGGCTGGGGCGGCGCGGGATGAAGTCGAAGAACGGCTCCCGCTGGCTGGAGGCGATCCGGGAGCGCGCCCCGGAGGACCGGCTGGCGCAGGCGCAGCGGAAGCTCGCCGACCACGGGGTGGCGGTGCTGGTGCTGTCCCGGCTGATCCCGGCCGGGCGGCTGCCGGTGATGCTGGCCTGTCTGGTCGCGAAGTGGCCGATGCGGCGCTTCGTGCGGGGCAATCTGCCCGCCTGTCTGGCCTGGGCGGCGACGTACCAGCTGATCGGGGTGCTCGGCGGTTCGCTGTTCGACCAGCCGTGGCAGGGCGTGCTGGCGGCGATCGTGCTGACGGTGCTGATCAGCGTGGCCCCGGGTCTGTGGCGGCGGATGCGGGGGACGGCGGCGGGGTGAGCCGGTCCCGGCGGCGCCGGGATCCGGTCACGTCAGGATCCGGGAGCCGCCCACCGGCAGGTCCCACAGGTGTTCGCGGGGCAGGCCCGTCCTCTCCCAGGCGGCGCGGACCCGGGTGAGCGGTTCCAGGACCGGTTCCGCGGACAGGACGAACGTGCCCCAGTGCATGGGGGCCATGTGGCGTGCGCCGAGGTCCTGGGCGGCGCGTACCGCCTCCTCCGGGTCGCAGTGGACGTCGGCCAGCCACCATCGGGGGTCGTAGGCGCCGATGGGCAGCAGGGTGAGGTCGATGCCGGGGTAGCGGCGGCCGATGCGGGAGAACCAGTGGCCGTAGCCGGTGTCGCCGGCGAAGTGGACGCGCCGTCCGTCGGGGCCGGTGAGCACCCAGCCGCCCCACAGGGAGCGGCAGGTGTCGGTGAGGGTGCGCTTGGACCAGTGGTGGGCCGGTACGAAGTCGAAGCGGACGCCGTCCAGTTCGGCGACCTCCCACCAGTCGAGCTCGGTGACGCGGGTGAACTCGCGGCGGTGGAACCAGGGGGCGAGTCCGGCCGGTACGAACACGGGGGTGTCGCGCGGGAGCCGGCGCAGGGTGGGGGCGTCCAGGTGGTCGTAGTGGTTGTGGCTGATGACGACCGCGTCCACGCGCGGCAGGGCCTCCCAGGGGACGCCCACGGGAGTGATCCGGGCGGGGGTGCCGAGGATGCGGTGGGACCAGACCGGGTCGGTGAGCACGGTGAGCCCGCCGATCCGCAGCACCCAGCTCGCGTGTCCCACCCAGGTGACGGCGACCGTACGGGCGTCGGCGCGGGGCAGCGGGCCGGGGGCGCAGGGCAGCAGGGGGACGTCGGCGAGACCGTCCGGGGTGGGCCGTACGGCGCCCTCGCGGGCGAAACGGGCGAGGGCCTTCAGGCCGGGCAGCGGGGACGTCAGCCGGTCGTGGAAGGGGCGGGGCCACAAGCGGCGTTCGGCGAGCGGGCGGGGTGCGGCCAGCGGCGGGTACGGGGCGGGCGGGTCGTCGGCCTCCCGGCCGGCGGATCCGGGGGTGGCCGTCCTCACGATCGTTCCGGGGCGCCGCGTCATCGGGGGGGCTCCCGTCGCCGGGCGCCGTCGCGGAGTTCGTCGAAGACCGTTGTCAGCCGGGTCAACGCGCTTCGTACCTGTGGCAGTTCCAGGGGCGCGGGTGAACCCAGGCCTTCCGCGCGCAGTTCGGCGGTGTCGCCCAGCAGGGGGGCGGTGGACAGCCGTACACGCGGTGCTTCGAGGCCGTCACCGAAGCGGTGGCCGCCCGGTGCGGGCATGCCGAGCCGGGTGGTGAGGAAGTCCTCCAGTTCCTGGGCGTCACCGATGCCGTGCACGCGGAGCGCGGGGGCCAGGGGGGTGAGGTCGACGTACAGGTGCCGGCCGCAGCAGGGGGGCCGGGCGAGGGCGCCCGCGGCGACGACGGCGTGGTGCGCGGCGGCGGCCACGCGCGCGTGCAGGCGCACGGTGTCGGCGACGCGCGCGGTGACCGGTTCGGGTTCGGACAACGCGTACACCGCCGCGGCGGCGACGGGGGAGGCGACGCGCGCGTCGAGCGCGGTGAGCACGTCGAGCACGCGCGCGTGGAGCGCGTTCCCGTCCTCGCCGGCCGGGAAGCGGGCCACCGCCGCCGGCCAGCCCGGGGGGAGCAGGGCGCCGGCCAGGTCGGTGACGACGGTGACCCGGTCGGGCAGCATCTCGGCGGGGCTGAGCAGCACGGTGTCGTGCGGGTCGTGCAGGGTGTCGCGCCAGGTCTCGTCGCTGACCAGGTGCAGCCCCTCGCCGACGGCGGCCTCCAGGGTCTCGTGCAGCAGTTCGGGCGGGGCGACGCCGGCGGTGGGGTCGTCGGCGACGGAGAGCACCAGCAGGCGTGGATCGCCGCCCTCGGCCCGCAGCCGGCGCACGGTCTCCAGCAGGGCGTACGGGTCGGGGACGCCGCCGCTCTCGGCCGGGGTCGGCACGTGGAAGGCGGGGCGGCCGAGCAGGCGGGCGTAGGGGGCCCACCAGGCGGCGCAGGGCCGGGGCACCAGGACGTCGCCGCCGAGGGCGGCGGTCAGCGCCACCAGCAGGGCGGGGGCGCCGGGGGCGACGGCCACCCGGTCGGGGGCGGCGGGCAGTCCGCGCCGGTCGCCGTAGCCGCAGGCCGCGTCCAGCAGGGCGGGCCCGCCGCCGACCGGTTCGGCGCCCGCGCGGGAGGCCGCGGCGGCGAGTACGGCGGACAGCTCGGGCAGGACGGGCAGCCCGTCCTCGGGGAGCGCCGGCCCGAACCGGACGGGGCCGTGGCCTTCCGGATCCGTCCGCCGCATCCCTACCTCCGCGCGGTTCCCCGGCGTCGTGCCCGGCGCCGGCTCGTGTTCCAGGTCCTGTCGTCACATCCCCGCCGTCCGCCCGGAAGGCGGGCCCGGCGGCGTCCGGTGCGCGTACGGAGAGAGCGCGTGCCGGGCGTCGCCGGGCGGGCGGGGACTTGACTGCGGGCCCAAGCCAGTCAGTACCCAGCGTGCCGCGTGCCATGGGTGCCGGGTGGATCGCGCTGTTCACACGTGGGGGCGGCCGGTGTCAGCCGTCCGCGCGGGTGGTGCGGTCGCGGTGCACGCGGTGCGCGGCGGCGCCGAACGCGCCCGCGATCAGCAGCCCGCCGGCGGCCAGCGCGGGCACGGAGTCGGTGAAGGCACCGCCCGTGCCGGCGTGGACGCCCTGGTGCGCGGGGGCGGTGGGGCAGGGGGTGCCTTTCGACTCGGTGGGCCTGGGCTCGGGTGCCTTGGACCCGGTGGGCCTGGGCCTCAGGGCCACCGGGTCGCCGGCCTCCGGGTCGGCGGGGTCGCCCTCCTGGGGAGCGGGGATCTCCGCCCCGGAGCCGGGTCCGGCATCGGCATCGGTGCCGAGCTCGGCGTCCGGTCCGGCATCGGCATCGGCATCGGCATCGGCATCGAGTCCGGTATCGAGCTCGGCTCCGGGCTCGTCCAGCACCGTGCTCTCCGGTACGACCGCCTCGGGCCCGGCGGGGTCGCCCTCCTGCGGAGCGGGGATCTCCGCCCCGGAGCCGGATCCGGCATCGGCATCGGCATCGGTGCCGAACTCGGCGTCCGGTCCGGCACCGGCACCGGCACCGGCACCGGCACCGGCACCGGGTCCGGCATCGAACTCGGCTCCGGGCTCGTCCAACGCCGTGCTCTCCGGTACGACCGCCTCGGGCCCGGCGGGGTCGCCCTCCTGCGGAGCGGGGATCTCCGCCCCGGAGCCGGGTCCGGCATCGGTGCCGGACTCGGCGTCCGGTCCGGCACCGGCACCGGCACCGGCACCGGGTCCGGCATCGAACTCGGCTTCGGCCTCGTCCAACGCCGTGCTCTCCGGTACGACCGCCTCGGGCCCGGCGGGGTCGAGGGCGGCGTCCGGTTCCCACGTGTGCCCCTCCGGCCGCGGGCAGGGCGAGGGGGAGGTGGTGCCCCAGGAGGCCCCGTCGTGCAGAACGGTGCCCGCAGACGCGGCCGGTGCGAGCGCCGCGAGGGCGGCACCGGTGGCGGCGGCGAGGGACAGGGCACGGGCGGTGCGGCGCATGGTGCGGGCTCCTTCGAGCGACGGCGGGGGCACGGCGTGCGGTCACGCCCCACAGCCATCACAGCCCCATCCCCGCCGCACCGCTCGCCGCCGGACACCATTGGCGGGACCGGGCGCACCCGAGCGGGTGAAGGACCCGCGCTACTCCTCCCCGTCCCCCATGACCTGCTCCCGTACCCGGCCGCAGCAGCGGCTGATCAGGCGGGAGACGTGCATCTGCGAGATGCCCAGCTCCTCGGCGATGCCGCTCTGCGTCATGTCGCCGAAGAACCTCATGTAGAGGATGGCCCGCTCCCGCTCGGGCAGCGCGGCCAGCCGTTCCCTGACGGCCTCGCGGTCGACCACGGTGTCCAGCGCCGGGTCGGGCGCGCCGAGTGCGTCGCCGAGCGAGTAGCCGTCGTCGCTGCCGGGCAGCTCGGCGTCGAGGGACAGCGCGGAGAAGCTCTCCAGCGCCTCCTGTCCGGTACGGACGTCCTCCTCGCTCAGATCGGCGTGCTCGGCGATCTCGGCCACGGTCGGCCGGCGGCCGGAGGTGGTCTGGGACAGGTCCTGGGAGGCGTGCCGGACGCGGTTGCGCAGGTCCTGGACCCGGCGCGGCACGTGCAGGGTCCACATGTGGTCGCGGAAGTGCCGTTTGATCTCGCCGGTGACGGTCGGCACGGCGTAGCTCTCGAACGCGTTGCCCAGCTCGGGGTCGTACCGGTCGACGGCCTTGACCAGGCCGAGCGCGGCGACCTGGCGCAGGTCGTCGAAGCTCTCGCCGCGGCTGCGGAAGCGTCCGGCGAGGCGGTCGGCCATGGGCAGCCAGGCCTCGACGATCTCGTCACGGAGCGCGTCCCGCTCCGGCCCCGGGGGCAGTGCGGCGAGCCTGTGGAAGGCGGCCGCGGTGTCGGGCGCGTCGTCGTGCGGGTGTTTCGCGGTCGCTCGGGTCGGCATGGTGCGTCGCAGCTCCCTCGGGGGCCAGGTCCTGTCGTCGCGTTCCCGCCGTCCGCACGGAGGGCGGACCCGGCGGCGTCCGGCGCACGCGATCGCAAGGCACCGCAGTGCCCTCGATGGACCCCTCGTGGGGGAATACGTGCCGGACGGGCGGGAACGTGGTGACAAGGCCTAGGGGACGGACGGTCACCGTGGCGAACGCACCGGTCGGGGGACAGGCGCGCCCGGAGCGGCGCGACACCGCCTCCACGGACGTGCCTCCTGTCCGAAGCACTGGGGGTGCGCCTGCCCCCGCTTCACCCTCCCAAACTCCCCAACCGGGTTTCGGGCGGGTCGGCCTCGGGCGGTACGGGCGGTGCGGGCGGGAGCACGAAATCCTCGTAGCGGCCCAGCATCAGGATCACGCCGAGCATGAGTGGCGGGATGAGCACGGCGAGCACCGCCATGGCCTGTCCTTTCCGGGAGGCACGTGGGGGGCGTGGGGATGCGGGTCTCCCGCCCCCCGGCGGCCAAACCCCGGCCCGTGACGATCCGGCACCCGAACTCCCGTGTCGCCCTCCGCTCCCCGGGTACGCGGTGCGCACCCCGAAGGATCTGGAGGGAGACATGCAGCGAGGCAGCGACCGGCTCAACGTCCACCGCGACGACGAGATGAAGCACGAACTGCAGGGTCTGCTGCGGTCCGGGCACCCCACCCGCACCGAGGAGTGGCACGACCCGGAGCCGTTCGCCGACGACGACCCCGAGGTCGCGCGCGGCCCGGTGACACCGGGCCGCGGCCCGACGTCACTGGAGTCGGTGCGGCTGGAACTGGCCAGGATCCTGGGCCGCGGGGCGTTCCCCGCGGGTCCGCGCGAGCTGATGCGCGCCCTGGACCGGCGGTACGCGCCCGACGTCCTCATCGAGGCGTTGGAGCGGCTGCCGCACCAGGCCCGCTACAACAGCGTCCAGGAGCTGGCCGAGGCGCTGACCCGGTCCCGGGAGACGGAGACCGCGTAACCGGCCCGTCCGGGGCCCCGCGGCCGGCCGCGGGGGCCCCCGCCGCGGGCGCGGGGGGGGGGGCCCGCGCCGCCCCCGGGGCCCGGGCCGCCGGGGGGGGGGGGGGCCCGGGGGGGCCCCCCCCCCGACCGGCGAACGACGCGTTCGATCAGGTCCGGGCGCCCTTCCGGGGCAGCGCCCTGCGCACCAGCGGCCAGGCCAGCAGCAGCACGACGACCGCGTAGACGATCACCGAGAACGGTGTGTCGACCAGACCCGTGACGCTGCCGTCGCTGATCTGCAGGGCGCGGCGCAACTGCTGTTCGGCGGCCGGGCCGAGGATCACCCCGATGATGGCGGGCAGCACCGGCAGTCCGTACCGCCGCATGCCGAACCCGATCAGGCCGATGACCAGCAGGATCACCAGGTCGATCACCTCGCCGCCGACCGCGTACGCGCCCACCGCCGCGAAGAACATGATCCCGGCGTACAGGTACGGCCGCGGGATGCGCAGCAGCTTCGCCCACACCGGGGCCAGCGGCAGGTTGAGGGCGAGCAGCAGCACCATGCCGACGAACAGCGAGGCGATCAGGCCCCACACCAGGTCGGGTTCGCGTTCGAAGAGCAGCGGGCCCGGCTGGATGCCGTACTGCTGGAACGCGGCCAGCATCACCGCCGCGACCGCCGTGGTCGGCAGGCCCAGGGTCAGCATGGACACCAGCGTGCCCGCCGCCGAGGCCGACGCCGCCGACTCAGGGCCCGCGACACCCTCGATCGCGCCCTTGCCCCACTCGTCCTTGTGCTTCGACAGCCGCTTCTCCGTGACGTACGACAGGAACGTCGGGATCTCCGCGCCGCCCGCCGGGATCGCGCCGAACGGGAAGCCGATGAACGGGCCGCGCGCCCAGGACTTCCAGGTGCGCTTCACATCGGCGCGGCCCAGCCACGGCCGGCCCACCGGGATCGGGTCCGGCGGCCGGCGCCGCAGATGCGCGGCCACCCACAGCGCCTCACCGATCGCGAACAGACCCACCGCGACGATCACCACGTCGACACCGTCGGCGAGTTGCAGCGAGCCGAACGTCAGCCGCTGCTGGCCGGTCATCTGGTCCAGGCCCACCAGACCGATCGTCAGCCCGATCAGCAGCGAGGCCAGACCCCGGATCCGGGACGAACCCAGCACCGACGTCACCGCGATGAACGCCAGCACCATGATGGCGAAGTAGTCCGGGGCGCCGATGTCCACCGCCAGGTCCGCGACCGTCGGAGCCAGCGCCACCAGCAGGACCGTGCCGACCATGCCACCCGCGAAGTGCCCGATGGCGGCGGCCGCGAGGGCCTGCGCGCCGCGCCCCGACTTGGCCATGGGGTTGCCCTCCATGGCCGCGACCACGGCCGCGCTCTCACCGGGTGTGTTCAGCAGGATGGAGGTGGTCGAACCGCCGAACATCGCGCCGTAGTAGATCCCGGCGAACATGATGAACGCGCCGGTCGGCTCGAGCCCGTACGTCACCGGCAGCAGCAGCGCCACCGCCATCGCCGGGCCGATGCCGGGCAGCACACCGATCGCCGTGCCGAGCAGCACACCCACGGCGGCCCAGAGCAGATTGAGCGGGGTGAGGGCCGTACCGAAGCCGTCCATGAGGGAGTTGAGGGCGTTCATCTCACAGCACTCCCATCAGCGGACCGCCGGGCAGCGGCACTCCGAGCAGGTTGTTGAACACGGCGTAGGTGACGAAGGAGACCACCGCCGCGATCAGCGGATCGCGGTCGGGTCTGCGGCTGCCGAGCGCGAAGGCCGCGCCCCAGAAGAGCAGGGCGCCCGCGACGGGGAAGCCCAGCGGCTCGATGAGGACGGCGGCGCCGAGGAACACCCCGGCGAGCAGCGACACCGTGCGCCAGTCGGCGGGTTCGGACAGGTCGACGTCCTCACCGGTCTCGGCCTGCCCCCGGCCGCCGCGCAGCACGTCTACGGCGAGGAGCGCGGCGATGACGAGCAGGCCGGCACCGACCACGATCGGCACGGTCCTCGGGCCGACGGGACCGCGCTGGGTGATGTCGACGTCCATGGTGAGCGCGTCGGTCAGGACGAGCACGCCGAGGGCCAGCAGCAGGGCGCAGACGCCGAGTTCGGAGTGGTCGCGGAGCCAGGAGCGGCGTCCGTCGGCGGGGGTGGGGGTGTCGTCGGTGGCTGATGTCGTCACAGTCCGAGCTCCTTCAGCACCGAGACCACGCGCTTGTCCTCGGAGTCCAGGAACGCGCCGAACTTCTCGCCGGTCAGGAAGGCGTCGTCCCAGCCGTTGCGCTTCATCGACTCCCGCCACTCCTCGGAGTCGTGCAGCTCCCGCACCAGGAGTACGAGCTTGTCGCGCTCGGCGTCGGTGAGGCCGGGCGGGGCGACGATGCCGCGCCAGTTGGTGAAGCTCACGTCGTAGCCCGCCTCCTGGAGGGTCGGCGCGTCGAGTCCCGCGACGCGTTCCGGGCCGGTGACCGCGAGCAGCCGCAGCTCACCGGAGTTGATCTGGTCGAGGTACTCACCGACACCGGAGACACCGAAGGCGACCTTGTTGCCGAGGATCGAGGCGAGCAGTTCGCCGCCGCCGTCGAAGGGGATGTAGTTGACCTCCTTCGGTGGGATACCGGCCGCCCGCGCCATCAGCATCGGCGCGAGGTGGTCGGGCCCGCCGGGGGAGGACCCGCCGCCCACCGGGAGCTTGCCGGGGTTCTCCTTCCAGGCGCCGATCAGATCGTCGATCGTCCTGTACGGGGAGTCCTTCCCGACCACGACGACGTCCTGCTCCTCGGTGAGCCGGGCGATCGGGGTGGTGTCCGCGAGGGTCTTCGGCGCGTCGTTGGAGCGGACGGCGCCGACCACGCCCAGGCCCATCGACATGGCGAGCCTGCCGTTGCCGTGCTCGCTCACCAGCCGGCTCAGGCCCACGGTGCCGCCGGCGCCGGGCAGGTTGAACACCTCGATGGAGTGGGTGAGTCCGGCGTCCTCGGCGTTCTTCGCGGCCGTACGGGCCGTGATGTCATAGCCGCCGCCGGGCGAGTTGGGAACCATGAAGCGCAGGCCCGGGATCTGCGTGCCGGTCTCGGTGCCGCTGCCGGTCGTGAGCAGCGGCGGGCCCACGAGTAGGAGCACGGCGGCCCCGAGCAGGGCGAGGGGTGTGCGCAGGCGCACGAATGCCACCACCTGTCGGTCGGTCGTCTGGGATCACGCCAGGCCCTGTGGGGGAGGGTGACGCGGGCCACATGGTGCCCGCGCGCCGCCGGGCTGTCGCGCTTGCGGAAGCAATGGAGGTTGTGGTCATTGCGTCAGCGCGGGTGCGCCAGTGGTGCACGTCTCTTTCCTCAGCCGCAGGTGGGGGCCATGATGGGCGGTTCCGGTCACCTCACCGACGCGGTGGCGGAAGGAGCAAGCCGATGGACAGTGGTCGGGGCGGTCGCCCTGCGCCCGCGACAGCCGACGCGATCGATGTGCTCGTGGTCGACGACGACTTCCGGGTGGCCCGGGTGCACCGGGCCTACGTCGAACGCCTCGACGTGTTCCGGGTCGTGGGTGTCGCGGGGACGGGGGAGCAGGCCGTCGCCGCCGTGGACGGACTCCGTCCCGATCTGGTGCTGCTCGACCTGTACCTGCCCGATGTGTTCGGTCTCGATGTCATCCCCCGGCTGCGGACCGCCGGGCACGACTGCGACGTGATGGTCATCAGCGCCGCCCGGGAGGCGGACGCGGTGCGCGGCGCGGTGCGGCACGGGGTCGTCGACTATCTGCTCAAGCCGTTCGACTTCGAGGACCTGCGGGGACGTCTGGAGCGCTACGCGGTGCAGCGCGGGCGGCTGCTCGACACGGTGGTGCGCGGTCAGGCGGACGTCGACCGGGTGCTGGCGGGCGGTGCGGCGGGGCCGGTGTCCCCGGTGCTGCCCAAGGGCATGAGCGCGGAGACCGCCGGGCTGGTCGAGCGCACCCTGCGCGAGACCGACGGCACCCTGTCGGCCACCGAGTGCGCCGCTCTGACCGGGGTCTCGCGGGTCAGCGCCCGACGGTATCTGGAGTACTTCCACACCGTGGGCGCCGTGGAGGTGTCGCTGCGGTACGGGGCGACGGGGCGGCCCGAGCGGCGGTACCGGTTCCTGGGGCAGGGGGGAGGGCTGCGGTCGGGGGGTGGGGTGCGGGCGTAGGGGGTCCGGTTCGGGCTTCGGGTTCGGCTTTGGCTTCGGCTTCGGTTGATCTCGAATACAGGGCATGGGGTTGTCCCTGTCTGCGGGCGGGCCTAGGGTCGACCATGAGAGTAAGCGCTTTCTAAAACGCTTTCCGGTCTGCCTTCGCCGTCGTTCCGAGGAGCGCCGCATGTCCTTGTCCCCCGTCCGCCGCCGTGTCGCCGTCGTCGGCACCGGCGCCATCGTCAGCGGCGGCCATCTGCCCGCGCTGCGCGCCCACGCCGACCGCACCGAACTGGTCGCCGCCGTCGACGTGGACCAGGGCCGGCTCGACGCCTTCCGCGCGACCGCCGGGGAGCAGGTCGCCGGGTTCACCTCGATGAGCGCGATGCTGGACGCCGTACGGCCGGACCTGGTGCTGATCGGGACCCCTCCGTCGCTCCACCGGGAGCAGACGGTGGCCGCGCTCAAGGCCGGCGCCTGGGTACTGTGCGAGAAGCCGCTGTGCCTGTCGCTCGCCGAGTACGACGACATCGCGGCCGCTGAGGAGGCCTCGGGGGCGTACGCCTCCGTGATCTTCCAGCACCGCTACGGCTCCGGCGCCGTCCACGCCCGTGAGCTGATCCGCAGCGGTGAGCTGGGCGTCCCGCTGGTCGCGCACTGCCAGACCACCTGGCACCGGGACAGCGCGTACTACTCCGTGCCCTGGCGCGGCCGCTGGGCCACCGAGGGCGGCGGGCCCACCATGGGGCACGGCATCCACCAGTTCGACCTGCTGCTGCACCTGCTCGGCGAGTGGGAGGAGATACGGGCCATGGCGGCGCGCCTCGTCCACGACACCGAGAGCGAGGACGTCTCCACCGCCCTGGTCCGCTTCCGGGGCGGCGCGCTCGCGACCGTCGTCAACAGCGTGCTCTCGCCGGACGAGGTGAGCCGGATCCGTGTCGACTGCGCCGACGCGACGGTCGAGCTCACCCACCTGTACGGGCACGTCAACGACGACTGGGCCTACACCCCGGCCCGGCACGTCCCCGCCGAGCGCGCCGCGGCGTGGCGTACGCCCTCGCAGGACGTGCCCAGTTCGCACACGGCGCAGCTGGGCGCCCTCCTCGACGCCCACGACGCCGGTACGCGACCGCCGGGGAGCGGGGCGGAGGCGCGGAGCACCCTCGAGTTCGCCGCCGCCCTGTACAAGGCCGCGTTCACCGGGCTGCCGGTGCGGGCCGGGGAGATCGGCCCCGGTGACCCGTTCTACGCGGCCATGCACGGTGGTCACTCCGACTGGGCGCCCGAGGAGCACTGATGGGTATCAGCGTCACTCATGAGGTCGGCGAGGCCGTGGTGGTGACGGCCGCGGGGGGTACGGAGATCCTGCGGTACGTCTACCGGCCCGATCCCGAGGCGTTCGAGTCCCGGAAGCCGTACGCCCATCCGGTGCGGACGCTGGGCGGGCGTACGGTCACCGGGTACCGGCCGAACGACCACCGCTGGCACAAGGGCCTGCAGATGACGGCCAGTCATCTGTCCGGGCAGAACTTCTGGGGCGGCAACTCGTATGTGCACGGGCAGGGTTACCTGCCCCTGCCCGAGCGCATCGGGTCGATGCGGCACGACGGGTTCTCCGCCTTCGAGGCCGGGGCCGACCGGTTCGACTGCACCGAGGACCTGACGTGGGTGGAGAACGGCGGTGCCGAGTGGGCCCGGGAGGAGCGCGGACTGCGTGTCCACTCGGTCGACGAGGAGGCCGGGGCCTGGGTGCTGGACTGGTCGATCCGGCTCACGAACCTGCGTGACGTGCCACTGGAGTTCGGCTCACCCACCACCGCCGGCCGTGGGATGGCCGGTTACACCGGGCTGCAGTGGCGCGGGCCGCGCGACTTCACGGGCGGTACGGTCCTCGTGCCGGACGTCGGCACGGGCGCCGGTGCCGAGGCCGGGGAACTCATGGGCGTGCAGGGGCCGTGGCTCTCGTTCAGTGCCGAACACGACGAGCACGACGGTCACTCCACGCTCGTCTTCGCGCACGCGCCGGAGAACCTCGACGGGAGCGCCGTCCATCCGTCGCACTGGTTCGTGCGCTCGCAGCCCATACCGTCGGTCGCGTTCTCCTGGGCGTTCTTCGAGGAGTTCGCGCTGCCGCCGGGGGAGTCCTTCTCGTACCGCTACCGGATCGTGGTCGCGGACGGGGTGTGGGACCGGGAGCGGGTGGAGGCGCACCTGGACGGCCTGCCGTGGTGAGCGGGTCCGATCCGCTCCCCGGCGCGGTCGGTCTGTCGCATCTCAGCGCCTACGACTGGGAGGCCGCCGACGGGGTGTGCGGCGGCAGTCCGCATCTGCATCTGGTGTGCACGGAGGCGTACGTCGTGACCGGCGGCCGGGGTGCCGTGCAGACGCTGAGTTCCGACGGGTACCGGGACATCCCGCTGCGGCCGGGGACGGTGGCCTGGTTCACGCCGGGGACCGTGCACCGGATGGTGCAGGGCGGTGATCTGCGGGTCACGGTGCTGATGCAGAACAGCGGGCTGCCGGAGGCCGGGGACGCGGTGTTCACCTTCCCGGCGGAGGTGCTGGCCGACCCCGAGCGCTACGCCGAGGCGGCGGTGCTTCCGCCCGGGGTGGGGCCGGAGGCGGAGGCGGCGGCACGGCGGCGGAGGGATCTCGCGGTCGAAGGCTATCTCGTGCTGCGTGAGGCGCTTGTGGGAGGTGACGTCGGGCCGTACCGGGAGTTCCGGCGTGCGGCGGCCCGGCTGGTGCGGGACCGGGTGCCGGTGTGGCGGGAACTGTGGCGGTCCGGTGCCCTGGCCGCCGCCGAGCGTACGGGGGCTCAGTTGTCCGCGCTGGCCGCGGGCGATTCCGCGCACCTCGAAGAGGCGGCGGCGTACGAGACGGCTCCCAGCCGGCGGGGAGGCTTCGGGATGTGCGGCCTACGGGACGAGTACACGGTGCCGTGACCATGCCTGCGGCTTTGGTGGGGGTGCGGGTCTTGTGCCTGCGGTGCGGCTTTCGGTCCGGTGGGTGGGATGCCTGCGGCGCCTGTGCGGCTCGGGTGGGGGCTTGGGTAGCGCCTG